>KL569406.1:11993-12434 GCA_000715685.1 Streptomyces lilacinus
TCAGAGATGTGTATAAGAGACAGAGAGCGGCTGACGGCCGACGAGGCCGAACCGCCCGTGCTGCTGCACGGCGAGTACCACCAGGGCACGGTGCTCGCCGCCGACCGTGCGCCGTGGCTGGCCATCGCGCCGAGGCCGCTGGTCGGCGAGCGGGCGTACGACCTGGCGTGGCTGGTGCGGGACCGGCTCGACACGCTGCTGGCGTCGCCGGGGGCGGCGGCGGGGGCGCGACGACGGATCGGCAAACTGGCCGAATCCCTCGAGGTCGACGCGGATCGGCTGCGCGGCTGGACGCTTTTCCGGGCGGTGGAGGCCGGCCTCCACGCCCTGGCCACGGGCGCGCCGGCGCCGGGCGAACTCCTTTTGGAGTTCGCCGGGATGATCTGACGGCTGGGTGTGGGGCCCCGGTCCCTCCCCCAGCCCCCCGGACCGCGCTTCGCG
>KL569406.1:12740-15507 GCA_000715685.1 Streptomyces lilacinus
CCGGACGGGCTGACTTTGTCAGCCCGTCCGGCGTTTGAGGACCGGGGTCTGGGGCGGAGCCCCAGTTAGGACAGCCGTCAGGCCAAAGCCCGCACCCGGGCAACGGCCTCGTCCAGCGGCAATTCCTCCCGCTCCCCCGTCCGCCGGTCCTTGAGCTCCACCACGCCCTGCGGCGCCCCCCGCCCCACGATCAAAATCGTCGGCACGCCGATCAGTTCGGCATCCGTGAACTTCACGCCCGGCGAGACCCCGGTCCGGTCGTCGAGAAGGACCCGAACCCCGGCCTCCGCAAGCCGCTCCGCGAGCCCGGTGGCCAGTTCGATCTGGACGGCCTTGCCGGCAGCCACCACGTGGACGTCCGCGGGAGCGACCTCGCGCGGCCAGCACAACCCCGCCCCGTCATGCGTCTGCTCGGCCAGCGCGGCCACGGCACGGGAGACACCGATCCCGTACGACCCCATCGTGACCCGCACCGGCTTGCCCTCGGGCCCGAGGACGTCGAGGCCGAACGCGTCGGCGTACTTGCGGCCGAGTTGGAAGATGTGGCCGATCTCGATCGCCCGGCCCATCTCGAGGCCCGCCCCGCAGCGCGGGCACGGGTCGCCCGGCTCGACCACGACGACGTCGAGGTAGCGGTCGACGGTGAAGTCCCGCCCGCACACCACGTTCCGCGCGTGCGTGTCCGGCTTGTTGGCGCCGGTGACCCAGGCCGTGCCGGGAGCCACCCGCGGGTCGGCGATGTACGGCACGTCCAGGCCCTGCGGGCCGACGTAGCCGCGTACGAGCTCGGGGCGGCCGACGAAGTCCTCGGCGGTGACCAACTCCACGACGGCGGGCGCCAGGTGCTCCCCCAGCTTGCCCAGGTCGACCTCGCGGTCGCCGGGGACGCCGACGGCCGTGATCTCGCCGTCGACCTTGACGAGCAGGTTCTTCAGCGTCGCCGACGCGGGCACGCCCAGGTGGGCGGCGAGGGTCTCGATGGTGGGGGTGTCGGGGGTGTCCAGCTCCTCCACCGGGCCGTGCCCGGAGGGGTCGGCGGGGGCCACGACCGTGGTCACCGCCTCCGTGTTGGCGGCGAATTCGCACTTCGGGCAGTCGACGAACGTGTCCTCGCCGGCCGCCGCCGGGGCCAGGAACTCCTCGGACGCCGAGCCGCCCATCGCGCCGGAGACGGCGGAGACGATCCGGTAGTCCAGGCCGAGGCGTTCGAAGATGCGCGTGTACGCGGCGCGGTGCAGCGCGTAGGAGCGCTCGAGCCCCTCGTCGGTGGTGTCGAAGGAGTAGGAGTCCTTCATCTGGAACTCGCGCCCGCGCAGCACGCCCGAGCGGGGGCGGGCCTCGTCGCGGTACTTGGTCTGGATCTGATAGAGCGTCACCGGCAGGTCCTTGTAGGACGTGCACTGGTCCTTGACCGTCAGCGTGAAGATCTCCTCGTGCGTGGGCCCGAGGAGATAGTCCGCGCCCTTGCGGTCCTTGAGCCGGAAGAGCAGGTCGCCGTACTCCTCCCAGCGCCCGCTCGTCTCGTACGGCTCCTTGGGCAGCAGGGCGGGGAGCAGGACCTCCTGGCCGCCGATGGCGTCCATCTCCTCGCGCACGACGCGCGCCACGTTGTCCAGGACCTTCTTGCCGAGCGGCAGCCAGGTCCACACCCCCGCCGAGGAGCGGCGCACGTATCCGGCGCGGACCAGCAGCTTGTGGCTGGCGGTCTCCGCGTCGGCCGGGTCGTCGCGCAGTGTCTTGAGCAGCGTCGTGGACATGCGCTGGACGTGGGGCATGGTGGTCTCCTGCGTGCGGGGCGTACGGGCGTACGAGGAACGATGGCCAGGACATTAGCCGCTGCCGTCGCGGGGGCAGAACCGGTTTTGTCGCCCCCGGTTCATCGGCCCAGCAGCGGCAGCGGCGCCCCCATCACCGCGTACGGGCTGGGCGCGCTCGGGAAGACCACGTGCCGGGCCAGGTCGCGGTAGCCGAGCTTGCGGTAGAGCGCGCGGGCCGGGCTGTCCTTGTCGACGGCGGAGAGGATCGAGCGCGGCTCGTCCGCCGTGTCCGTGATCGTGGTGATCAGGCGCCGGCCGACGCGCCGGTTCTGGAAGGCGGGGTGGACGTGCAGCTCGGTGATGACGAAGGAGTCGTCGAGCCAGCCCTCGTGGCCGTTGGCGCGCAGATAGGGCTCGACCACCATGGACCACCAGTGCCGTCGGTCGTTCGGCATGCCGTAGACGAAGCCCACGAGCCGCCCCTCGGGCGTGGTGGCGCCGAGCGCCCGGGCGCCGGGCGAGGTGAGGTGGCGCAGCACGATGTGGCGCCGGACGCCGACCTCCTCGGGCGTCAGCCCGAAGGCGACGGCCTGCACGGCCAGCGCCTCGTCCACCCGCGCGGCGAGGTCGAGCGGCCCGACCACGATGTCATCCATGCGGCGAGGCTACCCGCAGGTCCGCCGCCGGCCGGCCCTCATCAGAACAGGACGCTCATGAACGCGCCGACTTCCTCGAAGCCCACCCGGCGGTACGTGGCGCGCGCCGCGGTGTTGTAGTCGTTGACGTAGAGGCTCACGACCGGCGCGACCTCCCGCAGGGCGTGCCGCAGCACGGCGGCCATGCCGGTCACGGACAGGCCCCGGCCGCGGTGCTCGGGGGCGACCCAGACGCCCTGGATCTGGCAGGCGCGGTCCGTGGCGGCGCCGATCTCGGCCTTGAAGACGACGCGGCCGTCCTCGACGCGGGCGAAGGAGCGGCCGGAGCCGACGAGCTCGGCGACGCGGGCCTGG
>KL569406.1:15768-16914 GCA_000715685.1 Streptomyces lilacinus
GGCCGGAGCCGACGAGCTCGGCGACGCGGGCCTGGTAGAGCAGACCGCCGTCCCCGGCGAGCGGCGAGACGCCGACCTCCTCGGTGAACATGGCCACGCACGCCGGCATGATCAGGTCCATCTCGTCCTTGCGGATGCGGCGGACGAGCGGGTCGGGCTCGATGTCGGCGGGCATGGTGCGGGTGACCATGAGCGGCTGGTGGGCGCGGACCTCGCGGGCCGGCCCCCAGTGGGGCTCGAGGAGGGACCAGAGCGCGGCCGTGGACTCGGCGGGGCCGACGATGGAGGAGCAGCGGCGGCCGGCCCGGCGTGCGCGGTCGGCGAAGGCCCGTACGGCCTCGGGGCCGGCGCAGATGGGGACGAGGTTGGCGCCGGCGTAGCAGAGCGACTCCAGGCGGCCGCCGGCGTACCAGCCCCACATCTCGCCGCCGAGCCGCCAGGGGTCCAGGCCGGCGACGCGGACGCGTGCGGCGACGAAGGCGTTCGCGACCGGTTCCCGGTCGAGGACGGCGAGGGCGGCGTCGAGTTCGCCGGGCTCCAGGACCTTGGTGGTGGTCGTCGTCAGCACGTGTCGGATTGCCTCACCGTCGCGGGCCGGGGGCCGGGAAATGTAGGTCCTGGCACTGTACCTCCCCGTCCTCCGCGCGTACCTGTCATGCCGCCGATACGACGGTGCCCCGCCCGTGGTGACGGGCGGGGCACCGGCGAGACGGTCCGGGCGCTCGGCTCAGCCGGCGACGCTGACGCTGGGCTCGCCGGAGGCGACGCCGTCCTTCTCCATCTGCTCGGCGATCTTCATCGCCTCTTCGATGAGGGTCTCCACGATCTTGGACTCGGGGACGGTCTTGATGACCTCGCCCTTCACGAAGATCTGGCCCTTGCCGTTACCGGAGGCGACGCCCAGGTCGGCCTCGCGGGCCTCGCCGGGGCCGTTGACGACGCAGCCCATGACGGCGACGCGCAGCGGCACCTCCATGCCCTCCAGGCCGGCGGTGACCTCCTCGGCGAGCTTGTAGACGTCGACCTGGGCACGGCCGCAGGACGGGCAGGAGACGATCTCGAGGCGGCGCTGGCGGAGGTTGAGGGACTCCAGGATCTGGATGCCGACCTTGATCTCCTCGGCCGGCGGGGCCGAGAGGGAGACGC
>KL569406.1:17140-17540 GCA_000715685.1 Streptomyces lilacinus
CCGCGGGCGGCGCGGAGAGGGAGACGCGGATGGTGTCGCCGATGCCCTCGGAGAGCAGGGCGCCGAAGGCCACGGCCGACTTGATCGTGCCCTGGAAGGCGGGGCCGGCCTCGGTGACGCCGAGGTGGAGGGGGTAGTCGCACTGGGCGGCGAGCTGGCGGTAGGCGTTGACCATCACGACCGGGTCGTTGTGCTTGACCGAGATCTTGATGTCGCGGAACCCGTGCTCCTCGAAGAGGGAGGCTTCCCACAGGGCCGACTCGACGAGGGCCTCGGGGGTGGCCTTGCCGTACTTCTCCAGCAGCCGCCGGTCCAGCGACCCGGCGTTCACGCCGATGCGGATGGGGGTGCCGGCGTCGGAGGCCGCCTTGGCGATCTCCTTGACCTTGTCGTCGAACTG
>KL569406.1:17740-20002 GCA_000715685.1 Streptomyces lilacinus
CTTGACCTTGTCGTCGAACTGGCGGATGTTCCCCGGGTTCACCCGCACGGCGGCGCAGCCCGCGTCGATGGCGGCGAAGACGTACTTCGGCTGGAAGTGGATGTCCGCGATCACCGGGATCTGCGACTTCCTGGCGATCTCGGGCAGCGCGTCCGCGTCGTCCTGCGAGGGGCAGGCCACCCGGACGATCTGGCAGCCGGAGGCCGTCAGCTCGGCGATCTGCTGCAGCGTCGCGCCGACGTCGGCCGTGACCGTCGTCGTCATCGACTGCACCGAGATCGGCGCGTCCCCGCCGACCGCCACCCGGCCGACCTGGATGCGCCGCGAGGGGCGGCGCACGGCGAGCGGCCGGCCGGGGACGGCGGGGAGGCCGAGGGAGACCGGCTCCGTGGTGGCCACGGCCGTCAGCCCCGGTTTCCGGAGACGGTCTCGCGGGCGGCGCGCAGGGACTCCTTGAGGGAGCCCATGGTGGCCAGGACGGCCGTCGGCTCGTAGCCGCAGTGGGCCATGCAGTTGGCGCACCGGGGGTCCTTGCCGCGGCCGTACTTCTCCCAGTCGGTCTCCTCGATCAGCTGCCGGTACGTGGGGACGTAGCCGTCGCTCATCAGGTAGCAGGGGCGCTGCCAGCCGAAGAGGGAGTAGTTGGGGATCGCCCAGGCCGTGCACGGGAAGTCGGCCTTGCCCTCGAGGAAGTCGAGGAAGAGCGGGCTGTGGTTGAGCCGCCAGCGGCGCCGGTTGCCGCCGGAGAAGGCCTTCCGGAACAGCTCCCGGGTCTGCTCGACGCCCAGGAAGTGCTCCTGGTCGGGGGCCTTCTCGTAGGCGTAGGCGGGCGAGATCATCATCTCGTCGACGCGCAGTTCGTCGTTGAGGTAGTTGAGCACCTCGACGACGGTCTGGGGGGTGTCGGTGTTGAAGAACGTGGAGTTGGTGGTGACGCGGAAGCCGCGCCGCTTGGCCTCCTTGATGGCCTCCACCGCCTCGTCGAAGACGCCCTCCTTGGCCACCGACTGGTCGTGCCGCTCGCGCAGCCCGTCGATGTGCACCGCGAACGCGAAGTAGGGAGAGGGCGTGAACTTCTCCATCTTCTTCCGCATCAACAGGGCGTTGGTGCAGAGGAAGACGTATTTCCGTCGGGCGACCAATTGGCGGACGATCTCGTCGATCTGGGGGTGCATCAGGGGTTCGCCGCCGGCGATGGAGACCATCGGGGCGCCGGATTCCAGCACCGCGCCCACGGCCTGGGCCACCGGCATGCGCTGCTTGAGCACGCCGGCGGGGTGCTGGATCTTCCCGCAGCCCTCGCACTTGAGGTTGCAGGCGAACAGCGGCTCAAGTTCGACGATCAGCGGGAACTTCTCCCGCCGCCGCAGCTTCTGTTCAAACAGGTATGTCCCGACCCTGATGGTCTGGCGCAGCGGCATGGCCATCTGGCTCACCTCCTGGGGAGCAGCAAAGAACGGTGCCATTCGAAAAAAGCCGGAAGGACGGTGCGCAGTACGCGGAAGGCAGATATTCCCCCTCGCAGCGTCCCGATTCGCACAAGTTCGTGTTCTGGAGCGTCCACGACCACTCTTACGGCCGCAACCGGGCGGGCTCCGGCCCGCACGGCGCTTCGGAGCGTGGCCGCGGACTCCATGTCCACCGCCAGCGCGCCGGAGGCGTGCAGGGCGGCGCGCTCCGCGCCGCGCACGACGTGGTCGGAGCCGACCAGCGGCCCGATGTGGACGACGCGCCGGGGCGCCACGCGGGCCAGCTCCTTGGCGAGCAGCTCCACGCCGGCGCACTCGGTGCGCCCCTCCGGGTCGCGGGTCTCGTCGGCGACGACCAGGTCGCCGGGGTGCATGCCGGGCGCGAGGCCGGCGCAGAAGCCGGTGGCGACGACGGCGGAAAGCCGGTGGCGACGACGGCGGCGTACGGCGGGGAGCCGGGCTCCGCGTCCTCCTCCAGCGCCCGGGTGACGGCACGGGCGGCGGCCTGCGGCCCCATGCCGGTGCGCAGGACGGTCACGGGACCGGCGGCACCGCGCAGGCCGGCGCGCAGGGCCAGGCGCTCGATGCCGAGCGCGCAGGCGACCAGCAGCGGTGCGGGGACGGGCCGGCCCGTGCCGTGGTTCATCGGCTCGCCGGCCGATCGGCGGAGAAGGGCTCGCCGTGCACGTACCGGCCGAGCGCGGTGAGCGGGAAGACCTGCCGGTACAGGTGGTAGTTGATGGAGAAGTCCCAGGGGAAGCCGGTGCCAGTGAAGTACGGCTCGTCCCAGGAG
>KL569406.1:20263-22547 GCA_000715685.1 Streptomyces lilacinus
CGGCTCGTCCCAGGAGCCGTCCTCGCGCTGCGTGTCGGCCAGCCACTGCACGCCCCGCTCGGCGGCCTCGCCGTCCCGCTCGCCGGCGGCCAGCAGGGCCAGCAGCGCCCAGGCGGTCTGGGAGGCCGTGGAGGCGCCCCGGCCGGTCCACTCGGGGTCGCGGTAGGAGCGCAGGTCCTCGCCCCAGCCGCCGTCGGGGTTCTGCACACTCTCCAGCCAGGACACGGCGCGGCGGATCGCGGGGTGGGAGCCGGGCAGGCCGGCGGCGACGAGGGCGGGCACCACGGACCCGGTGCCGTAGACGTAGTTCACGCCCCAGCGGCCGAACCAGGCCCCGGACTCCTCCTGTTCGGCCAGCAGCCACTCGATGCCGCGCCGGGTGCGCGGGTCGTGCTGCTTGCCGAGGACGGCCAGCATCTCCACCACGTGCGCGGTGACGTCGGCGGAGGGCGGGTCGATCACCTCGCCGAAGTCGCAGAACGGCAGCCGGTTGGGGAAGGGGCTGGTGTTGTCGGCGTCGAAGGCGCCCCACGCGCCGTTCTTCGACCGCATGCCCACCGTCCAGCGGGCGGCCCGCCGCACGGCCGCCTCGAGGCGGTCGGGGTCGGGGTGCCGGACCCGTTCGAGGGCGAGGACGACCTCGGCGGTGTCGTCCACGTCGGGGTAGACGTCGTTGTGGAACTCGAAGGCCCAGCCGCCCGGGGCCAGGTGGGGCCGGCGCACGGCCCAGTCGCCGGAGCGCAGGATCTGCTCGTCCAGCAGCCAGTCGGCGGCCTTCACCAGCGCCGGGTGGTCGGCGGCCACGCCGGCGTCGGCGAGGGCGGTCACGGCCAGGCAGGTGTCCCACACCGGGGACTGGCAGGCCTCGATCATGCGGACGGGGGCGCCGTCCGGGCCGTCCTCGTGCCAGACGGCGAAACGGTCCAGCGACTCCAGGCCCGCGCGCAGCACCGGGTGGCCGAGGTCGTGGCCGAGGAGGTGGAGGGCGATGATCGAGTACACGGCGGGGGGCTGGATGCCGCCCCAGCAGCCGTCGTTCTCCTGACGCTCGACGATCCAGCGGGCCGCGGCGTTCAGCGCGGCGCGGCGCAGCGGGATGAGGGGGAAGCGGTGGTAGGCGTGCAGCGCCTTGTCCAGGCGCTGGAAGAGGCCCTCCCAGCTGGTGGCGGGGGCGAGCGGGCGCGGCGGGTTCGGCCGGCGGGGGTTCGTGTGCAGCTCGTCGAGGTCGAAGGGCGCGGGCCGTACGGGGCGCAGCGCGGAGACGACGGTGAGCGGCACGATGGTCTGCCGGGCCCACTGGCTGAAGTCGTAGATGTTGAGGGGGACCCACTTCGGCAGGAACATGAGCTCGGGCGGGAGCTCGGGGAGGTCCTCCCACCGCCACCAGCCGAAGAGCGCCAGCCAGATCCGGGTGAAGACCCGGGAGGCGGCGATGCCGCCCTGCTCGCGGACCCACGCGGCGGCGGCGGCCATGTGGGTGTCCTCGGGGGCGTCGCCGGCGAGTCGGAGGGCGACGTAGGCCTCGACGGTCGCGGAGAGCTCGGGGGGGCCGCCGTGGAAGGTGGCCCAGGTGCCGTCGGGGCGCTGCCGCGAGCGGATGAAGCGGGCGGCGGCCTCGGTGGTCCGCTCGTCGCCGATGCCGAGGAACTGGCGCAGCATCAGGTCTTCGGCGTCCATGGTGACGTTGGTCTCCAGGTCGCCCTTCCACCAGCCCTGGGGGTCCTGGCGGGCGAGGAGGTGCGCGGTGGCGCGCTCGACGGCGCGGGCGGCGGCCTCGCGCGTCTTCGGGGACCCGGTGGGGGCCGTCGTCCCGGGCAGAACGGTTGTGCTCTTGTCGGCCTCGGCTGCGCGGGGCGGATGCGCCCCGGTGCCGTCGGTCGTCGCTGTCATGGCTTCCCCTAATGCAGTGAGTTTCTTCTCTGCCGTACTGCTGTGACTGCCGTACTGGGGGTTCCGTCGGCCGGTGCCGCACAAAGGCACCGGCCGGCGACCGCGATGGGCTAGATCGGGTTGATGGCAATCAACTCTTTCGTACGACGACGAAGTCGGCGAGCGCGGTGAGCTGCGCGCGGACTTCCGCGGGCATGTCGACGCCGCTGAGGGCCTCGATGGCGGTGGCGTGCTGGCGGCGGGCCTCCTGGGAGGTCCACTCCCGGCCGCCGGCCTCCTCGATGAGCGCGGCGCGGGTGGCGAACTCCGCCTCGTCGAAGTCGGCCAGCTGGGCGTCGGTGAGCTTGGCGTCGGCGGCGAGCATGGCGGCGAGCCGCTCGGAGGCGGGACCGCC
>KL569406.1:22792-24125 GCA_000715685.1 Streptomyces lilacinus
GGGGGGGGGGGAGCCGCTCGGAGGCGGGACCGCCGGCCGCGAGGGCGGCGACCACCGGGAGGGACTTCTTGCGCTGGCGCAGGTCGCTCCAGGTCTGCTTGCCGGTGGCCTCCGGGTCGCCCCAGATGCCGAGCAGGTCGTCGACGGCCTGGAAGGCGAGGCCGAGGTGGTAGCCGTAGGCCTCCAGGATGTCGGCGGTGCGGTCGTCGGCGCCGCCGAGGACGGCGCCGATGGAGACCGCGCAGGCCAGCAGGGCGCCGGTCTTGTTGCCCTCCATCTCCAGGCACTCCGCGACGGTGACCCGCTCGCGGTGCTCGTAGGAGATGTCCTGGGCCTGGCCGTCGATGAGCTTGCGGGTGGCCGTGGTCAGCCGGCGGGTGGCGCGGCCGGCCTCGACGGTGCCCAGCTCGAGCAGGACCTCGTTGGCCAGGGCGAAGAGGGCGTCGCCGACGAGGATGGCCTGGGCGGGGTCGTAGGCCTTCCAGACGGTGTCGCGGTGGCGGCGCTGCTCGTCGCCGTCCATGAGGTCGTCGTGGAGCAGCGAGAAGTTGTGCACGAGCTCGACGGCCACGGCGCCGGGGATGCCCGTCGCGGCGGGCGCGCCGGCGGCCTCGGCCGACAGCAGGGCGAGGGCGGGGCGTACGGCCTTGCCCTGATCGCCGTCGGTCGGCCGCCCCTCGATGTCGATCCACCCGAAGTGGTAGGCGGCGACGGTGTCCATGGGTGCCGCGAGCCTGGCCACGGCGGCACGCAGCACCGGCGTGGCAAGCGTCCGTCCGCGCTCCAGCAGGGCGCGGACGCCTGCGGTGTCGACAGCTGGGATCGCCGATGTCACGGTCTCTCCTCTGGTGGTCGTGCTCGTACGCGTCCCGCTCGCGGGGACGCGCGCCTTGAGGGCTCGCTGGTTCATACCGCCGCCTCCCGCAGGGGGTGGTGGTGCGGTCGGCCGAGCTCGGAGAGGGCCGCGCCGGCGGCGTTCAGACCGCTGCGCACCGCGCTCTCCATGGTCGCGGGCCAGCCGGTGGCGGTCCACGCACCGGCCAGGTAGAGGCCGGGCGCGTTCGTGGGGGCGTCCGGCCGCAGCCGGCCGACGCCCGGGGAGGGCGCGAACGTCGCCGTGCGCTCCCGGGTGACGAAGAAGTCCCGCACGCCGGCTCCCCGGGCGCCCGGCAGCAGCCGCTCGAGCTCGGGGAGGTAGCGCTCGCGCAGCTCGGCCACGGGCCGGTCGATGTCGTCCTGCGCGGCGGACTGGGAGACGGCGAGGTACTGGGCGCCGGGGTCGGTGGCGGCGAGCCCGGAGGAGTCGGTGCGGTCGAAGACCCACTGCACCGGG
>KL569406.1:24416-28503 GCA_000715685.1 Streptomyces lilacinus
GTGTATAAGAGACAGCCGCAGGACCTTGCGGTCGTAGACGACGTGGAGGTTGAGGATGGGCGCGGTGCCGATGGCGAGCAGCCGGTCGGGGTCGTCCAGGGCGCCCTCGGGCAGCAGGGCGTGGGTCTCCCGCTGGGGCACGGCGAGGACGACGGTGTCGGCCTCGAGCCGCTCGCCGGTGCCGGGGCCGGCCTCGGTGGTGACGTGCCAGCCGCCGTCGGGGCGCCGGGTGATGCCGGTGGCGCGGGTGCGCAGGGCGGTGCGGACGCCGGCCCGGTCGAGGGCGGCGCGGGCCCGGGTGTGGTGCAGCTCGCCCAGGGGGACGCGGGCCCAGCCGATGTCGGCGGCGCCGGGGGCGGAGAGCAGCCCGGTCTTGAAGACCATGGCGGCCAGGCCGAGCGAGGCCTGGTCGGCGGTGGCGTTGAGGGTGGCGATGCCGACCAGGTCCCACAGCGCCTCGACGGTACGGGCGGACTGGCCGCGGCGGCGCAGCCAGGTTCCGAAGTCGACGCCGTCGAGGGCGGGGTCGAGCGGGTCGAGGCCGCCGAGGGCCAGGGCGGCCCGGCCGACCTTGGCCCGCTCGGCGAGCGAGAGGTGCGGGTACGTGGCGAGGCTGGCCGCCAGGTGCAGCGGCACGGGCAGGGCGGCCCGCCGGAGTCTGCCCAGGCGGGGCCGGCCGGAGGGGTGGCCGACGTCGAGGACGGGCACGTCGAGCCGGTCCTGCAGCGGGGCGAGGTGCAGGCCCTCGACGCGCTCGAGGAACCACTGGTAGGCGGTGCAGCAGCGCAGGTAGACGTGCTGGCCGTTGTCGACGGCGAGGCCGCCGCGCTGGAACGAGAAGGCGAGGCCGCCCAGGCGGGGGCGGCCCTCGAGGAGGGTGACCCGCACGCCGGCGTCGGCGAGCTCGAGCGCGGCGGTGATGCCGGCGAGCCCGCCCCCGATCACTACCGCGGCCGCCCCCTCGGGGCGGCCTGCCTCGTCTGCGCGGAGCCGGTCGGGCCGGGTGGTCGTCTCTGCTGTCATGCGCCCTTCCCCTCGGCTGCTGTCAGGGACGCGATCGCCGGACGGAGGGTTGCACACCGCTTGCCGGCAGCCGAGCGGCCGCGGCGCGTGGGGGCGGCGGTCATCAAGCGCGCCCCCTGGCGGTCTGCCGGTGGACGCTGCGCGCGTCGTAGCCGGACAGCCCGCGGACGGCGACGAATGCCTTCTCGCGGCCGGGCAGCGAGACCCGCCCGCGCAGCACGGCCTGCGGCTCCTCGGCGATGCGCTCGAGCAGCCGGCGGTAGATGCCGGACATGGCGGCGACGCAGGCGCCGCTGCGCCGGTCGAGCATGGGCAGCAGCTTCATGCCCTCGGCGAACAGCGCGCGGGCGCGCCGGACCTCGAAGCGCACGAGGCCCGTGAAGTCCGCGCCGGCCGGGGGCCGGGCGGAGTGGAAGCCGGCCGAGCAGCCGAACTTCGCGAGGTCCTCGGCGGGGAGGTAGCTGCGGCCGTTGGCCGCGTCCTCGCGGACGTCGCGCAGGATGTTGGTGAGCTGCAGGGCGAGGCCGAGGGTGTCGGCGTACTCGGGGGCGCGGGCGGCGTCCCGGGCGCCGGGCACGGTGCCGAAGACGCCCAGCGAGAGCCGTCCGATGGCACCCGCGACGCAGCGGCAGTACCGGGCGAGGTCGTCCCACGTCTCGTAGGTCTCGCCGCGCACGTCCATCTGGACGCCGTCGATGAGCTCGTCGAGGCCGCCGATGGGGATGGGGAAGCGGCGCACGGCGTGCGCGAGCGCGACGGCCACCGGGTCGGTGTCGTCCTCGTCGATGTCGCCGGCCCGGATCCGGTCCAGCGTCGTGCGGGCCTCCTCGAGCCGCTGCCGCTTGGACTCGGCGTCCAGGGGGCCGTCGCCGATGTCGTCGACGCGCCGGGAGAAGGCGTACAGCGCCGACATGGCCCGTCGCTTGGCGGCCGGCAGCAGTCTGATGCCGTAGCTGAAGTTGCCGGCCTGCTGTCCGGTGACGGCCTCGCAGTAGCTGTACGCGGCGAGTACCGGCGGCGACGCGTGTGGCGTTCCGTTCACGGTCCCGCTCACCCCTCTCTTCGCAGTGTCGCCCCCACCTCGCGCAGCAGGCTGAGCTTGGTGGGCTTGGGCGGTCCGGGGAGAACGTCGTGCCCCGCGGCGGAGACCGCACGGAGTGCGGCCCTCCCCCCGCCCACGAACCCCGCGAGCAACAGCTTGAGCCTGCCGTGGACGCTACCCACCAGGGGGGTCCCTTCATTCAGCAGGCGCCCGGCGCGTTCGGCCTCGTACGCGACCAGGGCGCGCACTGACGCGCCGCCGGTCGGCAGGGCGAGGTCGGACTCGGTGACGCGGAAGCGTCGCAGGTCCTCGGCGGGGAGGTAGACGCGGTCGCGCCGGAGGTCCTCGGCGACGTCCTGCAGGTGCTCGACGATCTGCAGGGCGGTGCAGACCGCGTCCGAGCGGCGGATCCGCTCGGGGCTCGCGGTGCCGGTGATGCCGAGGACGAGGCGGCCGACGGGGTTGGCGGACAGCTCGCAGTAGGCGAGCAGGTCCTCCCAGGTCTCGTAGCGGCGCACCCGCTGGTCCTGGCGGTTGGCCTCGATCAGGCCGAGGAAGGGCTCGGGGGTCAGGCCGCAGCGGCGGACGGTCGGGCGCAGGCGCAGCAGCAGGGGGTGCCGGGGGCCGGTCCCGGTGCGGTCGAAGACGCGGTGGAGGTCGGCCTCGAAGGCGTCGAGCATGGTGAGCCGGTCGTCGGTCTGCTCCCGGTCGAGGCCCAGGAGCTCGGCGTCGCGGCCGCCGGGGGCGAGGTCGCCGTCGCCGATGTCGTCGACGAGGCGGGCGTAGCCGTAGATCGCCATGAGATCGGCTCGCCAGGCGCGCGGCACGAAGAAGGGCGCCACGGGGAAGTTCTCGTGCGCGGCCTTGTCGAGCACGGCGCGCGCGTGCGCGTCCGTCCCCGCGGTCATCGCGGGCTGCCCGGACCGGGGACGGCGTACGCGTCTCGGATCTGGAGAGGCCCCGCAGCCCATACAGCCATTGCCGTCACATCTCCCGTTCTACACTGCCGACCCAGAACATCCTATTTCGGACACGCCGCCGGGCGGGCCGTGCCCCTGGCCTCCTTCCCGGGCCACCCCCTGTGGCACCCCGGCCGGCGAAGCCGCGCGGCCTCCGCCGCGCCCGCCGTGAAACAGCCGCAAAACGGCCGCAAAAGAGCAGGCTACAGCGTACGCCGTACAGGCGTCCGACGCTCGCCGGGGTGCGTACGTGATCCATACCATGCCACGCGAGGGCCGAATCAACCCTGCCAACAAGCCAGTTGAGCGTTACGGAAGGGTCAAGGCCCCCGCCGGAAAGCGCGCCGGCGGGGGCCCTGAACCGATACCGGAACGTCAGCGGGCCGTCTCCTTCTCGTAGGCCCGCACGACCTCGTCGGTCGGCCCGTCCATGAGCAGCTCTCCGCGCTCCAGCCACAGCACCCGGTCGCAGGTGTCCCGGATCGACTTGTTGTTGTGGCTGACCAGGAAGACCGTGCCGGCCTCCTTGCGCAGCTCGCGGATGCGGGCCTCGGAGCGCTTCTGGAACGCCCGGTCGCCGGTGGCCAGCGCCTCGTCGATCATCAGCACGTCGTGGTCCTTGGCCGCGGCGATGGAGAAGCGGAGCCGGGCCGCCATGCCGGAGGAGTACGTGCGCATGGGCAGCGTGATGAAGTCGCCCTTCTCGTTGATCCCCGAGAAGTCGACGATGTCCTGATAGCGCTCCCTGATCTGCTCCCGGGACATGCCCATGGCCAGCCCGCCGAGCATCACGTTCTTCTCGCCGGTCAGGTCGTTCATCAGCGCCGCGTTGACGCCCAGCAGCGAGGGCTGGCCGTCGGTGTAGACCTTGCCGCGCTCGGCGGGCAGCAGCCCGGCGATCGCCTTGAGCAGGGTCGACTTGCCGGAGCCGTTGGAGCCGATCAGGCCGATGGCCTCGCCGCGGTAGGCGGTGAAGCTCACCCCCTTGACGGCGTGCACCTCGCGGGCGCCGGCGCTCGGCTTGCGCCGGACGATGCGGTTCAGGGCCTGTCTCTTATACACA
>KL569406.1:28753-33679 GCA_000715685.1 Streptomyces lilacinus
ATGTGTATAAGAGACAGGTAGACGATGTGGACGTCGTCCGCGATCACGGTGGGCACGCGCCCGGCGGTCCTGTCCATGCTGTTCTGTTCAGCCACGGCCGTAACGCTCCTCAGCCTTCCAGAAGTAGACGAAGCCCCCGACGCCCAGCAGCAGCGCCCAGCCGCCCGCCAGCGCCCACACGTGCGGCGGCAGCTTGTTCGCGCCGAAGCCGTCGATCAGGGAGAAGCGCATCAGGTCGATGTAGACGGCCGCCGGGTTCGCCCCCAGCACGTCGATCAGCCAGTGCGGCGCGTGAGCCTTCTTGAGCTGGTCGGCCAGGCTGTACATCACACCGGAGGCGTACATCCAGGTGCGCAGCACGAACGGCAGCAGCTGGGCCAGGTCCGGGGTCTTGCTGCCCATCCGGGCCAGGATCAGCGCCAGGCCCGTGTTGAAGACGAACTGCAAGGTCAGGGTCGGGAGGATCAGCAGCCAGGACGGCCCGGGCATGTGCCCGAAACCGACCAGCAGCAGGGCCAGCACGATCATCGAGTACAGCAGCTGCTGGAGCTGCTGCAGGGCGAAGGAGACCGGCAGCGCGGCCCGTGGGAAGTGCAGGGCCCGTACCAGGCCCAGGTTCCCGGCGATCGCCCGGACGCCGGCCAGCGCCGAGCTCTGGGTGAAGGTGAAGACGAAGACGCCCGTCACCAGGAAGGGGATGTAGGTGCTCCGCGACATGCTGCCGTGGGCGCCCATGAGCACGCCGAAGATGAAGAAGTACACCACGGCGTTCAGCAGCGGCGTCGCCACCTGCCACACCTGGCCGAGCTTGGCCTGGCTGTACTGGGCCGTCAGCTTGGCCCGGGAGAACGCCACGATGAAGTGCCGCCGCTCCCACAGCTGCCGCGCGTACTCGGCCAGACCCGGCCGGGCACCGCTGACCGCCAGGCCGTACTTCTTGGCCAGCTCGGCGGCGGACAGGCCGTCGTCCGGCGACGGCGGGGCACTCACGGCGACCGCACCGTCGTGCGTTGTCTCGCTCACAATTGACACTTTCGTCCTCAAGGTGCGCTGCCGAGGGGGTAACCCCGGTCCGCGCCCGGTGCTCTCAGACACGAGCTTGTCAGATCACGGGAGGGCGACCCAGTCGGGTCAGGCGCCACACGGTACGCCACTTCATCGGCCGGCGAGGACCGCACGGGGTCGTCCACCCCTCCTTGAAGCCGCCGAGCCACGCGCGCAGCGCGGCCGGCGAGGGCCGCCGGGCCAGGGTCAGCAGCAGCCAGACCCCCAGGTACAGGGGGACCAGCGGGGCGGGCAGGTTGCGGCGGGCGAGCCAGACCCGGTTGCGGGCCACCATGCGGTGGTAGACCGCGTGCCGGCTGGGGGCGGTGGTCGGGTGGTGCAGGACCATGTCCGCCCGGTAGTCGATCATCCAGCCCGCGTCCAGGGCGCGCCAGGCGAGGTCGGTCTCCTCGTGGGCGTAGAAGAACTCGTCCGGCAGCCCGCCGACCTCGGCCACGACCCGGGTGCGGAGCGCGTTGGCGCCGCCCAGGAAGGTGGTCACCCGGGAGGAGCGCATCGGGTCGGAGGCCCGCAGCCGCGGCACGTGGCGACGCTGGGTGACGCCGGTGTCGGGGTCGGCGATGCGGAAGCTGATGATGCCCAGCTTCGGGTCGGCCGCGAAGGCCTCCCGGCACAGCTGGGCCGTGTCCTGGTTCGGCAGCAGCCCGTCGTCGTCGAGGAAGAGCAGGATGTCGACGTCCCGGCCGGCGGGCCCGAAGGCCTCGATGCCGACGTTGCGGCCCGCCGGGATGCCCACGTTCTCGGGCAGCTCGACGGTGCGCACGGTCAGCCCCGGCACGTGCAGCTCGGGCAGCGGAGAGCCGTTGCCGACGACGACGACCTCGATGGGGTCGCCGGTCTGCTTGGCGACGGACTCCAGCAGGGCGCGCAGCTCGTCGGGGCGGTTGCCCATGGTCAGGACGACCGCGCCGACCTTCGTGGGGGCCCTCATCGCAGCCTGCTCGAGGCCAGGACGGACACCAGGTGCAGCAGCGTCTGGAGGAGCGCGATGCCCGCGAGGACCGCGCAGCCCAGGCGGGTGAAGAAGAGGTCGCCCCTGCTCGCGTCCGCGATCGCGAGGACGAGGATCAGCAGGGACGCCTCGATCCCGAGGATCAGCCGGTGGAACTTCAGCGCCGCGGCGGCCTTCCGGGCCAGCGCCATGCCGGAGGAGCGCGGCTCGGACGCCGCCTCCTTGACCGGCGGCAGCCCGGCCTGGTGGCGGGCGACGGCGACGAGGTCGGTCTCGGCCTTGATCAGGACGGCACCGAGCGCGGCGAGGGTGCCGAGGAAGGCCCACAGCCAGTCGATCCGGCCGCCGCCCCACAGGTCGGCGGCGCGCAGGCCGAGGCCGACCAGGACCGCGGCGTCGCACAGGTAGGCGCCGACCCGGTCCAGGTACACCCCGGAGTTCGAGTACTGCTTCTTCCAGCGGGCGATCTCGCCGTCGACGCAGTCCAGCAGCAGGTAGAGCTGGACCATGACGACGCCGAGCACGGCGCCCGTGATCCCCGGCACCAGCAGGGCCGGGGCCGCGAGGACGCCCGCGACGGTCATCAGGTAGGTGAGCTGGTTGGGCGTGACCCTGGTGTTCACCAGGTGGCGGTCGACCCGCAGCGAGATCTCCCGCATGTACAGGCGGCCCATCCAGTGCTCGCCACTGCGCCGGTCCTTCACACCCTCGGGGTGGACGACCGGACGGAGTTCAGCGACTGATGGTTTGTGCATAGTCGGCGTACGCGTCCCTGATCTGGTCGGTGGAGAGGTCGAGGTGCTCCAGGATGGTGTACCGCCCGGGGCGGGTCTGCGGCGCGTACTCCACGACCTTGACGAACTCGTCGTCGGTGAAGCCGATCTCGCCCGGCAGCACGGGCAGGCCGTGCCGCCGCAGTACCTCGACCATGAGCGCGGACTCCTCGCGGGCGCCGCGCAGGTGCATCGCGAAGGCGGCCCCGAGGCCGCACTGCTCGCCGTGGCTGGCAGCCCGCTTGGGGAAGAGGAGGTCGAAGGCGTGGTTGATCTCGTGGCAGGCGCCGGAGGCCGGGCGGCTGTCGCCGGCCACGGACATCGAGATGCCGGTGAGCACCAGGCCCTCGGCCAGGACCTGCAGGAAGGCGTCGTCGCCCACGCCGCCGGGGTGCCGCAGCACGGCCTCGCCGGCCTGCCGGGCCATGGCGGCGGCCAGCCCGTCGATCGCCTCGCCCGTCTCGCGGTGGGAGAGCTCCCAGTCGGCGACGGAGGAGATGTTGGAGACCGCGTCGCCGATGCCCGAGCGGACGTAGCGCACCGGCGCCTCGCGAATGATGTCGAGGTCGATGACGACGGCGATCGGGTTGGGCACGCCGTACGAGCCGCGGCCCGCGTCGTTGTCGAGGGTGGCGACGGGCGAGCACAGGCCGTCGTGGGAGAGGTTCGTGGCGACGGCCACGAGCGGCAGCCCGACGCGTGCGGCGGCGTACTTCGCGCAGTCGATGATCTTGCCGCCGCCGAGGCCCACGACGGCGTCGTAGTGCCCCTTCTTCATGCGGTCGCCGAGCCTGATCGCGTCGTCGAGGGTGCCGCCGCCGACCTCGTACCAGGAGGCGCCGGGCAGCGCCGGGGCGAGCCGCTCGCGCAGCTGCGCCCCGGAGCCGCCGCTGATGGCGACGGCCAGCTTGCCGGAGCTGGAGATCCGCTGGTCGGCGAGGACGTCGGCCAGGTTGTTCAGCGCACCGGCGCGGATGTCGACGACGACCGGCGAGGGGATGAGCCTCGTCAGTACTGGCACGCGATCTCCCGGCCCTTGGCGAGGTCGTCGTGGTTGTCGATCTCGACCCACTTCACGTCGCCGATGGGCTCCACGTCGACCTTGAAGCCGCGGTTCACGAGCTCCTGGTAGCCGTCCTCGTAGTAGAGGTCCGGGTCGCGCTCGAAGGTGGCCTTCAGCGCGTCGGCCAGCTCGGCGGCGGCCTCGGCCTCGATGAGGGTGACGCCGATGTACTCGCCGGTGGCCTCGGAGGGCTCCATCAGCTTGGTGATCTTCTGGACGCCCTTGGCCGGGTCCACGACGACCTTCATCTCCTCGTCGGCGAGCTGCTTCACCGTGTCGAGGGCGAGGATGATCTCCTTGCCGTCGCCGCGGGCGGCCAGCAGGGTCTTCTCGACGGAGACGGGGTGGACGGTGTCGCCGTTGGCGAGGATCACACCGCGGCCGAGCACGTCACGGGCGCACCACAGGGAGTAGGCGTTGTTCCACTCCTCGGCCTTGTCGTTGTCGATCAGGGTGAGCTTCAGGCCGTACTTGGCCTCGAGCGCCTCCTTGCGGGCGTACACGGCCTCCTTGCGGTAGCCGACGACGATCGCGACCTCGGTCAGGCCGACCTCGGCGAAGTTGCCGAGGGTCAGGTCGAGAACGGTGAGCGACTCCTCGGCCCCGGCGGGACCGACCGGCACCAGAGCCTTGGGCAGGGTGTCGGTGTAGGGACGCAGACGCCGTCCGGCGCCGGCGGCCAGCACGAGGCCGATCATGCGGGTTCTCCTGTTTCGTCGTGGACTGCGGGCGCCCCGGCGGACACCCAGAACCGGATGCTCTCGCTGAGCACCAGGAGTGCGATGCCGGCCGCCAGGACCGTCAGCGCGATCGTGAATCCTTGGCCGTGCCAGAGGGCGGCGGCGATCGTGACCGCCAGCACGCGCCCTTCGTGCCCGCCGGTCGCGCGGACGAGCCACCGCGGTGGTGCGCCGGTGCCGCCGCGGATGCGGTACACCGTGTCGTAGTGATGGTAGGCGACCGCGGCGACCAGCCCGAAAGCCGCGGGCAGCGCGCCGGGGGCGTCGGACTTCGCCGCCAGGCCCAGGACGATGCCGTACTCGGCGCCGCGGAAGATCGGCGGCACCAGCCAG
>KL569406.1:33943-35110 GCA_000715685.1 Streptomyces lilacinus
CCAGCCAGTCGAGGGGGCCCTTGAGGCTGTGGTGGACGGCGATGGCCGCGAAGCCGGCGTACGCCACCGCCTGCCCGACCGTGTACCAGCCGCCGGCGTCGAAGAGGAGCGGGCGGACCAGCAGCATGGCGGCGGCCACCAGTGCCCACAGGGGCGCGGCGTACGCCTTGCCGGGCGTCCGGCGGGCCGGTTCCACCGTGAGCACGAACGAGTCGGTGAGCTCCCCCAGCGCCCGGGCGGCGCGGTCCGTCCGCTTCGCCTTGCGGGTGAGCGAGCGCAGGACGCGGCCGGCCGTGGTGTAGCAGGCGGCGAAGGCGCAGCCGATCAGCAGGACGACGAAGACGACGCGGGGGGTGGTGAGCGCGGTGAGGACCGCGATCAGGGCCCAGCGCTCGCCGATGGGCAGCACGATCATGCGGCGCGCCCACACCGTCCAGCCGACGCTGTCGAGCCGGTCGGAGAGGGCGGCGGTGGGGCTGGTGTTGGCGGTGGCGTCGTGGTTCGCCTCGTTGAAGGAGAAGTCCACGACGTGCCGGCAGGTCTGCAGCACCATCGCGCCCAGCGCGAGGGCCCACACGTCGTCGCCGCCCCGGGCCGCGCCGAGCGCCAGGCCCGCGTAGTAGGCGTACTCCTTGGCGCGGTCGAACGTCGCGTCGAGCCAGGCGCCGAGCGTGGAGTACTGCAGGGAGTAGCGGGCGAGCTGGCCGTCGGTGCAGTCGAGCACGAACGAGGCGATCAGCAGCACCCCGGCGGCGACGAACCCGGGCCGGGTGCCGGTCGCCGCGCAGCCGGCCGCTATGAGCGCCGTCAGCAGCGAGGCGGTCGTCACCTGATTGGGGGTGAGGCCGCGGCGGGCGCACCAGCGGGCGATGTAGCGCGAGTAGGGGCTGATGAAGAAGGTGGTGAAGAACCCGTCGCGGGACTTCACGGCGCTGCGCAGCCGCACGGCCTCGTCGTCGACGGCCTCGACCTCGGCGAGCGTCTTGGCGCGGGCGTCCGCGTCCTCGGGCACGGCGGCCACGAGCACGCCGAGCTCGGGGCGGTGCACGGTGACGCCTTCGGCTTCGAGCAGGGTGGCGAGCGCGTCGGGCAGGCCCGCGCCCTCGGCCGCCGGGGCCGCCGGAGCGGCACCGGCCGCGGGCGTCGCGGCCTCGCCGCGGGCCGCCG
>KL569406.1:35383-36701 GCA_000715685.1 Streptomyces lilacinus
TGCCGGGACCGTCGCGAGCTCCTCGGCGGCGGCTGCGGCGTCGGTCGCCGTGCGCACGTCGAAGCCGAGCGACCGCAGGTCCTCCTCCAGGGAGGAGCCGGCGGGCGGCGGACCGGTGAGGATGGCGGTCGACAGACGAACTCACTCCTTGCGGCTGACGAGCCCCCTTCGGGCCGCGCGAGGCGGCGGGCTGGGGGCACCCCCGGCGGTGGCCGGGAGCGGGCGTGGCGCCAGGCCCCGGCTGCGGGGCGGCGCCGTACGGCACGTCGGCAGAGGCTATCGGATCACCGGAAGCCCGCGTTCACCGCACGTGCACCCGGACGTCCCGCCCCTGACAGGACGCGTGGCGCGTTCCGGCGGTTCCCACGGACGGACGAAACGTTTCCCGTCGGGTGGCTGGAATAGGGTGCCGTCATGACGTGGCTGATCACAGGCGGAGCGGGGTACATCGGGGCGCACGTGGCGCGGGCGATGACGGAGGCCGGGGAGCGGGTGGTCGTCCTGGACGACCTGTCCTCGGGCGTCCCGGCCCGGCTGCCGGAGTCCACCGCGCTGGTGCGCGGCTCGGTGCTGGACCGGGAGCTGCTGGACCGCGCGTTCGCCGAGCACGCGGTGACGGGCGTGGTGCACCTGGCGGCGAAGAAGCAGGTCGGGGAGTCGGTGGAGAAGCCCCTGCTCTACTACCGGGAGAACGTGCACGGGCTGACCGTGCTGCTGGAGGCCGTGGTCGCGGCCGGGATCCGCAGCTTCGTCTTCTCCTCCTCGGCGGCCGTCTACGGCATGCCCGACGTGGACCTCGTGACCGAGGAGACGCCCTGCCGGCCGATCAACCCGTACGGCGAGACCAAGCTGGCGGGCGAGTGGCTCGTCCGGGCGACGGGCGCCGCGCACGGCATCTCGACGGCCTGCCTGCGCTACTTCAACGTCGCGGGCGCGGCCCGGCCGGAGCTGGCCGACACCGGCGTCTTCAACATCATCCCGATGATGTTCGACCGCGTCACCCGCGGCGAGCGCCCGCGGATCTTCGGCGACGACTACGCCACCCCCGACGGCACCTGCGTGCGCGACTACATCCACATCGAGGACCTGGCCACCGCCCACTGGCCGCCGCCCGCCGGCTCGCCGAGCGGCCGGGCACCGGCGACCTGACGCTGAACGTCGGCACCGGGCGCGGGGTCTCCGTCCGGGAGATGGCCGACCTGATCGCCGAGGTCACCGGCCGGGACGGCCTGACGGCCGAGGTCGGGCCGCGCCGTCCGGGTGATCCGGCGCGTGTCGTGGCGTCGAACGAGCGGATCGCGAAGGAGCTCGGCTGGCG
>KL569406.1:36980-39874 GCA_000715685.1 Streptomyces lilacinus
ATGTGTATAAGAGACAGGCCTGGGAGGGCTGGTGCCTCCACCACCCCGAGGCACGTCTGCGCTGATCACCCCCGCGCTGCGTTGTCGCAGGTCAGAGGCAATGACAACGGTGTTCAGTGCCGCGTTGCCCGATACCCCCCACCCGTAGTTCACTGGGCCTCGGCCGGCACCCGCCGGCCCGCCCGAGGGCGCTGCGCGAAAGGCGGGATTCATGGGAGCGGGGCACGACCACGGCCACTCGCACGGGGGACCTCCGCCCGGGACGAGCGGCACCGCCGCGGCCGCGTACAAGGGCCGGCTGCGGATGGCGCTGGGCATCACCCTCACCGTCCTGTTGGCGTACGTCGCCGGCAGCGTGCTCACCGGCTCGCTGGCGCTGTTCGCCGAGGCGGGGCACATGGCGACGGACGCGATCGGCGTGTCGATGGCGCTGCTGGCGATCCACTTCGCCGGCCGGCCGGCCTCGAGCCGGCGCACCTACGGCTACGCCCGCGCCGAGATCCTCGCGGCGCTGGTGAACTGTCTGCTGCTGCTGGGCGTCGGCGGCTTCATCCTCTTCGAGGCAGTCGAGCGGCTGACGAACCCGACGGAGGTGCCGGGCGGGCAGACGGTGGTCTTCGGTCTGGTCGGCGTGGTGGCCAACGGCGTCTCGCTGGCCCTGCTGATGCGCGGCCAGAAGGAGAGCCTCAATGTGCGCGGGGCGTTCCTGGAGGTCCTCTCCGACGCGCTGGGCTCGCTGGCCGTGGTGATCTCCGCACTGGTGATCATGGCGACCGGCTGGACGCAGGCCGACCCGATCGCCTCGCTGCTGATCGGCCTGATGATCGTGCCCCGGACGGTGAAGCTGCTGCGCGAGGCGCTGGACGTGCTGCTGGAGGCCGCGCCGCGCAACGTCGACGTGGACGAGGTGCGGGCGCACATCATGGCGCTGCCGGGCGTGGAGGACCTGCACGACCTGCACATGTGGACGATCACGTCGGGGATGCCGGTGCTGTCGGCCCACGTGGTGGTGGACCCGGCGACGCTGGACTCGGCCGGGCACGAGAAGATGCTGCACGACCTGCAGGGATGCCTCGGCGAGCACTTCGCCGTGGAGCACTGCACCTTCCAGCTGGAGCCCAGCGGGCACGCCGCGCACGAGGCCCGGCTCTGCCACTGATCCCGCCCGCCCCGGCCCGCGGGGGGCCGGGGCGGGCGGGACACGGCCGGACGCCCGGCGAGGAATCGTCGGTCGCCCCCGTGGGCATCTCGTACGGCAGACTGGAGGGTCGAAGACCGACAACGAGGATGGTCAATGCCGATCACATCAGCCACGGGCCGCTCCGCGGACTCGGCCCAGGTCCCCGCCTCCGACGACACCGCTGAACCGATCATGCTGGAGCTGGTCGACGAGGACGGCAGAACGATCGGCACCGCCGAGAAGCTGTCCGCCCACATCGCGCCCGGCCGGCTGCACCGGGCCTTCTCGGTCTTCCTCTTCGACGACGCCGGGCGGCTGCTGCTGCAGCGCCGGGCGCTGGAGAAGTACCACTCCCCCGGCGTCTGGTCGAACACCTGCTGCGGCCACCCGTACCCCGCCGAGCCGCCCTTCGTCGCCGCCGCCCGCCGCACCGGCGAGGAGCTCGGCATCGCCCCGGCGCTGCTGCGCGAGGCCGGGACCGTGCGCTACAACCACCCCGACCCGGCGTCGGGGCTGGTGGAGCAGGAGTACAACCACCTGTTCGTGGGACGGGTGACGGACCGCCCGCAGCCGAATCCGGAGGAGATCGCGGAGACGGCGTTCGTGACGCCGGACGAGCTGGCGGCGCTGCGCGAGAAGTACACCTTCTCGGCGTGGTTCATGACGGTGCTGGACGCAGCCCGGCCGGCGATCCGCGAGGTCACCGGGGCCGAAGCGGGCTGGTAGCGGCGGGGCGCAGCGGCAGGGCGGCCCAGACCACCTTGCCGCCGCGCGCGGTGTGCTCGACGTCGCACAGCCCGCCGGCCTCCTCCACGGTGGCCTGGACGAGCAGCAGTCCCCGGCCGCCGGTGCGCATCTCGTCCTCGGTGCCGGCGTCGAGCGGCCGGGGCCGGTACGGGTGGCTGTCCTCGACGGCCACGCGCACCCACTCCGGGCCGAGGGAGACCTCCACGGCGACCTCCGGGGAGAGCAGCGCCGCGTGCTGCACGGCGTTGGTGACCAGCTCGGAGACGATCAGCAGCAGTCCGTGCAGCAGGTCCTCGCGCAGCGGCACCCGCTGGCGGCGGATCAGGTCGCGGACGGCGTGTCGGGTCCGGGGGACCGAGCAGTCGAGCGCGGGGGTGGTGTAGCGCCAGGTCCCGGCGTAGTCGCCCGGCTCGGGGGGTGGGGGCGCCTGGCCCGGCCCGGACGGGACGCTCCCGAGGATCTCCATGTCCGATACCAACCCCTCGCCGTGGCTCGACAGCACACGACGAGTGTGGGAATCACGGGGTGCGCCCCGGCACGCTGATCAGAAGTCACCGTGTTTGGGCGGGTTTTGACCGGGCGGGTGTCACCTGGTCCTTTCCCGACTGTTCCTGGCCGCCCTCTTCAGCGTTCCCTGCGCGGTTCCGGCCCCGGATAGCATCCGGCGCATGGAGCCCGCACTTCACCTGGACATCGACGGCACCACTGCCACCGTCCGTATCGCCCACCCCGCCAAGCGGAACGCCATGACCACCGCGATGTGGCGTGAGCTGCCGGAACTCCTCGCGCGGTGCGCCGCCGACCCGGCGGTCCGGGTGTTCGTGCTGACCGGCGAGGGCGACACCTTCTGCGCCGGCGCCGACATCTCCTCCCTGGCCGCCGACGGCGGCGCGGCCGCGCGGGACCTGGCGATCGCGGCGGAGGAGGCGCTGGCGGCGTTCCCCAAGCCGACGATCGCGGCCGTGCG
>KL569406.1:40104-43795 GCA_000715685.1 Streptomyces lilacinus
GGCCACTGCGTGGGCGGCGGCTGCCAGCTGGCGGCCGCCTGCGACCTGCGGTTCGCGGCCGAGGGCGCGTCCTTCGGCATCACCCCGGCGCGGCTGGGCATCGTCTACGCCGCCTCCTCGACCCGGCGGCTCGTGGACCTGGTCGGGCCGGCGACGGCCAAGTACCTGCTCTTCTCGGCCGAACTGATCGACGCCGAACGGGCGCTGCGGACCGGCCTCGTCCTGTCTCTTATACACGGGCGACGCGGTCGCAGCTGACGCAGGCGGCGGCCAAGGAGTTCGCGGCCGGGCCCGTGGCCGCGGACCGCGTCGCGCACTGGGCGGAGCTGGCGCGCGGGAGCGGCGACCCCGCGGAGGGGGTCGCCGCCTTCCTGGAGCGCAGGGCGCCGCGCTTCGCGTGGACGGTCTAGCCCCCCGTCCTGGACCGTCCGCTCCCGGCCGCGGGCCCCGCGGGCCGTGGGCTCAGGCGCTCGCGCGGCGCTGCGTGTACTTCTCCCGCAGCTCGGCCACGAGGTCGGCGGGCGCCTTCTCCGGCGAGCCCGCGTCGTAGGGCGGCTGCGGGTCGTACTCGATGAGCAGCTGGACGGCCTGGGCCGTTCGGTCGCCGGCGATGCGGCCCACCAGCGTCAACCCCATGTCGATGCCGGAGGACACCCCGGCGGCCGTGACGTACTTGCCCTCGGTGACCACCCGCTCCAGGGTCGGCTCGACGTCGTGGGAGCGCAGCAGCTCCAGGGCCGTCCAGTGCGACGTGGCGCGGCGGCCGGCCAGCAGCCCGGCCGAGGCCAGGATCAGCGAACCGGTGCACACGGACGTCGTCCAGGTGCTCCCCGCGTCCACGGCCTTCAGCCAGTCGTGCACGGGCCCCGGCTTCAGCGGCAGGTTCGCCTCCGGGCCGCCCGGTACGACAACGATGTCCGGGTGCTCCACCTCGTCCAGGGACTTCTCCGCGACGAGCGAGAAGTCACCCCTGTCGTTGGGTACGGGACCGGGCCGCTCGGCGACGAAGACGGTCTCGGCGCCGGGCAGTCGGCAGAGCGTCTCGTACGGGCCGATGGCGTCGAGGGCGGTGAAGCCCGGGAAGAGGAGGATGGCGATCTGCATGTGAAGCCCTTTCCGAAGGCAGCCCGAAGGCCGGTGCGGGTGTGACGGGGTGACGCGCGCGGCCGATGACGCGCGCGGCGGTGAAGTGGTCGTGCGGTGTGGACGCCGAACGATCGGTCAGGCGGGCACCGAGGCCATGGGCCGGAAGCGGCGCCGGTATTCGGCGGGGGCCGTGCCCAGGGTCCGTACGAAGGCCCGGCGCATGGCCTCGGGCGTGCCGTAGCCGCAGGCCCGGGAGACCTCCTCGACGCCGTCGGCCGTGTCCTCGAGCAGCCGGCGGGCCGTCTCCAGGCGCACCTGGTCGACGTAGCGTCCGGGCGACATCCCCACCTCGGCCTGGAAGGCGCGGGCGAAGTGCCGGGGCGAGAGGTTGGCGCGGGAGGCGAGCGCGTCCACGCTCAGGTCGTCGTCGGGGTGCTCGGCTATCCAGTGCTGGACGTCGCGCAGCGTCGGACGGCCGGCGGTCTGCGCGGCGAGCTGGGCGCTGAACTGCCGCTGGTTGCCCGGGCGGCGCAGGAAGACGACGAGGTGGCGGGCGATGTGGAGCGCGAGGTCCCGGCCGTGGTCCTCCTCGACGAGGGCGAGCGCCAGGTCGATGCCGGCGGTGACGCCGGCCGAGGTCGCGACGTCGCCGTCCCGGACGTAGATGGGTTCGGGGTCGAGCTCGACGTCCGGGTACCGCGCGGCGAAGTCCGCGCAGTACGCCCAGTGGGTGGTGGCCCGGCGCCCGTCCAGCAGCCCGGCGGCGGCGAGCAGGAACGCCCCCGTGCACACCGAGACCCGGCGCCCGGCTCGGGAACCGTGCTCGCGCAGCCAGGCCACGAGCCGGGGATCGGGGTCCTCCGTGCAGTAACCGCCGGGCACCACGAGGAGGTCGGGCGGCGCGCAGTCCGCGAGCGCCGCGTCCGGCATCAGGCCCAGTCCGCTGTGGGTGCGCAGGGGCCGGCCGTCGACGCTCGCGGTGCGCACCCGGTAGGCGTCCGGGTCGCCGAGCGCCTTGGCCGCCCCGTTGAACACTTCCAGGGGGCCTGTCACGTCCAGGCTCTGGACGTTCTCGTAGAGAACGAAGAGCACGTTGCGCCGGGTCGTCATGCGTCCATGCTCACCGCGGCGGGGGCCGAGCCGCAATGACGGATTCCCCACCCTTTCTGCCATCGCCCCCGGGCTGTGATCTCCGCCCTTTGCACTGTACCAACCAGTAGGTACGGTACGGGACATGACCTCTCTGCCGAGTGGCGCCGCGCGGCGCTGCAGCCTGCTGCTCAACCCCTTCCACTCCGCCCAGTACTTCTCGCAGGACATCCAGCGCGAGGTGAACGCGCTGGGCATCAAGGACTGGAGCGGCGTCTACCTGGCCGGGCGCGCCGCCGCCCTCGGTCGGGTCGGCGCGGGCGCCGTGACGGCCGCGTTCCACAGCTTCAGCCACGAGCTGGTGGCCCGTTACGTCCCCGCCGTGTGGGACGTCGCCGACCCGAAGGACGTCCTCGCCGCGCGACTGCGCGCCACCGACACCCTGCTGCGCCGGGTGCTGGGCGAGGAGGCCGTGGCCTCCGCCGAGATGGCCGAGGCCGCCGATCTCGCGCTGCGCGCCGCGGAGGCCTGCGAGCGGCCGCTGCGCCCGCTGTACGCCGGCCACGCCGACCTGCCCGTGCCGGACGCCCCGCACCTGGCCTTCTGGCACGCCACCACGCTGCTGCGGGAGTACCGCGGCGACGGGCACCTGATCACCCTGGTGCACGCCGGCCTCGACCCGCTGGAGGCGCTCGTCAGCCACGGGGCCACCGGCAAGGGCATGTCCCGCAAGTGGCTGCTGGTCACGCGCGGCTGGGGCGAGGAGGACCTGGACGCCGCGCAGGGGCGGCTGCGCGAGCGCGGTCTGCTGGACGGGGAGGGGGCGTTGACGGCCGCCGGCACCGCGCTGCGCGAGGAGCTGGAGGTCGAGACGGACCGCCTGGACCGGGCGCCGTACGAGCACCTGGGCCCGGCCGGCGTCGAGCGCCTGACCGAACTGGCGAATCGGTTCACCATGGCCCTCGTCGAGGGCGGCGCCTTCCCGGCGGACCTGCGGGGCTAGGACGGGCCCGGGGCGGCGCGGCGAGGCCGCGCCGCCGCTGTCGGCGGCACCTGCCACAATGCTGACCGCGGGCCCGGGGAGAGACCCCCGGACGACACCCCCGAGGAAAGCAGAGCGGATCGTGACGACGTCGACGTCGATCGAAGGCAGGATCGCCGAGGAGCTCGGCGTGCGGGAGCGGCAGGTGCGGGCCGCCGTCGAGTTGCTCGACGGCGGGTCCACCGTGCCGTTCATCGCGCGCTACCGCAAGGAGGCGACCGAGGCGCTCGACGACGCGCAGCTGCGCGCGCTGGAGGAGCGGCTGCGCTATCTGCGGGAGCTGGAGGAGCGGCGCACGGCCGTCCTGGAGTCCGTGCGGGCCCAGGGCAAGCTGGACGAGGCGCTGGAGGCGCGGATCCGCGAGGCGGACTCCAAGGCCCGGCTCGAGGACATCTACCTGCCCTTCAAGCCCAAGCGCCGCACCAAGGCGCAGATCGCCCGGGAGGCCGGGCTCGAGTCTGTCTCTTATACACA
>KL569406.1:44038-44508 GCA_000715685.1 Streptomyces lilacinus
CCTTCGTCTCCGCGGACAAGGGCGTCGCGGACGCCGCCGCCGCGCTGGAGGGCGCGCGGTCGATTCTCACCGAGCGGTTCGGCGAGGACGCCGACCTCATCGGCGAGCTGCGCGAGCGGATGTGGTCGCGCGGCCGCGTCGCCGCGAAGGTCCGCGAGGGCAAGGAGGAGGCGGGCGCGAAGTTCGCCGACTACTTCGACTTCGCCGAGCCCTTCACCGAGCTTCCCTCGCACCGGGTGCTCGCCATGCTGCGCGGGGAGAAGGAGGAGGTCCTCGACCTCGCCCTCGAGCCCGAGGAGCCCTCCGACACGCCCGGCCCCAGCGCGTACGAGCAGATGATCGCCCGGCGCTTCGGCATCGCGGACCGGGGCCGGCCCGCGGACAAGTGGCTCGGCGACACCGTGCGCTGGGCCTGGCGCACGCGCGTCCTCGTCCACCTCGGCATCGACCTGCGGCCTGTCTCTTATACA
>KL569406.1:44793-46007 GCA_000715685.1 Streptomyces lilacinus
CACGATGGGCCTCGACCCCGGCTTCCGTACGGGCGTGAAGGTCGCCGTCGTCGACGCCACCGGCAAGGTCGCCGCCACCGAGACGATCTACCCGCACGTCCCGCAGAACAAGTGGGACGCCTCCCTGGCCACGCTGGCCCGGCTCGCCCGCGAGCACGACGTGGAGCTCGTCGCCATCGGCAACGGCACGGCCTCCCGGGAGACGGACAAGCTGGCGGCCGACCTGATCGCCCGTCACCCCGAGCTGAAGCTCACGAAGGTGATGGTCTCCGAGGCCGGCGCCTCGGTCTACTCCGCCTCCGCCTTCGCCTCCCAGGAGCTGCCGGACCTGGACGTCTCGCTGCGCGGCGCGGTCTCCATCGCGCGCCGGCTGCAGGACCCGCTCGCCGAGCTCGTGAAGATCGACCCCAAGTCGATCGGCGTCGGTCAGTACCAGCACGACCTGTCCGAGGTGAAGCTCTCCCGGTCGCTCGACGCCGTCGTGGAGGACTGCGTCAACGGCGTCGGCGTCGACGTCAACACCGCCTCCGCGCCGCTGCTGTCCCGGGTCTCCGGCATCGGCGCCGGCCTCGCGGAGAACATCGTGGCCCATCGCGACGCCAACGGCCCCTTCCGCTCCCGCCGGGCGCTGAAGGACGTGCCGCGGCTCGGTCCCAAGGCGTACGAGCAGTGCGCCGGCTTCCTCCGCATCCGCGGCGGCGACGACCCGCTGGACGCCTCCAGCGTCCACCCCGAGGCGTACCCCGTGGTCCGGGCCATGGTGAAGACGACGGGCGGCGACGTCGCCTCCCTCATCGGCAACACCACGACGCTCCGCTCGCTGCGCCCCGGCGACTTCGTCAACGACTCCTTCGGCCTGCCGACGGTGACGGACATCCTGCGCGAGCTGGAGAAGCCGGGCCGCGACCCGCGGCCCGCGTTCAAGACGGCGACCTTCAAGGAAGGCGTCGAGAAGATCGGCGACCTGGCGCCGGGGATGCTGCTCGAGGGCGTCGTCACCAACGTGGCCGCGTTCGGGGCCTTCGTGGACGTGGGCGTCCACCAGGACGGACTGGTGCACGTCTCGGCCATGTCCAGGACGTTCGTCAAGGACCCGCGGGACGTGGTGAAGCCGGGGGACATCGTGCGGGTGAAAGTGCTCGACGTCGACATTCCGCGCAAGCGGATTTCGCTGACGCTCAGGTTGGACGACGAGAAGCCGGCGGGGGCCGGCG
>KL569406.1:46236-47302 GCA_000715685.1 Streptomyces lilacinus
CCGGACGGGCTGACTTTGTCAGCCCGTCCGGCGTTTGAGGACACCGCTCTTCAGCGCGGCAAAGCCGGCAACCGGAGCTCGAAGAGCCAAGGGTGCAGCACCCCCACAGGCTCCCGCCCCACCACCCGCTCCGCGTGTGCGAGGAACGCCGTCGTGTCGCCGCTCCCGCCCCGCCGCGCCGTGTGCCACGACCGCAGCACCGCGAAGAAGCGCCGGTCCCCCACCGTCAGCCGCAGCGCGTGCAGCGCGCACGCGCCGCGTGTGTAGATGCGGTCGTCGAAGAGGTGGCGGGCGCCCGGGTCCGCGAGGCGGAGGTTCTGGCGGCGGGAGGCGAGGTCCTGCCGGGCCTGGCGGGCGAGCGTGTCCGCGTCGTCCTCGCCGAGGTGCTCGGACCACAGCCACTCCGCGTACGTGGCGAAGCCCTCGTTCAGCCAGATGTGCCGCCAGTCGGCCGGTCCGACGCTGTTGCCGAACCACTGGTGCGCGATCTCGTGCGCCACGAGCGTCTCCGAGCCCCGCCGCCCGTCGACGTGGTTGCGGCCGAAGACGGACAGGGTCTGGTTCTCCACCGGCGCGCCCAGCTCCGCGTCGACGACGACGGCCCCGTACGTCTCGAAGGGGTACGGCCCGAAGAGCTCGGCGAACGCCCGCAGCATGTCCGGTTGGCGGGCCAGGTCGTGCCGGGCGAGGTCCGCGAGGCGCTCGGGATAGGCGTTCCGGATGATGCCGTGCGTGTCGTGGGTGAAGCGGCCGGTGTAGACGGCGGCCAGGTAGGAGGACATGGGGCCGGGGTGGTCGTAGGTCCAGCGCACCGAGTCGCCGACGGCGTGGCGGTGGCGCAGGGTGCCGTTGGCCAGGGCGTGGTGGCCGCGGGGCACGGTCACGGTGAAGGTGTAGGCGGCCTTGTCGTCGGGGCGGTCGTTGCAGGGGAACCACGAGGGCGCGCCCAGCGGTTGGGAGGCGACGAGGGTGCCGCCGTGTTCGTCGCCGGTGCGGTCCCAGCCGATGGCGCCGAAGGGGGTGGTGACCGGGCGGGGCCTGTTCTTATACACATCTCTGAGCGGGC
>KL569406.1:47549-47711 GCA_000715685.1 Streptomyces lilacinus
TAGCGGATGTCGACGACGAAGGGCTGGGCCGGGGCGAGCGGGCGCGGGGCGGTGAGCAGGAGCTTGCCGTCGCGCCGGTGCGCGGGCACCGGCCGCCCGTCGAGGTGGGCGGCGCGCACGGTCAGTCCGGACAGGTCGAGTGCGATGCGGCGGGTGTGGTCG
>KL569406.1:47941-48617 GCA_000715685.1 Streptomyces lilacinus
GCGGTGCCGCGGGCTCATGCCGCGGGCGCCGGGGCGCCGGCGATGGGGTTGCCGGCCCAGTGGGTGCCGGCCGGCACGGTCTCGCCGCGCATGACCAGCGAGGCGGGGCCGATGGCCGCGTGCTCGCCGACCGAGGTGCCGGGCAGGACGATGCCGTGCGGGCCGAGGGAGGCGCCCGCGGCGAGCCGTACGCCGTCCATGCGCATGATCCGGTCGTGGAAGAGGTGGGTCTGCAGCACGCACCCGCGGTTGACGGTGGCGCCGTCGCCGAGGGCGATCAGGTCGGTCTCCGGCAGCCAGTGCGTCTCGCACCACACGCCGCGACCGATGCGGACGCCGAGGCTGCGCAGCCACCAGTTGAGGACGGGCGTGCCGGTGAAGGGGCCGGCCAGCCAGGGGACGGCGAGGGACTCGACGAAGGTGTCGTACAGCTCGTTGCGCCAGACGAAGGAGGACCACAGCGGGTGCTCGCCGGCCCGGAACCGGCCCACGAGCAGCCACTTGGCGGCGGTCGTGGTGAGCGCGGCGGCCACGCCGGCGGCCAGCAGCAGCGGCGCGCCCACGAGGGCGGCGAGGCCGAGGCCGCCGGTGTTCAGGGCGTCCTGCTCGCCGAGCAGCACGGCCTCGGCCAGCGCGAGGCCACACATCAGCGGCAGCACGCGGCACAGTTCGACGG
>KL569406.1:48863-49867 GCA_000715685.1 Streptomyces lilacinus
GTGTATAAGAGACAGACTCGAACGTCCGCCCCGCGTCGGGCGTGGCCGCGACGCGCGGCAGCGGCAGCGCGGGCCGCCCCAGCCAGGAGCTGCCGGGCTCGCTGTGCTCGGGGGCGTCGGAGAGCACGCCGATCAGTCCGTGGTCGGGGACGCTCCGACCGGGGCCGACGATGCCGGAGTTGCCGACGAAGGCCTTGCGGCCGATGCGGACGGCGCCCAGGCGCATGCGTCCGCCGCGGAGTTCGAACGGCGCGACGAGGGTGTCGTCGGCGAGGAACGCCCCGTCCTCGACGGTGAGCAGCGAGGGCAGCGGCAGCACGGTCGAGATCTCGGTGCGACGGCCGACGCGGGCCCCCAGCAGGCGCAGCCAGGCGGGGGTCGCCAGGCTCGCGTAGAGCGGGAACAGCCCGGCGCGGCTGCCGTCGAGGAGCCGGGTGACCAGCCAGACCCGCCAGGCGACGCCGCCGTCGGCGGGGTGGTCGCCGGGGATGATGCCCCGACCGAGCACCCGCACCAGCAGGGCGAGCAGCAGGATCCAGCAGACGGTGGTGACGAAGGTGAACGGCGGCACGGCGGCGAGCAGCCACAGCGCGGCGGCACTCAGCGTGGCGCACCCCTTGACCAGGTAGTACGTCCCCGCGAGCGCGGGCACCGAGGCGAGGAGCGGCAGCAACGGCAACGCCCCGAGCGCGACCGCGTACGCCACCGCCCACCGCCGGGACGGTCTGCGATGCCGGGGCGCCCCGTCAGGGGCGCGGCGGTACGACGCGTCGGCCGCGTCCGGGCGGGCCGGGGAGCCGGACCAGGTGCGGCCGGGCGGGACGTGGCCGTCGAGGCAGGCGCCCGCGGCGAGTTCGGCGTGGGGGGCGAGGGAGGCGCCCGGCATGAGCATGCTGCGGTGGCCCACGCGGGCGTGGGCGCCGACGCGGACGGGGCCGACGTGGAGGGTGTCGCCGTCGAGCCACCAGCCCGCGATGTCCGCCTCCGGCTCTGTCTCTTATACA
>KL569406.1:50102-50790 GCA_000715685.1 Streptomyces lilacinus
ACGGCGCAGCCGTCGCCGAACGCGGCGAGGCCGGTGACCGGCGGCATGGCGTGCAGGGCGACGTGCCGGCCGGTGGCGCAGCCGAGGGCGCGGGCGTACCAGGCGGCCCAGGGGGTGCCGAGCAGCGCGGGGACGCCGAAGGAGGCCACCGTGCGTTCGGCGGCCCACAGGCGCAGGTGGACGCGGCCGCCGCGGGGGTGGGTGCCGGAGGTGACGCCGCGGGTGAGCAGGCGGGCGGCGGTCGCGCCGAGGGCGAAGCGGGAGGGGGCGCTGAAGAGGACGAACCAGCCGGCCAGGACCAGCCACCAGGAGGTGTGCGGGGCCCAGGCCTCGGGGGTCAGGAGGCCGAGGACGTTGTCGGCGGCCGCGAGGCCCACGAGTCCGCGCAGTCCGGCGACGCCGAACAGGGCGGTCTGCACGAGGATCTGGACCGCGCCCGTGCGGCGGCGCACGGGCCGGACGGCGCGCCGTACCTCGCCGCGCGGGGCGAGGGAGTCGAGGTGGGCGGCCATGTCCCGCAGGACCGGCAGGCGGTAGAGGTCGGCGACGGAGACGCCGGGGTGGTGCTCGCGCAGGGCGGAGGCGAGCCGGGCGGCGGCCAGGCTGGTGCCGCCGAGGGCGAGGAAGTCGGAGTCGGCGCCGGGCCGGGTGCCGAGCAGGTCCTCCCAGAGCTGTCTCTTATACACAT
>KL569406.1:51028-52625 GCA_000715685.1 Streptomyces lilacinus
ATGTGTATAAGAGACAGGCCGAGGGTGCCGTGCCGGGCAGGGGCCAGGGCAGGGCGTCGCGGTCGACCTTGCCGGAGGTGCGCGTGGGCAGCTCCGTCACCTCGCCCAGCACGGGGACGAGGGCGGCGGGCAGCCGTTCGGTCAGCAGGGTCCTGGCCCGGTCCCGGTCCCAGCCGGGGCCGGGGACCACGTATCCGGCGAGCAGCCGCCCGCCGGCCGGGGTGGTGCGCACCGCCGCGGCGGCGCCGCGCACGCCGGGCAGGGCGCTGAGGGCGGCGTCGATCTCGCCCAGTTCGAGGCGGCGTCCGCCGATCTTGATCTGGTCGTCGGCGCGGCCGGCGAAGACGAGGCCCTCGGGGTCGGCCCGCACGAGGTCGCCGGTGCGGTAGGCGCGGTCGGTGTCGAGGGCGGTCGAGGGCCGGTAGCGGTCGGCGTCCTTGGCCGGGTCGAGGTAGCGGGCGACGCCGACGCCGGCGACGACGAGCTCGCCCTCCGTCCCGTACGGCACGGGCTCGCCGGCCTCGTCGACGACGGCCAGCTCCCAGCCGGCCAGGGGCAGTCCGATGCGTACGGGCTCGCCGGGACGCAGCCGCGCCGCGCAGGCGACGACGGTGGTCTCGGTGGGGCCGTAGGTGTTCCACATCTCGCGGCCGGGCAGGGCGTGGCGGTCGACGAGTTCGGCGGGGCAGGCCTCGCCGCCGACGATGAGCAGCCGCACCCGGTCCAGGCTCTCCGCCGGCCACAGCGCCGCGAGGGTGGGCACGGTGGAGACGACGGTGATGCCGCGGTCGACGAGCCAGGGGCCCAGTTCGTGGCCGGCGCGCACCAGGGAGCGGGGGGCGGGGACGAGGCAGGCGCCGTGCCGCCAGGCGAGCCACATCTCCTCGCAGGAGGCGTCGAAGGCGACCGACAGCCCGGCCAGGACGCGGTCGCCGGGGCCCAGCGGGCAGTCCCGCAGGAACAGCCCGGCCTCGGCGTCGACGAAGGCGGCCGCGCTGCGGTGGGTGACGGCGACGCCCTTGGGGGCGCCGGTGGAGCCGGAGGTGAAGATGATCCACGCGTCGTCCTCCGGCCCGGGTGCCCGCCGCGCTCCGGCGGGCGCGGTGCCGCCGGGCGCGAGCACGCCGTCCGGGCCGAGGACCGCGCAGACGCCGGCCTCGCGGAAGACGGTGGCGGCCCGCTCGTCGGGGTCGTCGGCGTCGACGGGCACGTAGGCGGCGCCGGCGCGCAGCACGGCCAGCACCGACAGGTACAGCTCGGCGGTGCCGGAGGGGACGCGGATGCCGACGCGGTCGCCCGGGCCGACGCCGGCCCGGCGCAACCGCTCGGCGCGGGCGGCGACCTCGGCGGTCAGCGCCCGGTAGGTGAGCGCCTCGGTGCCGGTGTCGAGGGCGAGGGCCTCGGGGTGCGCGGCGGCGGTGGCGTCCAGCACGTCGAGCAGGGTGCGCGCCGGCGGCGCCGCGGCACCGCCGTAGCGCGCCCGGTCCGGGCGGGTGCCCGGTGGCTCGGGCGGGGAGCCGGGAAGGGTGGGTGGCATCGGTGTGTACGCCCCTGTTCGACGTCTGTGCGGACGGACGCCTTGCGGACGTCCGCTCCC
>KL569406.1:52944-54040 GCA_000715685.1 Streptomyces lilacinus
GTACCGGTAGCCAACGTTCCGTAAATCGAACAGGCGCTCAATACCCCCATCAACCCTTCAAATCCACCGCCCATCAGGCCCATAACCGCCGATTCCACGGCCAATGGGCCCGACCGCCATGACCTTCCCTTGGTCAAGTATTGGCCGTCCGCTGAGGGTCTTTTCGGGCCCGGACGGCCCACGGCGCCGGCGGGTCAGCGCTCGGCCACGCGCCCGTCCGCGACCTCGAGGCGGCGGGTGGTGTGGACCGCCTCGAGCATCCGCCGGTCGTGGGTGACCAGCAGCAGCGTGCCGTTGTACGAGGCGAGCGCCGACTCGAGCTGCTCGATCGCCGGCAGGTCGAGGTGGTTCGTGGGCTCGTCGAGGACGAGCAGGTTCACGCCGCGGGCCTGGAGCAGGGCGAGCGCGGAGCGCGTGCGCTCCCCCGGCGAGAGCGTGGCGGCCGACCGCAGGACGTGCTCGGCCTTGAGGCCGAACTTGGCCAGCAGCGTGCGCACGTCGGCCGGCGCGAGCTCGGGGACCGCCGCGCCGAACGCCTCCAGCAGGGTCTCGCTGCCGAAGAACAGCGCGCGGGCCTGGTCCACCTCGCCCACGACCACGCCGGGGCCCAGCGCCGCGCCGCCCTCGGCCAGCTCGAGCCGGCCGAGCAGGGCGGCGAGCAGCGTGGACTTGCCGGAGCCGTTGGCGCCGGTGATGGCGACCCGGTCGGCCCAGTCGATCTGCAGGTCGACGGGGCCGAGGGCGAACGTGCCGCGCCGGGCCACCGCGCCGCGCAGCGTCGCCACGACCGCGCCCGAGCGGGGCGCGGCGGCGATCTCCATGCGCAGCTCCCACTCCTTGCGGGGCTCCTCGACGACGTCGAGCCGCTCGATGAGGCGTTCCGTCTGGCGGGCCTTGGCGGCCTGCTTCTCGGTCGACTCGGCGCGGTGCTTGCGGCCGATCTTGTCGTTGTCGGTGGCCTTGCGGCGGGCGTTGCGGACGCCCTTCTCCATCCAGTTGCGCTGGGTGCGGGCCCGGGCCTCCAGCGCGGAGCGGGTGTCGGCGTACTCCTCGTACGCCTCGCGGGCGTGCCGGCCTGTCTCTTATACACATCTCT
>KL569406.1:54292-54783 GCA_000715685.1 Streptomyces lilacinus
ATGTGTATAAGAGACAGAGGCTGATCCGCTGCTGGGCGAGGTCGAGCTCGAGGACCTTGTCGACCGTGCGGGCGAGGAACTCGCGGTCGTGGCTGACCAGGACCGTGCCGGCGCGCAGCCCGGTGACGAACTTCTCGAGCAGCGCCAGGCCCTCGAGGTCGAGGTCGTTGGTGGGCTCGTCCAACAGGAAGACGTCGTAGCGGCTGAGCAGCAGCGAGGCGAGACCGGCGCGGGCGGCCTGGCCGCCGGACAGGGCGGTCATGGGCCGGTCGAGGCCGGTCGCGAGGCCGAGGGAGTCGACGACCTCCTCCGCGCGCTCGTCGAGGTCGGCGCCGCCGAGGCCGAGCCAGCGCTCGAGCGCGACGGCGTAGGCGTCGTCGGCGCCGGGCGCGCCCTCGACCAGGGCCTCGGTGGCGGCGTCCAGCGCGCTCTGCGCGGCGGCGACGCCGGTGCGGCGGGCGAGGAAGGCGCGGACGGTCTCGCCCTCCCGC
>KL569406.1:55014-56717 GCA_000715685.1 Streptomyces lilacinus
AGATGTGTATAAGAGACAGCAGCGTGCCCTGCTCCGGGGCGGCGAGGCCGGCGAGCAGGCGCAGCAGCGTGGACTTCCCGGCTCCGTTGGCCCCGACGAGGCCGATGACGTCCCCGGGGGCGACGACGAGGTCGAGCCCGGAGAAGAGCGTGCGGTCGCCGTGTCCGGCGGCGAGGTCCTTGGCGACGAGAGTGGCACTCATGAGACCACCGACTCTAACCGGTGGCCTGCCACCGCCCGAACCGGGTTTTTCCGCCCGCGCGCGGCCGGCGCCTGCGCCTGCTCACGGGCCCGCGCGGTCGACTCCGTCAGCGCGAACCCCACACCCCGCTCCCCCGCGGCCGCAGGCTTCCGCCGGGTGTGCCACTTCGGCCCCGCCGGCGGGGAGTTGGCCTGTACCGTCGGCGCATGGCAAGCGATGTGATCGTGGTCGGTGCCGGGGTCGTCGGCCTGACCAGCGCCGTCGTCCTGGCGGAGCGCGGGCACCGCGTCGCGGTGTGGACCCGCTCGCCGTCCTCCGAGACGACCTCCGCGCTGGGCGCTGACCTCGCTCGCCGTGCTGACCGGGCTGGCCGGGCGGCCGGCGGAGACCGGAGTGCGGGAGGTCGCCGGTACGCACGCGGGGCCGGCGCCCGAGGCGCTGGGCCCGTGGGCGGCCCGCGTGCCGGGCCTGCGGGCGGCGGTCGCGGACGAGCTGCCGCGCGGCTGGGAGCGCGGGGTGCGCGCCCGACTCCCCCTCCTCGACATGACCGCGTACCTGTCCTACCTCCACCGCCGCCTGGCCGCCGCGGGCGGCACGGTCGCCGTCCGCCCGGTCCCGTCCCTCCCCCGGGCGGCCGCCTCCGCCGACGCCGTCGTGAACTGCGCGGGGCTGGGCGCCCGCGACCTCGTGCCCGATCCCGCCGTGCACCCGGTGCGCGGCCAGATCGTGGTGGTGGAGAACGTGGGCGTCGACGAGTGGTTCACCGCCGTCGACGGCGGCCGGGCGGACACCGTCTACGTCCTCCCCCAGCCGTACGGCGTCGTCCTCGGCGGCACCGCCCAGGAGCACGTCTGGGACCGCACGCCCTCCCCCTGCACCGCGCAGGCGATCATCGGTCGCTGCTCCCGGGTCTTCCCCCGGCTCGCCCACGCCCGCGTCCTCTCCCACCGCGTGGGGCTGCGCCCCGCCCGGGCCCGCGTCCGTCTCGAGGCCGAGGCCCTGCCGGAGGGCGGCCGCGTGGTGCACAACTACGGGCACGGCGGCGCGGGGATCACGCTCTCGTGGGGCTGCGCCCTGGAGGCGGCGGACCTGGTGGAGGCGTGAGACGGAGGGCTCCCCGGCTCTTCGGGGAGCCCTCCGCCCGGTGTCACGGCACGTGCGTCAGGTCCGGCACCCGCAGCCCGGGCGACGTCCCGCCGTCGTGCGGACGGCCGGCGCCCCACGGCGTCGTGGCGCGGAGGAAGGCCGCCCAGCCGCCCACGAGCGGGAGGTCGGCGGAGGCGCGGGAGAGGTCCACGGTCAGGTGGGGGGCGGTGGAGGCGGGTTCGAGCAGGCCGGCGTCGGTGCCGGCGACGATCAGGGCCAGGCGGTGGCCGGCCGGGACGACGTGGTCGGTGGCGGCCAGGTCGAGGGTGAGGGTGTACGGCCTGCCCGGGGTCAGCGGGCCGCCGTGCGCCGGGTCGGCGCCGTGCCCGAGGTCGGCCCAGCCGCGGCTGAAGAC
>KL569406.1:56960-58039 GCA_000715685.1 Streptomyces lilacinus
GACGTCGGCCGTACGGGCCGCGGTGCGCTTGAAGCAGCCGGTGTCGGCCGCGGTGCCGCTGCCCCAGCAGGTGCGGTCGGTGAGCGTGGTGATGCCCTCGCCGCGCGCGGCGTAGTCGCGGATCGTGGCCGGTCCGAGGTCGACGAGCACGGCCGAGAGGTGGGCGGAGGCCGTCGACGGAGTCACCGTCAGCCGTACCGACAGGAGCCGGAGAGACGGAGGTCGCGCGTGAGGGGCGGGGTGACGAACCCGGCCTTGGCGGGCGTCGATTCGTCGATGTGCGTCGCCCAGTCGGTCTCGCTCAGCCTCGGGTCGTCGGTGAAGCCGGCCGTCGTGCCGGCGGGCGCGGGCAGGAGGCCGAGGGTGCCGACTCCGGGCACCGGTCCCGCCGCCGGGCGCAGCGCGGTCGGCCGCGTCCCGCTCGGGGGCCAGACGCGGTCGGTGGTCCACTGGTCGGGGGCGCGTTCGATGTCGGCCATCGGCTCGCGGTCGACGCCGTTGTCGTAGCCGAGGAGGTAGTGGTCGAACCAGCGGTGCAGCGTGGTCACCCAGGCGTCGCGGCGGAAGTCGAAGGGGTCGACGTGCCCGGTCTGCGAGAGCCAGATCTTGCGCTCGACGCCCCGCGCGGCGAGGGCGTCCCACCACTGACCGAGGTGCTTGGTGCGGACGTTGAGGTCCTGGGCGCCGTGGACGGCGAAGACGCTGGCGCGCACGCGGTCCGCGCTGCGCACGTAGTCCCGCGCGGTCCACAGCGGCGTCCAGTCGCCGTTGCGCGGCGCGCCTTGAACGAGTTCGCGCTGGACGGCCTGGCAGCGGGCGCGTGCCTCGGGGCTCTCGACGCCGTCGGCGAGGCCGTCGGGGCCGCTGCCGAAGAGGGCGGCGCCCTTGGCGAAGTAGTAGTCGTACCAGGAGCTGATGGCACCGATGGGGACGATGGTCTTCAGGCCCTCGACGCCGGTGGAGGCGACGCCGTTGGCGATCGTGCCGTCGTAGCTCTTGCCGATCATTCCGACGGCGCCCGTGGTCCAGCCGGCCGCCCGTACGGCGGTGCGTCCGGTGCGCGAGGCGTAGCCGCGGGC
>KL569406.1:58250-59582 GCA_000715685.1 Streptomyces lilacinus
CCCAGCCAGTCGACGACGGACTTGGCGGACTGGATGTCGGAGCGGCCACCGATGTCGACGCAGCCGTCGGAACGGTTGGTTCCGGCGAGGTCGACGAGGGCGACGGCGTAGCCGCGCGGTACGAAGTAGTTGTCGTAGTACAGCGGGAACTGCAGGGGGTTGCCCTGGGCGTCGTAGGTCTTCTTCTGGCTTTCGTTGCCGCGCCCGCAGCAGGAGTAGTACGGGCTGGCGTCCATGATGACGGGCACCTTGCGGCCCGACTCGGCGGCCTCGCGGGGGCGGATGATGTCGACGGCCACCCGGTCGGTGCGGCCGTCGCGGTCGCCGTCGACACGGGTGTCCACCCACACGGTTTCCCGGACGGCACGGTCGTAGGAGTAGACGGGTTGGCTCTCGCCGGGCGGTTTCGCGGGATCGGCGAGAGCGGGGGTCGGGGTCAGGAGGACGGCCAGCAGGGCGAGGAGCGCCATCGGCGCGGATCTCGACCGGGAGCGGCGGTGGTTGCGCATACGTATCGGCACGGGCGGACGGTAGCGCGGTCAACTCCCGTGCAGAAGGGGTCTCGCGAGGGCCGCGGGAGGGCCGAAACGGGGTGTGCGTGTCGGGCACATGTCGATCGCATGTCGAGACGAGCCATGGACATACCCCTGGGTTCGGTGAGTACATAGGCTGCGAGTGATCTTTCGCCCCCTACGAGTTGGAGTGACTCGTGCGTCACAGACTCATCGTTCCGAGCGCGGCCGCCGCCTTTCTGATGCTGGCGATCCCGGCATCGGCCGCCGACGCCACGCCGGGTGCTCCGGGCGCCGGAGACTCCTACTACCCGGCGTCCGGGAACGGCGGTTACGACGTCTCCCACTACGACCTGCGCCTGAAGTACCAGCCGACGACGGACAGGCTCGAGGGCACCGCCACCCTGACGGCCACCACCACCCAGGCCCTGTCCCGCTTCAACCTGGACTTCGCCCTCAGGGTCAGCGAGGTCCTCGTCAACGGCAGGCCCACGCCGTTCGTCAAGACGGGCGACCACGAGCTGGAGATCACGCCCTCCTCGCCGCTGCCGGAGGGCAAGCAGATCACCGTGGTGGTCCGCTACGCCGACGTCCCCTCGCAGGTGAAGATCGACGGCTACTCGGCCTGGCAGCGCACCCCGGACGGGGCGGTCGTGGCCAACGAGCCGGAGTCGGCCGTCTGGTGGTTCCCGAGCAACGACCACCCGCGCGACAAGGCCACGTACGACATCTCGATCGCCGTGCCGGACGGCCTGCAGACCGTCAGCAACGGCGAGCTCAAGTCGCAGACCTCCAAGCTCGGCTGGACCCGCTACAACTG
>KL569406.1:59820-61260 GCA_000715685.1 Streptomyces lilacinus
AGATGTGTATAAGAGACAGAGCTACCTCACCACGCTGGCCGTCGGCAAGTTCGACATCACGACCGACAAGACGGCCGACGGCCTGCCGGTCCTCAACGCCTACAGCAAGGACCTGGGCGACAACCTCGCCTCGGCCAAGGCGAGCGTCGAGCGCAGCACCGAGATCATCGACTGGGAGAGCAAGGTCTTCGGCCCCTATCCCTTCAACGCGATCGGCGGCTACGTCCCCAACGTCAAGACCGGCTACGCGCTGGAGACGCAGACCCGCCCGTACTACAGCCCCTCCGGCTTCGCCAACGGCGCGAACACCTCGCTGGTCGTCCACGAGCTCGCCCACCAGTGGTTCGGCGACAACGTCTCGGTGAAGAACTGGCGCGACATCTGGGTCAACGAGGGCTTCGCCACCTACGCCCAGTGGCTGTGGTCGGAGAAGGAGGGCGAGGGCACCACCCAGGAGCTCGCCGACTACGTCTACGGCGGCCTCCCGGCCGACAACCCCTTCTGGAAGGTCAAGCCGGGCGACCCGGGCCCGGAGAACCAGTTCCACGGCGCGGTCTACCAGCGCGGCGCCCTCGCCCTGCAGGCCCTGCGCAACAGGGTCGGCGACACCGCCTTCTTCACGATCCTCAAGGGCTGGCAGACCGACAACAAGTTCGGCAACGGCTCGGTGCAGGACTTCGTGAAGTACGCCGAGAAGGTCTCCGGCAAGCCGCTGCAGAAGCTCTTCGACACCTGGCTCTTCACGGACTCCAAGCCGAGTGCGGCCGTCGCCGCCAAGGACGGCATCGGCAAGCCCGCCGCGTCCGGCAAGGCGACCCGTTCGCTGGTCAAGCAGGCCGAGCCCAAGTCCTGGAAGAAGATCAACGAGGCGCTCGGCGCCCACCGTCACTGATCCTCCGCGCGCTCCCGCAGGGCCCGTCGCCACGGCGACGGGCCCTGTCCCGTGCGGGCGGGGGCTGGGGTTTCACAGTGGTGGTGGCACAGCAATACTGTGGGGCCCGAAGGGCACGAGGGCCCCGAGGGCGCGACAGAGAGCGAGGCACCGCCGATGGCCACGGAGACCGAGGAGACCCCCCTGACGGTCGACGAGCTGGCCGCCCGCGCCGGCGTGACCGTCCGCACGGTCCGCTTCTACAGCTCCCGGGGCCTGCTCCCGCCGCCGGAGATAGGCCCCCGCCTGTCTCTTGATGTGTATAAGAGACAGCCACCTGTCCCGGCTGGCGCTGATCGAGGAACTGCAGCACCAGGGCCTCACCCTGGCCGCCATCGAGCGCTACCTCGGCCGGCTCCCGGACGACCTGAGCGCGCACGACCTGGCCATCCACCGCGCGCTGGTGGCCTCCTGGGCCCCGGACCGCACGGAGGAGGCGACCAGGGAACAACTGGAGCGCCGGGCGGGCCGTCCGCTGACCGACGACGACATCTGTCTCTTATACACAT
>KL569406.1:61545-64864 GCA_000715685.1 Streptomyces lilacinus
GCCATGAACGTCCTGGAGCGGGCCGAGGGCCTGCCACCGTCGACGTACAAGGTCGACCCGACCATCCTCCACCTGGGCATACGGCTGCTCGACGTCCCCGTCTCCCTGGAAACCCTGCGCCAGGCCAGGGCCGTGGTCCTGGAACACACCCGAGCGACGGCCAAGGAGCTGACGCGGCTCTTCCAGTCCCAGGTGTGGGGCCCGTACCGGGAGCGGGAGGACGACGACCCGGACCAGGTGGAGTCGATGCGCCAGCTGTCCGCGCACATGCAGCCGCTGGTGGTGCAGGCCCTGGTCACGGCGTTCCAGCGGTCCATGCACGAGGAGCTGAAGGCGACGTTCGCGGACGAGTGAGGTTCGCCTTCCGCGCCAGGCGGTCGTGAGCGGGGCACAGTCTGTGCCCCCTTCCTCGGCGAGTTATGCGGCAAGCAGACCGATTTCGACCGCAAGCCGGGCCGCCCGGCGACGACGATGGGGGCTCTTCGACTCGGATTCGCCGAGGACGATCGTCCGGGCGTACCCGTTGTAGCGGATGGTCTCCGGTGCCGCCTCGAAGGCCTTGTCCAGTGTGGCGAGCGCGGCCTCGTGCTGCCCGTCGAGCTGGTAACCGCGTGCTTCCTCGATGCTGTCTCTTATACGGCCGCCGCTTGGCGTACGGACTCTCCGCCCGCGTGCAACTCGACCGCGACCGTGACGGCGTGTGCGCCCATGACGGCGCGGGAGAAGGAAGTGACCGGGTGGTAATAGTCGGCGGGCAGCTGGTCGGCCATGGCACGGGCGGTGTCCCAGTGGCGCCAGGCGGTTCCGCTGTCGCCCCGGCGGGCGGCCGTGTACCCGGCTTCGAAGCGGAGCGCTCCGGTGATGGCGAGGATGTCGTCCGAGGCGTCGGGAAGCAGCGGCGTCAAGAAGTCCAGGGTTCCCGCAGTGGCGTTGTCGGCCGCCTCGAGTGCGCGTCATTCTGCCCGGCATCACTGCGGCGTTGCGGCGGGTCCCGCACACGCTGCCGCGCGGAGTGAGGTCGAGGCCGGGGTCGGCCTCGACCTCACGAGGAACGAAGACGCCGGTGACGGTGACCGGCGACGGCCTACGCGTCCGTGAACGTCTCGCCCTTCTCCGCCTTGGCCAGCAGCAGCGCCGGGGGCGCGAAGCGCTCGCCGTACGCCGCCTCGAGCTCCCGCGCGCGGGCCACGAAGCCGGGCAGGCCGCCCTCGTAGCCGTTGATGTACTGCAGCGCGCCGCCGGTCCAGCCGGGGAAACCGATGCCCAGGATCGAGCCGATGTTGGCGTCGGCCACGGAGGTGAGCACCCCCTCCTCCAGGCAGCGGACGGTGTCCAGCGCCTCGGAGAAGAGCATGCGCTCCTTCATGTCGGCGAAGGGGATCCCGGCATCGCCACGACCGAAGTGCTCGGCCAGGCCCGGCCAGAGGCCGGTCCGCTTGCCGTCCGCGTAGTCGTAGAACCCGGCCCCGCCGCTGCGACCGGTGCGGCCGAACTCATCAACCATCCGGTCGATGACCGCGTCGGCCGGGTGCGGGGTCCAGGTGCCGCCGGCCTCCTCGACCGCGCGCCGGCTCTCCTCGCGGATCTTCCGGGGCAGGGTGAGGGTCAGCTCGTCCATCAGGGAGAGCACCTTCGCGGGGTATCCGGCCTGGGCGGCGGCCTGCTCTACGGAGGCGGCGGGGACGCCCTCGCCGACCATGGCGACGCCCTCGTTGATGAACCGGCCGATGACGCGGGAGGTGAAGAAGCCCCGCGAGTCGTTGACGACGATGGGGGTCTTGCGGATCTGCCGCACCAGGTCGAAGGCGCGGGCGAGGGCCTCGTCCCCGGTCCGCTCCCCCTTGATGATCTCCACCAGCGGCATCTTGTCGACGGGCGAGAAGAAATGCAGGCCCACGAAGTCGACCGGCCGCTCCACGCCCTCGGCGAGCACGGTGATGGGGAGGGTGGAGGTGTTGGAGCACAGCAGCGCGTCGGGGGCGACGACGTGCTGGATCTCCTGGAAGACCTTGTGCTTGAGCGCCGGGTCCTCGAAGACCGCCTCGATGACGGCGTCGCAGCCGGCGAGATCGGCGACGTCGGCGGTGGGGGTGATGCGGGCGAGCAGCGCGTCACGCTTCGCCTCGGTGGTACGGCCCTTGGCCAGCGCCTTGTCGAGCAGCCCCGCGGAGTACGCCTTGCCCTTGGCGGCGTTCTCGGCGGAGACGTCCTTGAGCACGACCTCGATGCCGGCCTTGGCGCAGGCGTAGGCGATGCCCGCGCCCATCATGCCCGCGCCGAGCACCGCGACCTTGCGGACGGTGCGGGGCGGGACGTCCCGCGGGCGGCTGCGGCCGGAGTTGACGGCCTGGAGGTCGAAGAAGAACGCCTGGATCATGTTCTTCGCGGTCTGCCCGGTCACCAGCTCGGTGAAGTAGCGGGCCTCGATGACCTGCGCGGTCTCGAAGTCGACCTGCGCCCCCTCGACGGCGGCCGCCAGGATGGCGCGCGGCGCCGGGTAGGGCGCGCCGCCGGTCTGCTTGCGCAGGGTGGCGGGGAAGGCGGGCAGGTTCGCGGCGAAGCGCGGGTCTGCCGGGGTGCCGCCGGGGATCCGGTAGCCCTTGACGTCCCACGGCTGGCACGACTGGGGGTGCGCGTCGATGAAGGCGCGCGCCTTGGCGACCATCTCGTCCGCGTCGGCCGCCACCTCGTGCACCAGACCGGCCTCCAGGGCGCGGCGGGGGTCGTACTGCGTGCCCTGGAGCAGCACCTTCAGGAGGGCGTCGGTGATGCCGAGCAGCCGTACGGCACGGGTGACGCCACCGCCCCCGGGGAGCAGCCCGAGGGTGACCTCGGGCAGGCCGATCTTGGAGCCGGGCGCGTCGAGGGCGACGCGGTGGTGGCAGGCGAGGGCGATCTCGTACCCCCCGCCGAGCGCCGCGCCGTTGAGGGCGGCGACGACGGGCACGCCGAGGGTCTCGATGCGACGCAGGTCACGCTTGACGGTCAGGCCGGCGTCGAGAACCCGCTGGGCGTCGGCGGGAGTGGCCTTGATCAAATCGCGGAGGTCGCCGCCGGCGAAGAAGGTCTTCTTCGCGGAGGTGAAGATCACCCCACGGATCTGCTCCTTCTCGGCCTCCAGGCGGTCGGCGACCGCGGTGAGGGATGCCTTGAAGGCGTCGTTCATGGTGTTGGCGGACTGCGCCGGGTCGTCGAGGACGAGGGTGACGACACCGTTGTCGCTGCGTTCGTAGCGGATGGTGGTGGGCTCGTTCATTTTTGACGTCTCCAGAGGAAAATCCAGCCCGTCCGGGGGGCACCTCCCAGCGGCAGCTGGGGG
>KL569406.1:65185-65576 GCA_000715685.1 Streptomyces lilacinus
GGGGCGGGGTGGGGGAAGAACTACACGCGCTCGACGACGGTCGCGATCCCCATCCCACCCCCCACGCACAGCGTGATGAGCCCGTACCGCCCGTCCCGCCGCTCGAGCTCGTCGACGACCGTCCCGAGCAGCATCGCCCCCGTGGCTCCCAGCGGATGCCCCATCGCGATGGCACCGCCGTTGACGTTGACCTTCTCCAGATCCGCGCCCATCTCCTCCACGAACCGCAGCACCACCGCCGCGAACGCCTCGTTGACCTCGATCACATCGATGTCCTCGATGCCCAGCCCGGCCTTCGCCAGCGCCTTGCGCGTGGCCGGCGCCGGCCCGGTCAGCATGATGGTCGGCTCGGACCCGGACACGGCCGCCGAGACGATACGGGCCCGCGGCC
>KL569406.1:65853-68377 GCA_000715685.1 Streptomyces lilacinus
ACGATACGGGCCCGCGGCCGGAGCCCGTACCGCTCGCCGACCTCGCGGTTGCCGATGGCGACGAGCGCGGCGCCGTCGACAGATGCCGGAGGAGTTCCCGGCGTGGTGGACGTGGTCGATCTTCTCCACCCAGTGGTACTGCTGCAGGGCGACGGCGTCGAAGCCACCCTGCTCGCCCATCGCGGCGAAGGACGGCTTGAGGCCGGCGAGGGTCTCGACGGTCGTGCCGGGCCGCATGTGCTCGTCACGGTCGAGGACGACGAGGCCGTTGCGGTCGCGCACGGGCACCACGGACCGCTCGAAGCGGCCGTCCTTCCACGCGGCCGCGGCGAGCTCCTGCGACCGCGCGGCGAAGGCGTCGACGTCGCGGCGGGTGAAGCCGCCGAGCGTGGCGATCAGGTCGGCGCCGATGCCCTGGGGGACGAAGTTGACGTCGAGGTTGGTCATCGGGTCCGCGAACCACGCGCCGCCGTCGGAGCCGATGGGGACGCGGGACATCGACTCCACGCCGCCGGCCAGGACGAGGTCCTCCCAGCCGGAACGCACCTTGGCGGCGGCGAGGTTGACGGCCTCCAGGCCCGACGCGCAGAAGCGGTTCTCCTGGACGCCTGCCACGGTGTCCGGGAGCCCGGCCGCGATGGCGGCGATGCGGGCGATGTCGGAGCCCTGGTCGCCGAGGGGGCTGACGACGCCGAGCACGATGTCGTCGACGGCGGCGGGGTCGAGGTCCGGCAGGCGGCGGCGCAGCTCGTGGATGAGGCCGACGACGAGGTCGACGGGCTTGGTGCCGTGCAGCGCGCCGTTGGCCTTGCCGCGCCCGCGCGGGGTGCGGATCGCCTCGTACACGTACGCTTCGGTGCTCAAGGTCGTATGCCTTTCGGGGGACGTGAGGGGGGCCGGTGTGGGGGGCAGCGGGGTCAGGACAGCAGGGAACGGCCGATGATCTCCTTCATGATCTCGGTCGTGCCGCCGTAGATCGTCTGGATCCGACCGTCGGTGAACGCCTTGGCGACCCGGTACTCGGTCATGTAGCCGTATCCGCCGTGCAGTTGCAGGCATCGATCGGCGACGCGCTTCTGCAGCTCGGTGGCCCACCACTTCGCCATGGAGGCGTGCACGGCGTCGAGCTCGCCACGGTCGTGGTCGGCGATGCAGCGGTCGAGGAAGGCGCGGGTGACGGCGCACTCGGTGGCCATCTCGGCGATCTCGAAGCGGACGTGCTGGAGTTTGGCCAGCGGCCGGCCGAACGCCTCGCGCTCCTTGACGTAGGCCGTGGTGGTCTCCAGCAGGTGCTCGGCGGCCGCGATGGCGCTGACCGCGATGCTCAGCCGCTCCTGCGGGAGGTTGGCCATGAGGTGGAGGAAGGCGCCGTCGAGCTCGCCCAGGAGGTTCTCCTTGGGCACCCGCACGTCGTGGAAGAAGAGCTCGGCGGTGTCCTGGGCCTTCTGGCCGATCTTGTCGAGGTTGCGGCCGCGCTCGAAGCCGGGCATGCCCCGTTCGACCACGAACAGGCTCAGCCCCTTGGCCCCGCCCTCCGGCGTCGTCCGGGCCACGACGACGACCAGGTCGGCGAGGATGCCGTTGGAGATGAAGGTCTTCGAGCCGTTGAGCAGCCAGTGGTCGCCGCGGTCCTCGGCGGTGGTGCGGATGCCCTGGAGGTCGGAGCCCGCGCCCGGCTCGGTCATGGCGATGGCGGCGATGGTCTCGCCGGAGCAGAAGCCCGGCAGCCAGCGACGCTTCTGCTCGTCGGTGGAGAGCGAGGTCAGGTACGGCCCGACCATGTCGTTGTGCAGCGGGATCGCCAGGCCGGCCGCCCCCGCGCGGGTGAACTCCTCGGCGAGCACGGCGCTGTGGCGGAAGTCGGAATTGCCCCCGCCGCCGTACTCCTCGGGCACGGCGAGGCCCAGCAGCCCCTGCCGGCCGGATGTGTATAAGAGACAGTGCCAGGCGTCCCGCGAGACGATGCCGTCCTCCTCCCAGCGCTCGTAGTGCGGGGCGACCTCCTTGGCGAGGAAGGCGCGCACGGTCTCCCGGAAGGCCTCGTGGTCGGCGCTGAAGATCTGACGCTTCATGGGGTGCGGCTGCCTTTCTGACGCTCGGGCTCGGGCTCGGGCCGTACGAGACCGGGCACGTCCCAGTCGCGGGCCACCTCGGTGGTGTCGGCCCCCGGCCGCGCGGGGGGCCGGCGCACGGCGGTGGGGGTGGCGGAGAAGCGCGGGGCGGGGGCGGGCTGGGTGAGGCCGTCGTGCTCGGTGAAGGTGCCCCGGGCGGCGAGGTGCGGATGGCCGGGTGCCTCGCGCAGCGACAGCACGGGCGCCACGCACGCGTCCGTGCCCTCGAAGACCTCGGTCCACTCGGCACGGGTGCGCTGTCGGAAGCGCGCGGCGACGGCGGCGCGCAGCTCGTCCCAGCGGCCGAGGTCGGCGCGGGCGGCGGCCTCGGCGTCCGCCAGGCCCAGCAGCCGGGTGAACTCGGCGTAGAAGCGCGGCTCGAGCGCGCCGACCGCCATGTGGCCGCCGTCGGC
>KL569406.1:68609-69826 GCA_000715685.1 Streptomyces lilacinus
GCCATGTGGCCGCCGTCGGCGGTCTCGTACGTGCCGTAGAAGGGCGCGCCGCCGTCGAGCAGGTTGGCCGCGCGCCGGTCCTGCCAGCCGCCGGCCGCCAGCATGCCGTGGAGCATGGCCGTGAGGTGGGCGGTGCCGTCCACGATGGCGGCGTCGACGACCTGTCCGGTGCCGGAGTCGCGGGCGTGCCGGAGGGCGGCGAGGACACCTATGACGAGGTAGAGCGCGCCGCCGGCGTAGTCGCCGAGGAGGTTGGCCGGGGCGTACGGCGGGCCGTCGGCGGGCCCGGTCATGCCGAGGGCGCCGGTCACGGCGATGTAGCCGATGTCGTGCCCGGCGGCCCGCGCGAGCGGGCCCTCCTGGCCCCAGCCGGTCATCCGCCCGTAGACGAGCGCGGGGTTGCGGGTCAGCGCCGGCTCGGGTCCCACGCCCAGCCGCTCGGCGACGCCGGGGCGGAAGCCCTCGAGGAGGACGTCGGCCCGCTCGACGAGGTCGAGCACGGTGCGGGGGCCGTCGGGGGCCTTGAGGTCGACGAGGACGGACCGCTTGTTGCGATTGGCGACGTCGTACGCCGGGTCGACGCCCAGCCCCGGGCCGCCGGGGCGGTCGACGCGCACGACGTCGGCACCGAGGTCGCCGAGCAGCATGGCCGCGAACGGGCCCGGCCCGATCCCCGCGAGCTCGACCACGCGCACTCCGGTGAGCGGACCGTTGTCTGCGCCTGCCATGCGGCCCCCACGTCCGGTCTCTTGTGACACAACTGCTGTAACACTCGCGATGTTAAGAACGTGTTCCACTGTCCACAAGGGCCTGCGGGCGGTCAGTCCGCGTCGAGTTGGGCGATGAGCCGTTTGGGGGCGATGGTGCGGTAGCTCTCCTCGACCCAGTCGCACAGCAACTCGGCGGGCGCGCCGGCCAGCGGAACGCTCACCCAGCCGTGGCGGCCCAGGCCGTACGCCGTGGGCGCGGCGCCGGGGACGGCGAGGGCGTGGCCGTGGGCCTCGTCGTCCTTGAGCTTGACGGAGATGCCGGGGTTCTCGCTGTCGCCCTCGACGCCGAGGAAGACGAAGATCTTCTTGTTGACCTTGACGACGGCGTCGTCGCCCCAGGGGAACTCCTCGACGGCTCCGGGGAGGGAGAGGGCGAATGCGCGGATCTTCTTGCGGGACATCGGCGGTGCCTCCGTGGGTGGCGGGGGTGGTTGGGTTGATGTTCCC
>KL569407.1:0-209 GCA_000715685.1 Streptomyces lilacinus
TCAGAGATGTGTATAAGAGACAGCCACCGAGGACACCGCCGCCGCGTGCCTCGTCGACCCCGAGGACCACCTGGGCCTGGGCTCCGTCCACTTCCCCGAGCCGCACCTGGTCGGCGCCGACCGCCGCACCGCCGCCCGCGTCCTGCGCTCCCGCTGCGCCGCCGCCATGGTGCGGCGCGGATACGACCGCGACCGCCGCCACTGGGACC
>KL569407.1:490-3043 GCA_000715685.1 Streptomyces lilacinus
TGTGTGTATAAGAGACAGGCTGCGCATCATCGAGGCGCGCGGCTTCCCCTCGTACTTCCTCACCGTCGCCCAGGTCGTCGACGACACCCGCGCGCTCGGCATCCGCGTCACCGCCCGCGGCTCCGGCGCCGGCTCCCTCGTCAACCACCTGCTCGGCATCGCCCAGGCCGACCCCGTCGCGCACGGCCTGCTCATGGAGCGCTTCCTGTCCACGCAGCGGACCGCGCTGCCCGACATCGACATCGACGTCGAGTCCGCGCGCCGCCTCGAGGTCTACCGCGCGATCTTCGACCGCTTCGGCGCGGAACGGGTCGCGACCGTCTCCATGCCCGAGACCTACCGCATCCGGCACGCCGTCCGGGACGTGGGCGCCGCCCTCGGCATGGAGCCCGCCGAGGTCGACCGGCTCGCCAAGGCGTTCCCGCACATCCGGGCCCGCGACGCCCGCGCGGCCCTCGCCGAGCTGCCCGAGCTGCGCGGCGTGGCGGCGGAGGAGCACGGCCGGCTGTGGGAGCTGGTCGAGGCGCTGGACGGGCTGCCGCGCGGCGTCGCCATGCACCCGTGCGGGGTGCTGCTCTCCGACGCGACCCTGCGCGCCCGCACCCCCGTCGTGCCGACCAGCGGCGAGGGCTTCGCGATGTCACAGTTCGACAAGGACGACGTCGAGGAGCTCGGCCTGCTCAAGCTCGACGTGCTCGGCGTGCGGATGCAGTCCGCGATGGCCCACGCCGTGGGGGAGATCGAACGCGCCACCGGCCGCCGGATCGACCTCGACGACCCCGCGCAGGTGCCGCCCGGCGACCGGCGCACGTACGAGCTGATCCGCTCCACCGAGACGCTCGGCTGCTTCCAGATCGAGTCGCCGGGCCAACGGGACCTGGTCGGACGGCTGCAGCCCGAGAACTTCCACGACCTCGTCGTCGACATCTCCCTCTTCCGGCCGGGCCCGGTCGCGGCCGACATGGTCCGCCCCTTCATCGCCGCCCGGCACGGCCGCGCCCCCGTCCGCCACCCGCACCCCGACCTCGCCGAGGCACTGGGGGAGACCTACGGCGTGGTCGTCTTCCACGAGCAGATCATCGAGATCCTGCGCATCATGACCGGCTGCGACCGGGGCTTCGCGGACGAGACGCGTCGCGCGCTGTCCAACCCGGAGCTGCTGGGCCGGGTACGGGTCTGGTTCGCGGCGAAGGCGAAGGAGCGCGGCTACGCGGACGAGGTCGTCCGCCGCACCTGGGAGATCGTCGAGGCGTTCGGCTCGTACGGCTTCTGCAAGGCGCACGCCGTGGCCTTCGCCGTGCCCACCTACCAGTCGGCCTGGCTCAAGGCCCACCACCCGGCGGCCTTCTACGCCGGCCTGCTCACCCACGACCCGGGCATGTACCCCAAGCGGCTGCTGCTCGCGGACGCGCGGCGGCGCGGGGTGCCGATCCTGCCGCTGGACGTGAACCGCTCGGGAACGGCCTATTCGATCGAACTGGTGTCCGGTGATGTGAGGGGTGGTGGGGTGTCCGGTGGGCTCTGGGGGATCCGCCTCGCCCTCTCCGAGGTGCAGGGCATCGCCGAGGCCGAGGCCGAACGGATCGCGGCCGGCCGCCCGTACACCTCCCTCCCCGACCTGTGGCACCGCGCCCGGCCCGCCCGACCCGTCGCCGAACGGCTCGCCCGGGTCGGCGCGCTGGACGCCTTCGGCGACAACCGTCGCGACCTGCTGCTGCACATCGCCGAACTCCACCACGGCCGGCGGCGCGGCGACGCCGCCCAGCCCACCCTCGTCGACAGCGCGCGGGTCGAGCCCATCGGCCTGCCCGACCTCGACGCGGAGGAACGCCTCGGCGCCGAGCTCGGCGTGCTCGGCATGGACGCCTCCCGCCACCTGATGTCCGACCACCGCGCCTTCCTCGCCGAGCTGGGCGTCACCCCCGCCCGGCGGCTGCGCGACGCCCGGCACGGCGAGACCGTCCTGATCGCCGGCGCCAAGGCGGCCACCCAGACCCCGCCGGTCCGCTCGGGCCGCCGCGTCATCTTCACCACCCTCGACGACGGCACGGGCCTGGTCGACTGCGCCTTCTTCGACGACAGCCACGCGGCCTGCGCCCACACCGTCTTCCACTCCTGGCTGCTGCTCGTCCGCGGCGTCGTCCAGCGACGCGGCCCGCGCAGCCTGAGCGTGGTGGGCGCGGCGGCGTGGGACCTCGCACGACTGACGAAACTGCGGGCGGAGGGCGGCCTGGAGGCGGTGGCGGAAGTCCTGGCGGCGGGGGCGGCGGGTGCCGCTGGCGCTGGCGCTGGCGCGGGTGCGGGTGCGGGTGCGGGTGCTGCGGTGCCGGCCGGGCGGCGGATCCGGCTGTCCACCGGCTACGCCATGCACCCGTGGGCCGACCTCCAGCCGGCGGGCGAGGGCACGCCCACGGGCCGCAAACTGTGGCACGCGAGCCCGGGGAGCGCGGGACGATGAGTGAGCGAGGGCGTTCGGTGCGGGCCGGTGGGCCGGTTGTGCCCACCCGTTCCGCCCTGCGGAACGATTGCCCACAACTCGGTGCTGCTCAGCCC
>KL569407.1:3369-12174 GCA_000715685.1 Streptomyces lilacinus
CCCACAACCGGGCTCCGGAGGCCACGGCGTCAACCACGACAAGGCGCACCGCCCCCGCCGCCAGGACCGCCCCGAGGACCTCCTCGAGACCGGCGCCGCCTACGCCATGCGTGCCGACGGCTTCCGCACCGCCCGCCACCGTTTCTTCGGCCGCACCGACCTCGTCCGCACCGACCCCGCCCGCGTGCTCGAGATCGACGACCCGCACGACCTCGCCCGCGCCCGCGCGCTCGCCCCGCTGTTCGATACAGCGGCCAACGTCCCGGCCAGGGACGACATCGACGCCGTCGTCCTCGACTTCGACGGCACCCAGACCGACGACCGCGTCCTCATCGACGCCGACGGCCGCGAACTCGTCGCCGTGCACCGCGGCGACGGCCTCGGCGTCGCCGCCCTGCGCCGCGCCGGGCTCGCCGTGCTGATCCTGTCCACCGAGACCAACCCCGTCGTCGCCGCGCGCGGCCGCAAGCTCGGCGTGCCCGTGATCCACGGCAGCGAGCGCAAGGACGTCGCGCTGAAGCAGTGGTGCGCCGAGCACGCCGTCGACCCCGAGCGCGTGCTCTACGCCGGCAACGACGTCAACGACCTGCCCTGCCTGGCCCTCGTCGGCTGGCCCGTGGCCGTCGCCGACGCCCACGACTCCGTACGGGCCGCCGCCCGCGCCGTGACCACGGCCCCCGGCGGCCGCGGCGCGGTCCGCGAGATCGCGGGCTGGCTCCTCGGCCCAGCTCTCTGACCCCCTCTCCCTAAGGAACAGCCTTCCCATGACCCTCGCCCCGCTCAGCGGCACCCGCACTCACACCCGCACCCGCGTCCTCGGCGACCGGCCCGTGGGCCCCGGCCACCCCGTCTACGTCACCGGCGAGATCGGCATCAACCACAACGGGGACCTCGACAAGGCCGTCGCCCTCATCGACGCGGCGGCCGACGCCGGCTGCGACGCCGTGAAGTTCCAGAAGCGCACCCCCGAGATCTGCACCCCGCGCGACCAGTGGCAGCTCGAGCGCGACACGCCGTGGGGCCGGATGACGTACATCGACTACCGCCACCGGGTGGAGTTCGGCGAGGAGGAGTACCGCGCCATCGACGCGCACTGCCGCGAGCGCGGCATCGCCTGGTTCGCCTCGCCGTGGGACACCGAGTCGGTGGCCTTCCTGGAGAAGTTCGACGTCCCGGCGCACAAGGTGGCCTCCGCCTCCCTCACCGACGACGAGCTGCTGCGCACCCTGCGCGCCACCGGTCGCACCGTGATCCTCTCGACCGGCATGTCCACCCCGAAGCAGATCCGGCACGCCGTCGAGGTCCTCGGCAGCGAGAACATCGTGCTCTGCCACGCCACCTCGACCTATCCCGCCAAGGCCGCCGAGCTCAACCTCCGGGTGATCAACACCCTCATGGCCGAGTACCCCAACGTCCCCATCGGCTACTCCGGCCACGAGACCGGCCTGCAGACCACCCTCGCCGCCGTCGCCCTCGGCGCCGCCTTCGTCGAGCGCCACATCACCCTCGACCGCGCCATGTGGGGCTCCGACCAGGCCGCCTCCGTCGAACCGGGCGGCCTGACGCGGCTCGTGCGCGACATCCGCGTCGTCGAGGAGTCGCTGGGCGACGGGATCAAGCGGGTCTACGACAGCGAGCTGGGGCCGATGCGCAAGCTGCGCCGGGTGGCGGGCGTCGTCGCCGAGGCCGGCGACCGCGAACCCGTCGCGGTCTGAACGGGCCGACGGTGAGCCGCCTCCGGGGGCCGCGGACGCCCCCGGCCCCCACCCTGGCCTTCGTCGAGAGCCCGGTGCAGCTCCTCAACGTCCTCGAGTGGGCGCACCACGCCGCTCGACGCCCCGACGGGCCGGCCGAGGAGCCCCGCCCGCTGTGCGACGGGGTGCCCCGGCAGCCCGGGGCCCGGGACATCACGCCGCTGGCCGGCGACCTCCTCGTCGTCGTCCTGGCGCCGCACGACCCGATGACCCGCGGTCAGCTGCGCCGGATGGCGGCCCTGGCCCGGGACCAGGGCCACCGGGTGCGGTGGGAGGAGGCCCGGGGCGGGCCGACGGCGCCGTTCGCCACCGTCGGCGCGCTCGCCGGGCCGCTGCGGGCCGCGCGGCGGGTCGTCATCGGCGACCCGTTCTCCCGCTACGTGCAGCTGCTGCTGACCCTCGCCCGCGCGCGGGAGCTGGTCGTCGTGGACGACGGCACCGCGACCATGGAGTTCGTCTCCCAACTCGCCCGGGGCGAACGCCTCGTGCGGTGGCACCGCAGTGGTACGCGAGGGGCGCGTGACATCGTCTTCGCGCCGGTCTCTGCTTCAACACGCCGCAAGCTCACGCCCAACGCCCGCCGTACGGTGGAGGTCTTCACTGCCATGCCGGTGGAGCCGCCACCCGGAGTGACCGTCACGGCCAACGACTTCGCCTGGACGAGGGCCACCTACGGCCCGCCCGGCCTCACCCGCGGCACCGACCTCGTCGGCACCTCGCTCGTCGAGACCGGCGTCGTGGACCCCGAGCGCTACCTCGACGCCGTCGCCGCCCTCGCCCGCGCCCACGGCGCCACCCGCTACTTCGCCCACCGCCGCGAGAGCGCCGACAAGCTGCGTCGCATAGCCGCCCTGCTGGACGTCGAGATCGTCCGCCCCGAGCTCCCCCTGGAGCTCGTCGCCCGCCGCGGGCCCATCGGCCGTACGGTCCTGAGCTTCCCCTCCACCGTCGTGCACACCCTGCCGCTGGCCCTGGCCGGCACCGGGGTGACCGTCGCCGTCTGCGACATCGACCCCACCTGGCTCACCGACCACGCCTCGCCCCGCGCCGAGGGCTTCCTCTCGGGGGTCACCGACACCGCGCGGGAAGTACGCCGCCTTCCGTACGCGCCCGTTCCGCGGGCGCGTGTCGCCGAAGGTACGCCGTAAATTACGGGTCATACCCCTCGGTCAACCCATCCATGCGGCTGAACTTTTCTTGATCGAGGGACAGTTGCCCCATTCGGGGCTCTAATCTTCACAGGGTGAATCACCTGATGCCCTGCGAAGCCGACCCCGAAACCACCGACGGCCAACTTCCCGGTGCGCTCCCGTCCGGCCTGCGTACCGAACTCATCGCCTTCCGCCGGGACTTGCACATGCACCCGGAGCTGGGCAACCGCGAGTTCCGTACCACCGCGGCGGTCCGGGCCAGGCTCGAGAAGGCAGGGCTCAGACCGCGTACGCTCGCCGGCGGCACGGGGCTCATCTGCGACATCGGACGGGACAGCGCCTCCTACCGCGCCGCGGGCCGGCCCGTGCTCGCCCTCCGGGCGGACCTCGACGCCCTCCCCATCCCCGACACCAAGACCGTCCCCTACCGCTCGACGGTCCCCAAGATGGCCCACGCCTGCGGCCACGACGTCCACACCACCGTCGTCCTCGGCGCCGGCCTGGTGCTGGCCGACCTCGCCGAGCAGGGCGCGCTGCCGCACCCCGTCCGGCTGATCTTCCAGCCCGCCGAGGAGGTGCTCCCCGGCGGCGCCCTCGACGCGATCGAGTGCGGCGCGCTCGACGGGGTGGGCCGCATCCTCGCCGTGCACTGCGACCCCAAGGTCGAGGTCGGCAGGATCGGGCTGCGCACCGGCGCGATCACCTCCGCCTGCGACCGGCTCGAGGTCACCCTCGCCGGCCCCGGCGGCCACACCGCCCGCCCGCACCTGACCACCGACCTGGTGACCGCCGTCGCCCGGGTCGCCACCGACGTCCCCGCCGTGCTCTCCCGGCGCGTCGACGCCCGCTCCGGGCTGTCCGTGACCTGGGGCCGGCTGGAGACCGGGCACGCCTGCAACGTGATCCCGCAGCACGCCGAGCTCTCCGGCACGGTCCGCTGCCTGGACGTGCACACCTGGCGCCAGGCCCCCGACCTGGTGCACGCCGCCGTCGACGAGGTCGCCGCCCTCCACCACGCCAAGTCGGAGATCAGCTACCTGCGGGGCGTCCCGCCCGTGGTCAACGACGCCGAGGTCACCTCCCTGCTCCGGCGCGCCATGACCGCCCGGCGCGGGCGGTACGCCGTGGAGGACACGGAGCAGAGCCTGGGCGGCGAGGACTTCTCCTGGTACCTGGAGCACGTCCCCGGCGCGATGGCCCGGCTCGGGGTCCGCCCGGTGGGGGACAGTACCCGCCGTGACCTGCATTGCGGTGATTTCGACGTGGACGAGTCGGCGATCGAGGTCGGGGTGGAGCTCTTTACCGCGGCCGCATTGCTGGACGGCAACCGAATGTAGGCATTCGGGTCAAGAAGGGTTGACGACGATCCGATAACGGCTTTCGAGCACCCCTTTTATCTCCATCTACGCGCGTTACGATGCCCGCGAAACACAGCGCCAATGGAGGCGCTTCGAGTGAAGGGGCCCCTCGTGCGCCGGGTATCCACAATCACTGCTGCGGGCATCACCGCCGCGGCTCTCGCATTCACCCTCACCGCCTGCGGTGAGTCCTCGACCGAGTCCGGAGGCGGCGGCAAGGGCAAGGGCATCGGCCTTGCCTTCGACGTCGGCGGCCGTGACGACCACTCCTTCAACGAGTCCGCCGCTCGTGGCATGGACAAGGCCGACAAGGAGTTCGGCTACACCAGCAAGGCCATGACCGCCAAGAACGGCGAGACCGAGGCCGACCGCGAGCAGCGGCTGAACTCGCTCGCCGAGGCCGGGTACAACCCCGTCATCGGCGTGGGCTTCAACTACGCGAAGTCGGTCGAGAAGGTCGCCAAGGACCACCCGAAGACGACCTTCGCCGTCGTCGACTCGGTCGCCCCGGGCAACAACATCGACAGCATCACCTTCGGTGAGCACGAGGGCTCCTACCTCGCCGGTGTCGCCGCCGCGCTGAAGTCCAAGAACCACAAGGTCGGCTTCATCGGCGGTGTGAACAACGCGCTGATCCAGAAGTTCCAGGCGGGCTTCGAGCAGGGCGCCAAGGCGACCGACCCGAGCGCCGAGGTCACCTCGGAGTACCTGTACGCCAACAACGACAAGGGCTTCAACGACCCGGCGGCCGCCAAGGAGAAGGCCAAGGGCATGCTCGACCGCGGCATCGACGTGATCTACACCGCGGCCGGCCTCTCCGGCAACGGTTCGATCGAGGCGATCGCGGGCCAGAAGGGCGCCTGGGCGATCGGCGTCGACTCCGACCAGTACCAGCAGCCGGGCCTGGACAAGTACAAGGCCTCCATCCTCACCTCCGTGGTGAAGAACGTGGACGTGTCGGTCTTCGACGTCGCCAAGAGCGTCAAGGACGGCAAGCCGCTCACCGGCCCGCACCAGTACCTGCTGAAGGACGGCGGCGTGTCGCTGGCCACCTCGGGTGGTTTCATCGACGACATCAAGGACAAGATCGAGGCCGCGAAGAAGTCGATCGTGGACGGTCAGGTCAAGGTCCGGACCTCCCCGTGACCCGGGGCCGGTCATGACCGGCCCGTGATGACATCGGGCCCGGCCGGCGAGGGCATCCCTCGCCGCCGGGCCCGTACATACGCGTCAACGCTACGCGCGTAGCACCTGGTTGACACGTGTAGCGTCGCCCCCGCCCAGCCGGACCCCTGTCGTTCCCCCGCACGGCTCAATCCGGCTCCCGCTCCCTTCCCCGAGGAGAGTGCGCCATCAAAGCGTCCACCAAAGAGCCCAGCACTGCCGCCAACGCGGTGGAGCTCGCGGGCATCACGAAGCGGTTCCCCGGAGTCGTGGCCAACCACGACATCCACCTCACGGTCCGTCGCGGCACCGTCCACGCCCTCTGCGGCGAGAACGGCGCCGGCAAGTCGACCCTGATGAAGATCCTCTACGGCATGCAGAAGCCGGACGAGGGCACCATCACGCTCGACGGCGAGCAGGTCTCCCTGCACACGCCGGCCGACGCCATCGCGCGCGGCATCGGCATGGTGCACCAGCACTTCATGCTCGCCGACAACCTCACGGTCCTCGAGAACGTCGTCCTCGGCGCCGAGAAGATGCACGGCATCGGCAACAAGGCCCGCGCCCGGATCAAGGAGATCTCCGACGCGTACGGCCTGGGCGTGCGCCCCGACGTCCTCGTCGAGGACCTCGGCGTCGCCGACCGCCAGCGCGTGGAGATCCTCAAGGTCCTCTACCGCGGTGCCCGCACGCTGATCCTCGACGAGCCGACCGCCGTCCTGGTCCCCCAGGAGGTCGACGCGCTCTTCGACAACCTGCGCGAGCTCAAGGCCGAGGGCCTGACGGTCATCTTCATCTCGCACAAGCTCGGCGAGGTGCTCTCCGTCGCCGACGACATCACCGTGATCCGGCGCGGCACCACCGTGGGCACCGCGATCCCCAGCGAGACCACGCCCAAGCAGCTGGCCGAGCTGATGGTCGGCGAGGAACTGCCCTCGCCGGAGACCCGTGAGTCCACGGTCACCGACGTGCCGATGCTCACCGTCGACGGCCTGCACCTGTCGGCCACCGACTCCGACGGCGTCGTCCGCGCGGTGCTCGACGGCATCTCCTTCACCATCCACAAGGGCGAGGTCCTCGGCCTCGCGGGCGTGGAGGGCAACGGCCAGGCCGAGCTCGTCGAGGCCATCATGGGCATGCGGCACCCGGACGGCGGCTCCGTCACCCTGGACGGCGCCGACATCACCCAGGCCCCCACGCGCAAGCGCCGCGAGGACGGCATCGGGTACATCCCGGAGGACCGCCACCGCCACGGCCTGCTGCTCGAGGCCCCGCTGTGGGAGAACCGCATCCTCGGCCACGTCACCGAGAAGCCCAACAGCAAGAAGGGCCTCATCGACATCAAGGCCGCCCGCGCCGACACGGAGCGGATCGTCCGCGAGTACGACGTGCGCACCCCCGGCATCGAGGTCACTGCGGCCTCGCTGTCCGGCGGCAACCAGCAGAAGCTGATCGTCGGCCGCGAGATGAGCCACGAGCCCAAGCTCCTCATCGCCGCCCACCCCACCCGGGGCGTGGACGTCGGCGCGCAGGCGCAGATCTGGGACCAGATCCGCGAGGCGCGCCGCGAGGGCCTGGCGGTGCTGCTGATCTCCGCCGACCTGGACGAGCTGATCGGCCTCTCCGACACCCTGCGGGTGATGTTCCGCGGCCGTCTGGTCGCCGACGCGGACCCCGCGACGATCACCCCGGAGGAGCTGGGCTCGGCCATGACCGGCGCGGCGTCCGGCCACCTCGAGCACCACGAGGCCGGGGAGGCCCCGGAGGCCCCCGAGGCCGGCGAGACGCCCGAGGCCGGCAAGGCCCCGAAGGCGCCCGAGACCCCGGAGACCCCCGAGTCCCCGGAGTCCTCCGAGTCCTCCGAGTCCTCCGAGGACAGCGAAAACCCCAACGAGAACCCGAACGAGAACGAGGAAGGCGGTGACGCGAAGTGAAGAAGTTCGACAAGAACAAGCTGATCCTGGGCCTTGCCGCCCCGGTTCTGGCGATCGTCACCGCCCTGGTGATCACGTCGGTCATCATCGGGGTCACCGGTAAGGACCCGTTCCACGCCTACCAGGTCATGGTGGACTTCGGCTCGAAGTCCGACAGCCAGGTCTGGATCATCAACAAGGCGACGCCGTACTACCTGTCCGCGCTGGCGGTGGCCATCGGCTTCCGGATGAACCTGTTCAACATCGGTGTCGACGGCCAGTACCGCATCGCGGCCTTCTTCGCCGCGGTCGTCGGCGGCTCGCTGGCGCTGCCGGGCTTCATCCAGATCCCGGTGATCATCCTGGTCGCCATGGCGGTCGGCGCGATCTGGGCCGGCATCGCCGGTCTGCTGAAGGTCACCCGCAACGTCAACGAGGTCATCAGCACCATCATGCTGAACGCCATCGGCGCCTCGATCATCGGTTACCTCCTGCAGGACGGCCGGCTCGCGGAGAAGGAGGGCAACCTGATCCACACGCCCTACCTGCCCGACTCCGCGCACTTCTTCGAGATCCCGACCCAGCCGAAGCCGATCTTCGGCTTCGTGGTGATCGCGGCCCTCGCCGGTGCCGCCTACTGGTTCGTGCTCAACCGCACCCGCTTCGGCTTCGACCTGCGCACCGTCGGTCGGTCCGAGTCGGCCGCCCAGGCCAGCGGCGTGAGCGTCAAGCGCATGATCATCACCGCCATGCTGCTCTCCGGCGCCATGGCCGGCCTCGTCGGCATGCCGACCCTGCTCGGCGTCTCGTACAACTACGGCACCGACTTCCCCACCGGCATCGGCTTCACCGGTATCGCCATCGCGCTCCTCGGTCGCAACAACCCCATCGGCATGGCGCTCGCCGCCCTGCTCTGGGGCTTCCTGGAGCGCACCGGCACCCAGCTGGAGTTCGAGGGCTACGCCCAGGAGATCGTCGGCGTGATCCAGGGCGTCATCGTCCTGTGCGTCGTCATCGCCTACGAGATCGTGCGCCGCTACGGCCTCAAGGCCCAGCAGCGCAAGGTCGGCGAGGAGCTCGCCGCCCAGGCCCGCAAGAGCGACAAGGCGGAGGCCTCCGCATGAGTACGACCTTCACCGCCGCCCTCTCCGAGAAGCTGAGCGGCAAGAACAAGCCGGGGCGCAAGAAGCTCTCCTACCCCGTCGTCCTGCTGGGCCTCGCGGGCGCGCTGATCCTGCTGTCCGCGCTGCGGGCCGTCACCGGCGCCGGCGACCTCACCTCCTCCGGCCAGTGGTCCGGCGCGCTCGGCGCGGCCGTGCCCATCGGCCTCGCCGGCCTGGCCGGCCTCTGGTCCGAGCGGGCCGGTGTCGTCAACATCGGCCTCGAGGGCATGATGATGCTCGGCACCTTCTCCGCCGGCTGGATGGGCTGGCAGCACGGCCCGTGGGCTGTCTCTTATACACAT
>KL569407.1:12446-13358 GCA_000715685.1 Streptomyces lilacinus
CGCGGCCGGCGTCGTCGGCGGCGCCATCGGTGGCCTCATCCACGCCGTCGCCACGGTCACCTTCAACGTGGACCACATCATCTCCGGTGTGGCCATCAACATCCTGGCGCTGGGCGTCACCCAGTACCTGGCCAAGCTGTGGTTCGGCGCCGAGGGCAGCCCGGCGCAGCAGGCGGGCGGCAACGACAAGCAGTCGCCCGTCATGGAGAACATGGGGTCCTTCTCGATCCCCGGCCTCTCCGACTGGCTGACCTCGATCGAGAAGCACCACTGGTTCCTGGTCTCCGACCTCGCCGGCATGCTCAACGGTCTCGTCTCCGACGTCTCCTGGCTGACGATCGTCGCGGCGCTGCTCTTCGTCGGCACGTTCTTCGTGCTGTGGCGCTCGGCCTTCGGCCTGCGCCTGCGCTCCTGCGGCGAGAGCCCGGTGGCCGCCGAGTCCCTCGGCGTCAACGTCTACAAGTACAAGTACGCGGCCGTGGTCGTCTCCGGCGCCCTCGCGGGCCTCGGCGGCGCGTTCCTGGCCATCGGCACGCACATGTACTCCGACGGCCAGACCGGTGGCCGCGGCTACATCGGCCTCGCCACGATGATCTTCGGTAACTGGCGTCCGGGCGGCGTCGCCATGGGCGCCGGCCTGTTCGGCTTCATGGACAGCCTCCAGCTGCGCTCCGGCGGCCCGACCGTCCACGCGCTGTTGCTGCTCGTCGCGGTGCTGCTGGTGGGCCTGGTGGTCTGGCAGCTGAAGAAGGGCAAGGGCAAGCAGGCCATCGCCGGCACGATCGTCGTCGCGGCCCTCTTCGCCTGGTACCTCCTCACCACGACCGTGCCGCTGGAGTTCGTCGACGCCACGCCGTACGTCGCGACGCTGCTGGTGCTGTCGCTGTCGGCGACGCGCCTGCGGCCGCCGAA
>KL569407.1:13650-13924 GCA_000715685.1 Streptomyces lilacinus
AGATGTGTATAAGAGACAGCCGGAAGGGTCAGGGCAAGTGACCTCCTCTCCCGATTGGGAGGCACTGCGTGCGCAGGCCCGGGACGCCATGTCCCGGGCCTACGCCCCGTACTCCAACTTCCCCGTCGGCGCGGCGGCCCTCGTGGACGACGGCCGCGTCGTGACCGGCTGCAACGTGGAGAACGCCGCGTACGGGGTCGCGCTGTGCGCCGAGTGCGGCATGGTCTCCGAGCCTGTCTCTTATACACATCTCTGAGCGGGCTGGCAAGGCAGA
>KL569407.1:14203-18128 GCA_000715685.1 Streptomyces lilacinus
GGGAGCACGGCGGCCCGGAGCTGGCCGTGGACACGACGAAGGGCGTCCGTCCGCTGGCGGAGCTGCTGCCCGACGCGTTTGGGCCCGCTGACCTGAATCGTTAAAGATGTGCCTAAGCGCCGGACGGGCTGATGCTTCAGCCCGTCCGGGTCACTTTCCGGCCCCGGGAAGACCTGAGGACTACGAACCTAAGGAAAATGTGCTGATGGACGCCATTTCCGTTATCCGCACCAAGCGCGACCGCGGCCGTCTGACCGACGAGCAGATCGACTGGGTCATCGACGCCTACACCCGCGGCGAGGTCGCCGACGAGCAGATGTCCTCGCTCGCCATGGCCATCCTGCTCAACGGCATGGACCGCGCGGAGATCGCCCGGTGGACCGCCGCGATGATCAAGTCCGGCGAGCGCATGGACTTCTCCTCCCTGCCCGTCCCGACCGCGGACAAGCACTCCACCGGCGGCGTCGGCGACAAGATCACCCTGCCGCTGGCCCCGCTCGTCGCCGCCTGCGGCGCCGCCGTCCCGCAGCTCTCCGGCCGCGGCCTCGGCCACACCGGCGGCACCCTCGACAAGCTCGAGTCCATCCCCGGCTGGCGCGCCCTGCTCTCGAACGACGAGATGATGGACGTCCTGCGCAACGTCGGCTCCGTCATCTGCGCGGCGGGCGACGGCCTGGCCCCGGCCGACAAGAAGCTGTACGCGCTGCGCGACGTGACCGGCACGGTCGAGGCGATCCCGCTGATCGCCTCCTCGATCATGTCCAAGAAGATCGCCGAGGGCACGGGCTCGCTGGTGCTGGACGTGAAGGTCGGCTCCGGCGCCTTCATGAAGAACATCGCCGACGCGCGCGAGCTGGCGAGCACGATGGTCGGCCTGGGCACCGACCACGGCGTCAAGACCGTCGCCCTGCTCACCGACATGTCGACCCCGCTCGGCCTCACCGCGGGCAACGCCCTCGAGGTCCGCGAGTCGGTCGAGGTCCTGGCGGGCGGCGGCCCGGCGGACGTCGTCGAGCTCACCCTGGCCCTGGCCCGCGAGATGCTCACGGCGGCCGGCCTGCCCGACGCGGACCCGGAGAAGGCCCTCCGCGACGGCACCGCCATGGACCACTGGCGCCGCATGATCCTCGCCCAGGGCGGCGACCCCGACGCGGTCCTCCCGGTGGCCCGCGAGCAGCACGTCGTGACCGCGACCGAGTCCGGCGTCCTGACGAAGCTCGACGCCTATGCCGTCGGCGTCTCCGCCTGGCGCCTCGGCGCCGGCCGCGCCCGCAAGGAGGACCCGGTCCAGGCCGGCGCGGGCATCGAGATGCACGCCAAGCCGGGCGACACGGTCACCGCGGGCCAGCCGCTGATGACCCTGCACACGGACACGCCGGAGAAGTTCGACTACGCGCTGGCCGCGCTCGAGGGCGGCGTGGAGATCTCGCCGGCGGGCACGGCGTTCACGCCGAACCCGATCGTGCTGGACCGTATCGCGTGATGCTTTGCCCCTGAGCGGGGGCGGGTGAACGGGGCCGGTGGATCTTCCGCCGGCCCCGTTTGTTTGCGCTGCCGGGGGTTCCGGCAGCGCAGACCTGTGGAGCGGAGCGGAGCAGGCCGCCCACGGGTGAGGGAAACCGCTGCCTCGCCGGGCTCGCCTTTCCGGCGCGGAGCGTCGGAGCTTCGCTACGGTCCCGCGCAGCGGAGCGGAGCGGCACCGGGCGGAGCCCGGCGCTACGTATCAACCACGAGTGGCCAGGGCGATGTTCAGAGCCGCAGCCCGGTCCGCCGCCCTCGGGTCACGGTGGGCGGGCGTGATCGTTTGCGGCAATCCGGGTGGCCTCAGCGCGCCGTACGCCGTGAAACGCCGTACACCACAGGCGTCACAGCGGACTTCGCCTTGCGTACGCGTCTGCGTCCACCCGTTGCCGTGCGGGCAGTTGTCGACCAGGCGTCCTGCGGCGTAGTGCGTCATCGCGACCTCACCGGCAGGATGTGGGCGTCGCGAAAGTGACTGCGTACGGCGACGGTCGCGTCCACGACCTTCTCCCGATCGCTCCCCGCCACGGCCGCGCGGCGCGCGGCCTCGAGTTCGGCGCAGTCCGTGCACCCGATCGGCGACTTGGCCGACCTCGCCGGCCCGGCCTCGGGCCGGTCGCGGCCGCCCAGTACGAACCAGATGGCCTTCCCCGGCCCGGGGCCGTGCGCGCAGACGCCCCACGCGTCGGAGGCGTGCTCGACCAGCATCAGGCCGCGGCCCGATTCCTCTTCGACGGAACGGACGGGGCGGCGCACGGGGAGGCCGATCGCGCCGTCGTGCACGAGCACGCGGAGCCGGTCTCCGCCGATCCACTCGGCGACGAGGGTGACGGGTGTGCCGCAGCCCTTGGCCTGGCAGGCGTTGATCGCGTTCGTGACGGTCTCCGAGGTGAGGGTCACGGCGGCGTCGGTCAGGTCGGGACGGCTGCCTGCCGTCAGCAGGGTCCGCACCGCATCGCGTGCGGTGCGGACCCATGCGGGGTGAGGGGGGAAGGTGAGGGAGCAGTCGAGGGTTGGGCGCGTTTCCATGGCGTGTCTCCTGACATGGTCGCCTGCGGTGGCGTTGCCCGCGCCAACTCCGGTTGGAGCGAGTGCACTTCCGCTCTGCCGAGTCGCTTCGACGGTAGGGGCAAGCGTGACGTAGGTCCAACTGTGACCACGAAGAACCCTCGCACGAGTGACGTTGCGGGCGACCCGGTGGACCTGTCTGCGGCGAGGGCGGCACACTGCGCGCACGCACACATGGAGGAAGTCATGCCGCCGAGGACCAGCCCCAGTGAACGGCAGCGCCGGCTCGGAGCCGAGCTGCGCAAGCTAAGGAATCGTGCTCGTATGTCCGGAGACGATGCGGCCGCGCTGATCGATGCCGACCGGTCTCGCGTCAGTCACATTGAGGCTGGACGTATCGATGTGCCCCGGAATGGCCTGTACAAGTTGCTACGCGCCTACGGCTGTGAAGAGGGGCCAACCTTCGAGGCGCTCATGGCCATGGCTCACGACCGGGGGAAGGGTTGGTGGGACGAGTACAAGGGTGTCTTGGGCCGCAGGGCACTCGATCTGGCGGAGCTGGAGTCGCGTGCGGTCAGTATTCGCGCGCACGAGTCGATGGTCGTTCCTGGCTTGCTTCAGACCGAGGAATATGCCCACGCTGTGATGTCAAGCGTCGAGGAAGGCGGTAAGTCGCTCGACAGAGCAGTTCAGTTCAGGATGGATCGACAACGCATTCTGGCCGGCCTGCAGAGCTATCACGCTGTCATCCCGGAGTGTGCGTTGCGCATGACGGTCGGGGGAACGAAGACCATGCGCAGGCAACTCCTGAGGCTTGTGGAGATCGCTCGCCTTCCCCATGTGACTCTGCAGATCTTTCCGTTGGATATGGGGCCGTACTCGTCGTTTGTTCGTTCCTTCGTCCTCTATGGCGGTCCAACGCCAGAGCTGGATACGTTGTATCGGGAGCACCCGACGAGTGCGGACTTCATCGGAGATGGGGAAACGGTTGCTGACTACGTCAAAATGTTTGAGCGACTCGCTTCGATGGCCCTGGCCCCAGTCGACCCTGAAGCCGCCCCGGAGGACCAGGAGTTGAGGGACTCGTTGAGCCTCTTCCAGCACGTCCTGTACGAACTGCGATAGGTGTCGACATGTTCCAACCTGCTTGGCAGAAGTCCTCATACAGCATCGGCCCGGAAGGCGCCTGCCTCGAAGTCGCCCTCGCCCCTGGCGGACTCATACGCCTCCGCGAGAGTGATGACCCCGCGAGGGTCATCACCACCACCCCCACCACCTGGGCAACCCTCCTCGGCAGCGTCAAGGCCGGCAGGTTCACCGCAGTACCCGGCGGACACGTGGTGGCCGTGCGGCAGCGCTGAGCGGTTCACATGGCGGGTGCTCCGCCGACCGTCCC
>KL569407.1:18446-18956 GCA_000715685.1 Streptomyces lilacinus
CTCGGGTCCGGTGCGCGCGGTGCGGGAGCGCGGTTGCCGGGCGCCGTACTCCCGCCGTCGCGGATGCGGGTGCGTAAGGAGACCGCACTGCCCGGCCGTGGCTGAGGGGGAGCGGGCTGCTGCCGCGCGGTGGCCGAGCCCGGTGGGGGCGCTCCGCTCAGCTCGCCGCCGTCGTGGCCGAGCGTTCGGCGAGGGGGCGGTGTTGGGCGGGCGAAACCTTTCGTCCTCGCATCCCTCCGCAGCGGGCGGCCTGGGGCCGGCCCTCGCGGGCGGTTTGCGCTGTGAGTGCGTCACGAGGCCCGAGGCCTGGTCCCTATAAGGGGATGTATCTCCCACGGTGCCGGGCTCCCTCGCTTCCGACAGCGACAACCTGCGCAGCGGAGCGGAGCAGGCAGCCTTCGAGGGAGGGAAGCGCTGCCTTGCCGGGATGGCCCTTCCGGCGCGGAGCGGCGGGCAAGCACGGGCACGGGCAACGCCCCCGTGCCGGGCTCGCTCTTCCGGCCGCGAAGC
>KL569407.1:19227-30917 GCA_000715685.1 Streptomyces lilacinus
CTCCGCATTGCTTTTCCCGCGCAGCGGAGCGGAGCGGCCCCGGGCGAAGCCCAGCGCTACGTCACAGGGGGCAGCCCAGTTCCGGCCGTGCGCGGTTCGGGGAGCAGGTCACCACGGACAGGCTGAGGAAGAGTGGTCGGCGTAGGTAATGGCCGAGTCAGACGTCAGTGCCCCGGCCAAGGGTTTCGGCAGCGGAGGCGACCCTCCGGGCGATCCGTGCGACGTCTGCCTCGGCGGAGGAGGCGAAACGCGGTGTGTACGCCTCGAGTTGCCCTAGAAGACGAAGTCAGCGTGATCCTTCGCCCTGCTCCACACGGACTCGAAGGCTGCGGCACAGATCGCGATGACGGACGGATCTTCCGAGAAGTCGGTGTTCACCCAATGGCCGTCACCGGCAAACACGTTGAACTGAACAAGACGGTCATCGAACAGCCAGAAATCGTTGCCGGGCAGGCGAAGGTCCGAAGCCTGGCGACGAGGGAGCCATCGGACGTGTTCTCCGGCAGCGACGTTGACTGCCGTCGTCGCGTGTTCGAAGCGGATGTAGTCGCTCGGGGGGTGGGAGAAAACGCGTGCTCGTCGCATGGTGACTCCCCGGGACACCGTGTCGCGTACGAGGGCGGCCCAAGGCTGCCAATACTCCGAGTCGAGGTCGGCATCGAAGGTGCCGGACGCCTTCCAGGCGGTGAAGTCCGCGTCTTCGTTCGGGACCCCGTAGAAGTCGCGCATCTCCAGATGGAGAGCGGATGTATGTGTGGCGTTCAGGAGCTCAGCGAAGCTCTCCATGCTCTGCGACATCGCATGCCTCCCTCAACGCCCGGACCATGCGGGCCGGAATTCGGATCACCGCCTCGTGCGCCGGCACGGGACCCGCGCTCAGGACCTCGGCTTCTGTTTGGGCGTCGACCTTCCAGCCCTGGAGGACGAAATCAGACGTTTCCTCGTCCACGAAGACGGATGGCGAGCCGTTGGCCTCCGACTGCCAGGAACCCTCCTGCGCCGAGGGTCCCTGGCAGTCGGAGGTCAGGCTCGATGGTCACTGAAGGGAACGGAGCTTTCCAGCGCGAGGTCTCGCCATGCGAGGTACTTGCCGAGGTCCGGGGACTTGATCAGCTCCCTGCTGATCTGCGTCCCGTCCGGCCGGTAATTGAGATGGACCACGACGGACTCGTCGAACATCCAGAAGTCCTGCTCGGGAAGGCCCGGGTTGGGCCTGTCGGTCAGGTCCACGATGCGGTAGTCCTCACCGGCTTCGACGTTGCCGGGGATGCACCACTCGTACAAGTACCGGCTGTAGTCCGTGAGCGGTCTGTGGACGATCTTGGCTCGCGTCATGGGGCGGCCGGCGGCGGTGTGCTCCCGGATGGTCCGGTGCCACGCCGCGTTGAAACCTTCCGGCATGCGCTCGCCGTCGAGGAAGCCGCGGAACGTCTCGGCCTCGCCGGGCATCGTGTAGACCTGGTGCACCTCCAGGCGGAACGCGGAGTGTTTGAAGTCCCGGAAGTACGCCTGCCACTCCTCGCCGCCCAGGAGCACGGTTTCAGAGCCATCCACGGGCACGAGCGGCCTCCTTGAGAACGTCTTCAGGGATCACCACGATCGACTCACCCTCGGGGCACGGTCAGCTTCACTGAGCCCCCTCGGGTAGTGGTCGTCAGCAAGCTACGGAGAGTGGTTCTCGCGCACAAGGGTGAACGGGCCTTCACGCGGATCGACGGTCAGCGTGAGGCTGCCCGGTAGCGCGGCGAACGCGTTGCGCATGTCGGTGGCCAGGTCGCTTCGGGTGGGGGTGTCCGGTCGGGATGTCCATCTGTCGAGTGCGCAGTGGAAGGCGGCGATCAGCAGGTCCAGGGCGAGTCGCGGTCGCAGGTCGTCGGGGGCGGCGAACTGGAGTCGACGGTGCAGGGTGTCCAGTGCCGTGCGGCTGGTCTCGTGGCAGAAGTGCAGGCCGTGCGCGTCCATGGACGGGGTCTTCTCGGCGAGCCGTCGGCTGAGGAGGACGCGGCGGGCCCAGCCTTCTTCGGTCATCCGCTCGAGCGCGGCGAACAGGGCCTGCTGAAGCATCTCCGCCACCGGGCGGCCGTCGGGCTCGTGGCCTTCGAGTTCGTCGAGGAAGGTTCGCCACAAGTCCTGCGTCGGCGCCATGGCCACGTCTTCCTTGCTGGCGAAGTTGCGGAAGAACGTGCGCTTGGAGACGTCCACTGCATCGCAGAGCTCGTCAAGAGTCACCCCGTTGAAGCCACGCGTGGTGAACAGCTCCAGGGCGGTGTCGATCAGCGCCTGTCGCGTACGCAGCTTCTTGCGTTCGCGCAGCGGGAGCCGGCCGTTGTCGGTTGACGGAAGATCAGCGGTCATGGACTGATCGTACTCGAGAGGCAAGCGCCCCTTGCGCGCTAATGCCACTGAGTGGCATAACTGTGGTTCCTTGATCCTTATCGAAGGGTGCACCCGCCATGCGTGCTCTGCTCGCCGACCGCTCCGCTCCCACCGGACTGCGCCTCGGCCGGGTTCCCGATCCCCAACCGGCCCCGCATCAGGCTCTGATCCGGGTGACGGCGACCTCCCTCAACTACGGCGAAGTGCGGTTCGGCCTGCAAGAAGCGCCCGATGGTGCCGTCCTCGGCTGGGACGCGGCCGGAGTGGTGGAACAAGCCGCCGCCGACGGGTCCGGCCCGGCAGTCGGCACGGCCGTCGTCACGCTCGGCATCGACGGCGCATGGGCCGAACTCCGCGCCGTGGACACCGACCTGATCGGCACGGTCCCGCCCGGAACCGATCCCGGAGCCGTCAGCACGGTCCCCGTCGCCGGAACCAGCGCCCTGCGCGCCCTCCACCGCATCGGCCCGATCCTGGGCAGGCGAATCCTGGTCACCGGCGCCACGGGCGGCACCGGCCGGTACGCCGTGCGGCTCGCCCGCCTCGGTGGAGCGCACGTCATCGCGTCCACCGGAGACCCGGACAGGCATGGCGACAGCCTGCGGGCAAACGGGGCGCACGAGGTGGTGGCCGGGCCACTCGAGGTCAGGGGGCCGGTGGACGGCGTCGTGGACCTGGTGGGCGGCCGGCAACTCGTCGACGCCTACGGCATGCTCGCCCAGGGAGGCACTCTGGTCGCGGTCGGGCACTCCGCGCACCAGGGCGAAAACTTCCCGTTCGGCGCCCTCTTCGGCGACCAGGGCCGGCACGACCGCTCGATCGTCGCGTTCTTCCTGCTCGCTTGCACGGGCCTCGCGCCCGACCTCACCTGGCTCGCCCACCGCGTCGCCGCCGGTGAACTCGACCCGCAGATCTCATGGCGCGGCGGCTGGGAGGAGGCCGCCGACGCCATTGACGCCCTTCTCCAGCGCCGACTTCACGGCAAGGCGGTCCTGGACATCACCTGATCCGTCATCGAGCGCAGTGCCGTGGCCACTTCCCTGCCCAGCCGGTCACCGATTGCCCTGCGGGACGTCGAGGATGATGTCGGCGGCGCGGGCAATGATCGGGGCGCGGGTGCGGCCGGGGTGGTCGGCGGCGAGGAAGTGCCTGCCGATGGCCGCGCAGAAGGCGAGCAGGGCGCGGGCCTCGACCTCCTCGGGGTCGGCGCAGAAGGTGCCGATCGCGTCGCGGGCCAGCTGAAGGCGCTCGTTGTCCACGCGGCGCAGGCGGTCGGCGACGGTCGGGTCGCGGCGGGCCCATTCGCGGATGGCCAGGTCGATGGGGAGCAGGCGGTCGCTGGAGAAGGTGAGCCGTCCGGCCAGGCGGACCTTGTCCCGTGCGTCGCCGCCCTCCCGCTCGACCCGGGCCACCACGTCGTCCACGCTCTCGCGCTCCCAGGTGTCCAGCATCTCGGTCAGCAGCGCGTCACGGTCGGCGAAGTAGCCGTAGAAGCCCCCCTTGGTCACCCCCAGCGCCTTGGCCAGCGCCTCGACCCGCACCGCGTCCACTCCGCCTTCGGCCAGCGCCCGAAGGCCCGCCTCGACCCACTTCTCGCGCGGCGTGCGCAATGCGCCCATCTGTGGCCCACCTCACCCTGTCCGACCTGTTGTACGGGCCCGTACAACAGGTCTAGCCTTACGTTGTACGGCATCGTATAACCCGAGAGGGGACAGGTCATGTCATTCGGTTTCGTTGCCTTCCACTACCCCGCCCCCGAGCACCTCGAGGAGTTCGTCCGCGAGTGCCACAAGGTCGCCGAGGCGTCCCGGCGTCAGCCGGGCTTTCTGTCCGTCGGGGTCTGGGTCACGCCGGACGGCGAAGCCGTCGTCACCACCGGCGCTTACGAGTCCGAGGAGGCGTTCCGGGCGGCGTCCGAGGTCGCCCGCGAGATGGGCGCGACGCCCGACGGCTTGAGCGACCTGGAGGTCAGGCCCCGTGAGGTGCACTTCCTCGTGTCGCGCTGACGATCCCGGTGAGGTCAACCACCCTCTCCTTCGATCGATCAGGTGAATTCCTTACGCGAGCCCTGTCGGCCGTTGACGACATGCGGTGTCATACCGGCCGAGGCGTCCGGGGTGCACGTCGATGAGTGGGCGCCGCGGAGGAGGGGGAGGGGACCGTGATCACTGCGTTGGGTGGCCCTCGGAAGTGGGCCGGTAGGGCCGGTGGGGCCGGTGGCAGGAAAGGTCGTCGTGTACGCGTGCTGATCGCCATCGGGGCGCTGGTCGTGTCCTTGCTGACCGCTGGGCAGACGAGACCGGTCGCGGCTGCCGCGCAGGCCTGGCCGTTGCCGGGAGCGGTCAGCGGGGACACGTCCGTGCACGACCCCTCCACGGTGAAGGTCGGGAGGCAGTATCTGGTCGCCTCCACGCACAATCAGGTCGAACTCCGCGTGTCGGACGACCGGATCAACTTCAGGCGGCTGGGACCGGCCTTCAGCACCATCCCGTCCTGGTGGAGCCGGTTCAGCTCCTCCAACGACGTGTGGGCACCGGATGTCTCGTTCCACAACGGCAAGTACTGGATGTACTACTCGGTCTCCAGCTTCGGCTCCAACAACTCCGGGATCGGGCTCGCCACGAGTGACACCGGACAGCCCGGCACCTGGGTGGACAGCGGAGCGCCCATCCTCACGTCCCCGTACCCGGGGTACGACTTCAACGCCATCGACCCCAACCTGCTGGTGGACAAGAACGGCAAATGGTGGCTGACCTTCGGGTCGTTCCGGCTCGGCATCTACATGATCGCCCTGGACCCCCGGACCGGGAAGCCGTCGGCCACGGACACCGGGATCCGTCACCTGGCGCAGCGGCTGCACGTCTGGCCCGACCCGGTGGAGGCACCCTTCGTCTACTACAAGGACGGCTACTACTACCTGTTCGTGTCCTTCGACTACTGCTGCAAGGGCGTCAACAGCAACTACAGCATCCATGTCGGCCGCTCCACCGCGCCCGACGGCCCCTACGTCGACCAGGCCGGGCGCACCATGGTCGGAGACGGCGGCAGCCTGCTGCTCGGCACGCACGACAGCTGGGTGATCGGCCCGGGCGGGCAGTCCGTCGTTCACGACGACGCGGACAACCACGACCTGCTGATCTACCACTACTACGACGGCCGAGCCAACGGCACGCCCAAGCTGGGAATCAACTACCTCGGGTGGAAGGACGGGTGGCCTTTCGTTTACTAGGTGGAGCCCCCGCGCTGTCAGGGCGACCGTCGCCTGATGCGGCATCAGCTATCGGCCGGCTTCGGCAGCACTTCGCGCAGGCGGTCGAGGAGCGCCCGGGCCGCGGGGCTCGCGGGGCCGGTGGCCCGCCAGGCGAGGACGATGCGGGCACGCATCTCGGGCCGGACGATCCGCAGGGTGCGGAGCTGTCCATTCATGGGGGACTCGTCCTCGCCGGCCGGCAGCACGGCAACGCCCAGGCCTCGGGCGGCGAGCTGTGCGAGTACGTGGGGGGCCGCCGCCTCGAAGGCGACGCGGGGCCGGAAGCCCGCCTGCGCGCAGCCGCGTTCGAGCGCCGCGCGCACGCCGGTGCCGCGCGGCAGGCAGATCAGCGGCCGATCGCGCAGATCGGCCAGCGGGACGCTCGTACGGTCGGCGTGGTCGGCGTGGTCGAGAAGCGGGTCGCCGGGCGCGACAGCGGCGACCAGCGGAACGTCGATCACCGTCTGGAAGGCCGCGCCGGGCGGGGGCGCCTCCTCCGTCACTCCGAGGACGGCGATGTCGAGTTCGCCGGCCAGCAGCGCGGCCTGCATCCGTTCCGTGGTGTCCTCGGTGAGCGCCACCTCCACCGAGGGGTGGGCGTCGTGGAAATCCGCGAGTAAAGCGGCGATGTCGAAGGCGTGGCCTGTGGCGCCGGAGACCAGCCCGAGCGTGACCCGGCCGCGCAGCAGCCCCGTGTACGCGCTGTCTATGTGTATAAGAGACAGCCTCTGCGGCAGCCAGCGCGGCGCGGGCGTAGGGCAGGACCGCCCGGCCCACCTCGGTCGGTGTCACCGAGCGGCCGGAGCGGTCGAGCAGGGGCTGCCCCACCTCCTTCTCCAGCTGGCGGATCTGGGCGCTGAGGCCGGGCTGGGCCAGGTGCAGCCGGGCGGCGGCGCGGGTGAAGCCGCCCTCTTCGACGACGGAGACGAAGTAGCGCAGCTGACGGAGCTCCATAAGCAGCGATTCTAGGTTGCAGCAGAACTATCTACTGGAGATATCGCCCGGTCGGCCGCAGGCTTGATCCCATGGAGAAAGCGACCGAGGTGAGGGCCGCCATTGCGGCGGAACGCCGCGAACTGGCTGACCTATTCGACAGTCTGCGGGCCGATCAGTGGAACGAGCCGAGCCTCTGCGCGGGATGGCGGGTTCGCGAGGTCGCGGCGCACATGTCGATGGGTTTTCGGCTCTCCTTGCCCGCGACGCTCGGCGAGTTGGTCAAGGCACGCGGCAATCTCCACCGCATGACCGATCGGGTCGCCCGCAGGGACGCGGCCGCCCATTCCACCGCCGCACTCGCCGCCTTCCTGCGGGACAACGCCCATCACCCCTGGACACCACCGGTCGGCGGGCTCGCGGCGGCGCTCGGCCACGACGTGGTGCACGGGCTGGACGTCACCGTCGCCCTCGGCCTCGACCGGCGCGTCCCCGAGGACCGGCTGCGCATCCTGCTCGGCGAGATCCGGCCCAGCGGCCTGAAGTTCTTCGGCGTCAACCTCGACGGCGTGCGGCTGTGCGCCGAGGACCTCGACTGGTCGTACGGCTCCGGCTCCCCGGTGTACGGCGCCGCCCAGGACCTCCTGCTGCTGGCCTACGGTCGCAGGCTTTCGGACGACGGCCGGCTCCGGGGCGAGCCGAGCAGCCGTTTCGTCCGCACCGCCAAGGGAGCGTGAACCGTGCGCGTCCGGCTCCTCCTGGGGGTGTCCCTGCTGTCCGCCGGCCTGCTCGCCGGAGCCTTCGGCTACGGCGCCGCCAACCTCGTCCCGACCTTCAACGCCGTGCCGCTCGACATGAGGCTCGACTTCCACACCGAGCTGATGAAGATGAACGGGATCACCATGCAGGCGGCGATGGCGGTCGCGGCCCTCAGCTCCCTCGCCCTGGCCGCCCTGACCCGCGACCGGGCCCGGGTCCTCACCGGCACGGCGGGGCTCCTGATCGTCACGTCCTTCCTGATCACCAGGTTCGGAAACGTCCCGATCAACGGCCTCATCAAGCAGTGGGCCGCCACCGCGCCGCCGCCCGACCACGCGGAGATCCTGCACCGCTGGGAGCTGTTCAACGATGCCCGCACCTTCACCGCTGTCGTGGCGTTCGCCGTCCTGATCTCTGTTGCCCTGCGAGAGGGAGGGCGAGCACCCGAGCACGGCGCCGCTTACTCGTACGGGTGAACGGTATCGATGGACCCCCGCCGGACTTGTTCGGCACGCTGGGATCGGTGGTGTGTCTGAACAGGAGACCGCCATGAGCGCACTCACCGTCGACCACGAGCCGGAGCAGGGGTGGGAGGACCTCGTCCGGATCTGGGAGGAGACGGACGCACCCGAGGGCTGCAAGGTGGAGATCGTCGAGGGGATCGTCACCGTGTTGCCGGCGTCCGCCAACAAGCACAACGTCATCGCAGGGACGATTCAGCGCTCGTTGTACACGGTGATTCCGGAGGACTGGGGGATCTACCAGACGCTTGCGGTGTCGGTGCCGTCGCGCAGTGGGCTCTTCATTCCCGATCTGGCTGTCGCGCCGGAAGCCGAGCTGATCGAGCTGTCCGAGTCCGAGCACTGCGTTCCAGCGGCTTCCGCGTCGTTCATCACAGAGATCACTTCCAAGTCGAGCCTGCGCCACGACCGGGTCAGCAAGCCCGCGGCGTACGCCCACGCCGGAGTCCCGCTCTACTTGCTTGTCGACGGCTGGGCGCGAGGCGGCCCAACCATCACTCTCTACGGCGAGCCGAAGGACGACGTCTACCGCGTCCTGCAGGCAGGCGAGTTCGGGGACGAGATCCACCTCCCCGCACCGTTCGACATCGCGATCGACACGGGCGTCTTCCCCACCACCTGACAACCGACTGTGCCCCTCCGGCTCGCACGCCGGAGGGGCACAGCCTCAAGTCAAAAGATCAGGCGCGCACCGTGAACCACGCGCCCAGGCCGCCGCAGCCGCCTGCCGAGTACGTGGTGCTGCGGTAGCCGGGCGGGATGGGGGAGCCCGGGCAGGTCCAGATGCCGTTGCGGACGAGCTGGTGGTACCAGGCGCCGATGCCGTTGCAGCCCGTGCGGGTGTAGTTCGTGGTGACGTAGCCGGGCGGGATGGGGGAGCCCGAGCAGGTCCAACGGCCGTCGCGGGCCAGCTGGTGGTACCAGGCGCCGATGCCGTTGCAGCCGTTGCGGTCGTAGTTGGTGATGACGTAGCCGGACACGATCGGCGAGCCCGAGCACGTCCAGATGCCGTCGCGCACGGGCTGCTGGTACCAGGCGCCCGCGCCCCTGCAGCCGTTGCGGTCGTAGTTGGTGATGACCCAGCCGTCCGGAACCGGCGCTCCGGAGCAGGTCCACTGGCCCGACGCGGCCTCGGCCGTGCCGGTCGTCGCGCCGGTGAGGGCGGCCGCCATCAGGGCGACCGCTCCCACGACCGCGGCGAGTCTTCGGAACACCGCGGACGTCACCGCGGCCGTCTTCGCGCGTAATTCTCTGTCCAACGCACACCGATCCCCTCATCGGGCCCGTCTCCGGGCTGCTGTCGATGGCCAAGGACACCGGAGAACGGGAGACCTGTCAGCCCGTCCCGGCGTCGATGTGAGAAGGGTGTCATCGGGTGGGAATCGGTAACCCGTTCCCGCGTCAGCTGATATGAGGGAGCGTCAGTTGCCGCCCCGCGCCCCCGCCACCAGCAGCGACTGCCGCGTCGCATACGTTCCGTACAGCGTGATCGACGCCGCGCCGACCATGGCCAGCAGGCCCAGCACCACCGTGCCGTCCCAGTCCGCGGCGCGGTAGGCGAGGGCGCCCAGGGTGCCGCCGATCGAGCTGCCGACGTAGTAGGCGGTCTGGTAGAGGGCCGAGGCCTGGGCGCGGCCGGTCGTGGCCGTGCGGCTGACGGCGGAGGAGGCGACCGCGTGGCCGGCGAAGAAGCCCGCGGTGATGAGGACCAGGCCGGCCAGCACCGCCGGCAGCGAGGTCGACAGGCCAGGTAGAGCGCGCCGCGGCGGCCCATGCGGCCCACGAGGCGGCCCGCGCCGGCCGAGGAGACCGTGCCCACCAGGTAGATCAGGAAGATCGAGCCCACGATGCCCTGGGGGAGGGAGAACGGCGCGTCCGCCAGGCGGTAGCCGATCACCGTGTAGACCGCGCCGAAGACGGTCATGAAGAGCGCGCCGATCGCGTAGAGGCGGCGCAGCAGCGGGTCGGCGAGGTGGCCGCCGACCGTCCTGCCGAGGGAGCGCGCCGAGATCGCCGACGGCGTGAAGTGGCGCGCCTTGGGGATCAGCACCCGGAACGCGACCGCGCACAGCACCGCGAGCGCCCCGACCGCCGCGAGCCCCGCCCGCCAGCCCCAGGCCTGGGCGACCCAGCCGGCGAGGATGCGGCCGGTCATGCCGCCGATCGCGTTGCCCGCCACGAACAGGCCGATCGCGCCGACCAGCGCCTTGGCCCGGACCTCTTCCGCCAGGTAGGCCATCGCCGAGGCCGGCACGCCGGCCAGGGCCGCGCCCTGCACCGCGCGGAGCGCGACGAGCCAGCCCAGGCCGGGGGCGAGGGGCACCAGCAGGGCCACGACGGCGGCGACGCACAGCGCGGCCGTCATCGTCGCGCGGCGGCCGAAGCGCTCGGAGAGGGCGCTGAGCGGGATGACCGCGAGGGCGAGGCCGCCGGTCGCGGCGGAGACCGTCCAGCTGGCCTGATCCGCCGTCACGCCGAGGTCGCCGGAGATCGCCGGGAGCAGGGCCTGCGTGGAGTAGAGGAGGGCGAACGTGGCGACGCCGGCCGCGAAGAGCGCGAAGCTCATCCTGCGGTAGCCGGGCCCACCGGGGACCAGCCGGGTGTCGTCCGCGGCAGAGGCGGAGGCAGAGGCGGAGGCTGGGGCGGAGGCGTTCTCGGTGGCGGCGGGGGACGACAGGGCAGAGGCACCCGAGCGCACGATGGCGCCGGATGCCCCGATATCGGCAGGAGGCATGCCGCCAACGTATGCAGCCTGCATCTGATGCGTCCAATGCACGGAATGGCGATAATCGATCACATGGAGCATGACCGCAGGTCACGGACGCCTCTGTCACCAACAGGCAACAGGAGTGTTACCCAAGACTTTGACGTTTCGCCAACAGCCGAGCTCGAGGCGGGCTCCTGGGCGGCGACCCTCACCCCGCGCCTCGCGCAGTTCACCGCCGTGGCGCGGCACGAGCACGTGACGCGCGCCGCGCAGCAGCTCGGCATGCCGCAGTCCACGCTCAGCCGCTCGATGGCGCGCCTCGAGGACGACCTGGGCGTCGCGCTCTTCGCCCGCCACGGCCGCACCGTCTCGCTCACCGCCGCCGGCCGGACGTTCCTCGCCTCCGTCGAGCGCGCCCTCTCCGAGGTCGAGCGGGCCGCCGAGTCCGTACGGGCGGACGCCGACCCCGCCGCGGGCAAGGTCGCGTTCGGCTTCCTGCACACCATGGGCTCCGAGACCGTACCCGAACTCATCCGCGCCTTCCGCGCCGACCACCCGCGCGTGCGCTTCCAGCTGGTCCAGAACTACGGCGAGGCCATGATCGAGCGGCTGCGCGACGGCCAGCTCGACCTGTGCCTGACCTCGCCCGTGCCCGACGAGCCGGACCTGGTCGCCCGGCGGTTGGACGAACAGAAGCTGCGGCTGGTGGTGCCGGACGACCACCCGCTCGCCGCCCGCAAGCGGATCCGGCTGGCGGAGGCGGCGGCCGAGCTCTTCGTCACCCTCGAGCCGGGGTACGGGCTGCGGAAGATCACCGACGCGCTGTGCGCGGAGGCGGGGTTCGCGCCGAAGGTCGCGTTCGAGGGCGAGGACCCGGAGACGCTGCGCGGGCTCGTCGCGGCGGGCCTCGGCGTCGGGCTGCTGCCGCCGCCCGCCGTGCCGCGCCCCGGCGTCGTCGAGCTGACGGTGACCGCGCCGCGCGCCGTGCGCGAGATCGGGGTGGCATGGCTCGACGGGCACCCCGACACCCCGCCCGTCGCCGCGTTCAAGCGCTTCCTGCTGTCGCGGCGCGGACAGTTGCTCCACCGGTGAGGCGGCGGCTCAGTGCCGCAGCGACTCCCCGAAGCCCGAGGCCAGCGGCATC
>KL569407.1:31175-39044 GCA_000715685.1 Streptomyces lilacinus
GCCAGCGGCATCCGCAGGCCCAGCGGCGGCGGGGCCGCCAGGGCGTCCGCCAGGGGGCGGGCGTAGTGCCGGCCCAGGAGGGAGCCGCGGACGAAGTCGGCGGCCAGCGCCAGGACTTCCGCGCGGTGCTGCCGCAGGGCGTGGCCGTCGGAGTGGACCTCGAAGCGGCACACGTCGCGGTTGACCTTCTTCGCCCGCTCGGCGAGCCGGTACGACAGGTCCGGGTCGGTGCGCTCGTCGTTGGTGCCGTGGACGAGCAGCACCCGGCGGCCCGCGAGCTGGCGTACGGGGTCGGGGGCGAGCAGGGCGTCCGGCTCGGGCAGCCAGGGGGCGAGGGCGAGCACCGCCGTGACGGCCTGGTGGCCGGCGGCGCGCAGCGCGGCGCGCGCGCCCAGGCCCGTACCGACGAGGCAGATCGGTACGTCCCCGTAGCGCCGCACCGCCTCGTCCGCCGCCCATTCGGCGTCCCGCACCGGGTGGGCGGCCGAGCCGTTCCAGCCGCGGTGGCGGTAGCGGAGGACGTGGACGGCCAGGCCCTCGGTCTCGCCCGCCCGGGTGAGCCGGCGGGCCAGCGGGCGCTGGGCGGCCAGGGCGCGGAAGGAGGGCCGGCGCTCCCCGGTGGCGGTGCCGTCGGGCAGCAGCAGGGCGACGGCGTGCACGGTGTCGCCCGGCCGGCCGGCGCCCAGGGGTTTGCCGAGGCGGGCCGTGGCCGTGGGGGTCGGGGCGGCCGGGGGGCCGTCCGGGTCTCGTGGGTCTCGCTGCGGCAACGCTTGCTGGACCATGGCAGACAACGATGGCAGAAGGACGGGTGGTGTCCACCCTGCCTATGGGTCACTGTTCCGTATCGTTCGCCGACATCTACGCGCGTAGGGGCTAGAGTGCGGAAATGACGACCGAGACCACTGTTCCGTCGGTGTCCCAGCCGACGTCCCGACCCAGCTCCGAGCAGATCCGTCGCGCGCCGAAGGTGCTGCTCCACGATCACCTCGACGGCGGCCTGCGGCCCGGCACGGTCGTCGAGCTCGCCGCCGCGATCGGTTACGACAAGCTCCCCGAGACCGACCCGGACAAGCTGGGGATCTGGTTCCGCGAGGCCGCCGACTCCGGCTCCCTCGAGCGCTACCTCGAGACCTTCGCGCACACCTGCGCCGTCATGCAGACCCGCGAGGCGCTGGTCCGCGTGGCCGCCGAGTGCGCCGAGGACCTGGCCGAGGACGGGGTCGTCTACGCCGAGGTGCGCTACGCCCCCGAGCAGCACCTGGAGGCCGGGCTCACCCTCGAGCAGGTCGTGGAGGCCGTGAACGAGGGCTTCCGCGAGGGCGAGCGACGGGCCCGCGCGGCCGGCCGCCGCATCCGCGTCGGCGCGCTGCTCACCGCCATGCGGCACGCGGCCCGCGCCCTGGAGATCGCCGAACTGGCCAACCGCTACCGCGACTCCGGCGTCGCCGGCTTCGACATCGCGGGCGCCGAGGCGGGCTTCCCGCCCACCCGTCACCTGGACGCCTTCGAGTACCTCAAGCGCGAGAACAACCACTTCACCATCCACGCCGGCGAGGCCTTCGGCCTCCCGTCGATCTGGCAGGCCCTGCAGTGGTGCGGCGCCGACCGGCTCGGCCACGGCGTGCGCATCATCGACGACATCGAGATCGCCGAGGACGGCACGGTCAAGCTCGGCCGGCTCGCCGCCTACGTGCGCGACAAGCGCATTCCGCTGGAGATGTGCCCGACGTCCAATCTCCAGACCGCGGCGGCGACTTCGTACGAAGAGCACCCCATCGGACTTCTGCGTAAACTGCATTTCCGGCTGACGGTGAACACCGATAATCGTCTGATGAGCGGCACGAGCATGAGCCGGGAATTCGAGCACCTGGTCAACGCGTTCGGCTACACCCTGGACGACATGCAGTGGTTCACCGTCAACGCCATGAAGTCGGCCTTCATCCCATTCGACGAACGTCTCGCCATGATCAATGACGTGATCAAGCCGGGCTATGCCGAGCTGAAGTCCGAGTGGCTGTTCCGCCAGACCTCGACCGAAACCGCCTGACCAGCAATTCCCTCGAGGGGCCCGCCGGGATCGGCGCGGCATGAATACAGCGAATACGGCCGGGACTTCAAGTCCCGGCCGTTTCTCTTCGTGTCATTGATTGCGGGGCCGGTGCGGTCGTGGCTACGTTGCAGTGCCGCTCCACATTCCCCCGTCATTCCCCGTCACGAGGACAGATTCAGATGAAGCAGGCATCTCTCAAGGCCCTCGGCATCGCCGCTGTCGGTGCCGCCATCGCCGTCGGCGCGGCGGGTTCCGCCTCCGCCGGCACGCTCGAGTCCCTCACGACCACCGCCACGGGCGTGGAGAAGGGGCTTCCCGTGGAGGCGGTCGGCCAGCTGGCCCCGGCCGGCGGGCCGGTCGCGATCGCCGCGGACCGGGCGGTGAAGTCGGGGGTGCTGGAGCAGGCCGCGAAGGCCGGCGACGTCGCCCTCGCCCCCCACATCCCCCTCGACAAGCTCACCGGCGTGCGCACCGACAAGCTGACCGGCGGTGCCACCGAAAGGCTCACCGGCAGCGCCAAGGGCACCCACGCCCCCACCACCGCCCCCGCGGACAACAAGGGCAACGCCGGCCTCCTCGGCGGCCTGCCCACCAAGGCCATCGCCCCCAACGGCCTCTCCCTCCCGGGCCTGGGGACGCCCAACCACTGACGAGCGGACGACACCGGCGGTACGAGCGCGAAGCGGGCCGCGCACCCTCGAACCGGGGTGCGCGGCCCGCTCGTCGTCAGGGGCTCGGCGGGATCACCAGTCGCGGACTCGGCGGGATCACCAGTCGCGCGCCTTGGCGGCGGCGCGGGGGCTGCCCTCCTCCGGCAGCAGGATCCACAGCGCGATGTAGAGCAGGAACTGGGGACCGGGCAGCAGACACGACAGCAGGAAGATCACCCGCATCGTCGTGCGGGACGTCCCGAAGCGCTCGGCCAGACCCGCGCAGACTCCGGCGATCATCCTGTGGTGGCGCGGGCGGACCAGCGGAGCGGACATGGCGGCAACTCCTTCGCATCGATGTGCCGACCGCACGGGAACCTCTCCCGGCACTTTCCCCGGCACTGCGCGGGAACGTTTTCCCGACACCCTCAACGCTAGGCCCGGGCCCCGGTGGGGAACGTCCCTCTAGGGTGCGATCCCGACCCTGGGGATCGTCGGGGTCAGACCCCGATCCGTCTCCTCCCGCCGGGGGGCCGGCTCCGCCCCCGCGTGGGACCTGCGGCGGAGCCGGGCCCGTACCGCGGGGACGACGGCCACGTGGGTGAGCGTCACCCCGGTCACGTTCAGCAGCAGCGCGTCCACGTCCAGGACCTGGCCCATCACGCCGCCGCGCACCACCTGCAGGGCCAGCGAGATCATCGCGGCGGTGAAGACCGTACGGGCCAGCGAGCCCGGCGCCGACACCGACAGCCGGCCCGCCGCCCACGGCAGCAGCACCCCCAGCGGCGCGAACGGCAGCACGCCTCCCGCTATGGACCGCGTCGCCTCCCAGGGCCCCAGCGCGAGATCCGCCCGGATCGTCGCGAGCGGCTCCAGATGCGCGGGCGTCACCCACAGTGCGGTGAGCGGCCGCAGCGCGAGCCAGCCCAGCACGAGGAGGTGGACGGCCAGGAGGACACAGCCCGCCACGCGGTAGCGGTATCGGAGGGCGGGCGTACCGCCGTAGCCATGACGCTGCACGCCCCTCACGACGCCGCACGCGGGGCGCGCGGTTCCGCGTGCGGGTACGGAGAGTCAGCGCCCCTCTCCGCGGGGCGGCGTCGGGGCCGCGGCCGGGCCGGCGTCAGGGTGGGGTGGTCGCGCCGCCGCGCACCGCCTCCGGACGCGTGCGCGTCTCGTCGGTGCACGGGTAGCCCAGCGGCCGGTCGTCCTCGCCGGGACCGCCCAGGACGACGGTGGCGCGCCCGTCGGCCGCGGGCGTGCCCGCGAACGTGCACACCAACTGCGCCAGCGCCACCGGCGGCAGCTCCTGCGGCGCCACGTTCAGCCGCAGGGTCCCGGCCGGGTCGCCCTTGCGCGGCGCCCCGAGGGTCAGCCGCTGGGGCACGTCGGTGGAGAAGCCGGCCTCGTCCTCGCCGGGCGTGGGCTGCCGCTTGAGCTCGTCCAGCAGCACCTGGGCCAGCGCCATCGGGTCGCTGCCCTCGGGGACGGTGACCACGCGCGGCACCGGCAGCAGCTGGGAGGTGCACACGAGCTGGACGGACGTGGTGACGGTGCTGGGGGCCGTGAGGCTCTGCGGGGTGGACCGCACCACGCACGACGCCCGCGAGGGCGCGCTGCCGGCGTCCACCGGCACCGCGGTGCCGCGGATGCCGCACCCGGCCAGGCCGCCGGCGAGCACGGCGAGACCGGCCGTCAGCGCGGTGGTGCGAAGGGCGGTGCGACGGCCGGCACCGGTGGGGAGGCGGAGTCTCACGCGGTGCCCCCTTCCCGGGTGCCGTTGCCCGGCGCGCCCTCGCCGTCGGTGAGCGCGGAGGCGTCCCGGGGCAGCGTCAGCGTGAAGACGGCACCGCCCTCGGGGGAGTTCGCGGCGGTGATCTCGCCGCCGTGGATGTGGGCGTTCTCCAGTGCGATCGACAGGCCCAGACCGCTGCCCTCGGACCGCGGGCGCGAGGCGCTCGCCTTGTAGAAGCGGTCGAAGACGTGCGGCAGCACGTCCTCGGGGATGCCGGGCCCGTGGTCGCGCACGGCGATCACCAGCGTGTCGTCGGTCAGGCGGACCGAGACCCGCACCGGCGAACCGCCGTGCTTGAGCGCGTTCCCGATGAGGTTGGCCAGGATCACGTCGAGCCGGCGCGGGTCGAGGCGGGCCATGATGCCGCGCTCGGCGTCCAGTTCGACGGCGTCGAGCCAGGCGCGCGCGTCGATGCACGCGGTGATCTGGTCGGCGATGTCCACGTCGTCCAGGACCAGCCGGGCCGTGCCCGCGTCGAAGCGGGTGACCTCCATCAGGTTCTCCACCAGGTCGTTCAGGCGACGGGTCTCGCTCACCACCAGCTGCACCACGGGCGCGATCATCGGATCGAGGGTCTCCGCCTCCTCCTCCAGCACCTCGGTCACGGCGGTGATCGCCGTCAGCGGGGTCCGCAGCTCGTGCGACATGTCGGCCACGAACCGCCGGCTCGCCGCCTCCCGCGAGCTCAGGTCCTCCACCCGCTTCTGCAGCGACTCCGCGGTCTTGTTGAAGGTGCGCGACAGGTCGGCCAGCTCGTCCGTGCCGGAGACCCGCAGTCGGGTGTCCAGCTTGCCCTCGCCGAGCCGGCGGGCCGCGTCGCCGAGGCGCTGCACGGGCCGCAGCACCGTCGAGGCGGCGGCCTGCGCGAGCAGCGCCGAGCCGATCAGGGCCAGCCCGGTGGCGATGCCGAGCGACCAGGCCAGCGAGTTGAGGTCGGCGCGCTCGTTCTCCAGCGACTTCAGCAGGTAGCCCGTCGGCCCGCCGCCGATCACCTTGGCGCCGCCCACCAGGTACGGCTTGCCGCCCAGCGTGATCCGCTGCCAGTACAGGTGGTACGGGTAGGGGTTGGACTCGGTGACCTTCCGCTCCCGGTTGACGGCCGTGACCAGCGACTTCGGCACGACCTTCAGCGTGAACAGATCACGGTCGGAGGGCGCCGCGCACTCCCCGCCGCCCTTGACCTTGCCGATCAGCAGCACCTCGTACTTCTGCGAGGTGGCCGCCATCCGGTCCGCGGCCTCCTGCAGCTCCGGGCACGTCGGCGTGAGCGGCAGCGAACCGGTGTTGTCCTGCAGGGACTTGCGGAAGTCGTCGAGGGCGGCGTCCTGGGTGCGGGTGAGCACCGCGTCGCGGTTGAGCCAGTACGCGATGGCGGACGCCGAGACGGCGGCGGCGAGGGCCACCAGCGCGAAGACGAGCATGAGCCGCAGCCGCAGGCTGATCCACCGCATGCTCGGCTTCATGACGTTCCTGGCCGCCGCCCAGCCCCGTACCCGACCGGGCTCCTGTGTCACTGTCCGCTCTCTGTCCTCATGTCGTCACCACTGACGGCCGTCACCCCCGACGGCCGTCCGCTTCACATCACTGCGGGGCGTCCAGCCGGTACCCCACCCCGCGGACCGTACGGATCAACGTCGGGGAGGACGGCACGTCCTCGACCTTGGCGCGCAGGCGCTGGACGCAGGCGTCCACCAGCCGGGAGTCGCCCAGGTAGTCGTGCTCCCACACCAGCCGCAGCAGCTGCTGCCGCGACAGCGCCTGCCCCGGCCGGCGGCTGAGCTCCAGCAGCAACCGCAGCTCGGTCGGCGTCAGCTGCAGGTCCTGGCCGTTCTTGGTCACCGTCATCGCCGACCGGTCGATCACCAGCGAACCGAACGACGCCGAGTCGCTCGACTCCCGCTCGCCCCGGCGCAGCACCGCCCGGATCCGGGCGTCCAGCACCCGGCCCTGCACCGGCTTGACCACGTAGTCGTCCGCGCCGGACTCCAGCCCGACCACCACGTCGATGTCGTCGTTGCGGGCGGTCAGCAGGATGATCGGCAGCTGGTCCGTCCGCCGGATGCGCCGGCACACCTCGAAGCCGTCGATGCCCGGCAGCATGACGTCCAGGACGATCAGGTCCGGACGCTGCTCCCGCAGCATCTTCAGGCCGTCCTCGCCCGTCGCCGCGGTCACCACACGGTGGCCCTGGCGGGACAGGGAGAACTCGAGGGCCGTGCGGATGGCGTCGTCGTCCTCGATCAGCAACAGGAAAGGCACAGTGGTCATTCTGGCCTAAGAGTGGCCGGTAGTTCGACAGACGGGCGCCGCAGCGGCCCGCGGGCCGTTCGGCAACGGGCACGGCCGAGCCTGTTGCAGTGCTGTGACAGTCGGCGGACAACGCCATGAAACTGGCCCGGCAGATTGGTGTTCACCGGGCGAGACCGAGGTCCGGATCACTGCCGGACCGAGTTGGCTCCACCGACGGGGGGCGCGAGATGAACACACTGCACAGCACCACGAACAGCGCAGTTCGCACGCGCCTGCACGACGCCGGCCGGAGCACCGAGAAGTCCGGTGCCGTGGGCGGGCGGGGGTGCGCTCGCGGCACCGGACGTGTACGGCCGCCGTACATGGTGGCCATCGACGCGATCGCGTACGGGGAGGCCGGGACGGGCGCGGGGGGCGCCCGGACCGCCACGGGGGGAGACGGCACGAGCGTGTCGCGGACGGAGGCGGAGTTCACCGCCTACGTCCAGGAGCGCCGGGCCTCCCTGTACGCGACCGCGTACCACCTCACCGGCGACCGCCACGAGGCCGAGGACCTGCTGCAGAGCGCGCTGTTCTCCACCTACCGCGCCTGGGACCGCATCTCCGACAAGGCGGCCATCGGCGGCTACCTGCGCCGCACCATGACCAACCTGCACATCAGCGCCTGGCGCCGACGCAAGCTCAACGAGTACCCGACCGAGGAGCTGCCGGAGACGGTCGGCGAGACCGACGCGATGCGCGGCACCGAGCTGCGCGCCGTGCTCTGGCAGGCGCTCGCCCGGCTCCCCGAGCTCCAGCGCACCATGCTCGTCCTGCGCTACTACGAGGGCCGCACGGACCCGGAGATCGCGGAGATCCTGGACATCAGCGTCGGCACGGTCAAGAGCAGCATCTGGCGCTCGCTGCGCCGGCTGCGCGACGACGAGGTCATCGGCTCGGGCCGGGGGGTACGGGAGTCCTTCGGGGAGCTCGTGGCCTAGCCGAGAACGGGGGACCAGCGGGGGGAACACGGGGGAAGAGAGCGGGCGGGCAGTCGGGGGGACTGCCTCGCCCGCTCTCGCGTGTCCGGGTCCCGGAGCCGCGTCAGACGCGCACGCTCTCGCGGTGGCCGGCCGCGGCCGCCG
>KL569407.1:39347-44614 GCA_000715685.1 Streptomyces lilacinus
CACGACGGCCCGCTCGGCGCGCATCAGCCGCAGACCCCGTCGTACGAGCGTCGGCACCGGCTTGCGGGCCTCGCGCAGGTCGCGCAGCAGCCGCCGGCGGAACGTCGTCGAGGGCCGGCCCCGCAGGCACAGCGCGTCCGCGAGGTGTCCCAGATCACGGCACCGCTCGATGATGTCGGCGGCGAAGATGCCCTCGGCGATGAACACCTGGGTCCGGCCGATGTCCAACGTGCCCTCGCCGACCCGCGAGCTGGTGGAGATGTCGTACACCGGCACGCCCGTGCGTCCCGTGCGGCACAGCGCGTCGATCGCCGCCACGGCGGCCTCCGCGTCCCACGACAGCGGCGAGTCCCAGTCCGTCTCGTCGCTGTCCGGGAGCAGCGGCAGCGTCGGGTCGTGCCCCTCCTTGTAGAAGTCGTCGAGGTTGAGCACGGGCAGCCCGGTACGGGCGGCGAGGGACGACTTTCCGGAGCCGGACGGACCGGTGAGCAGGATGACGCGCGCGGAGGACAGGTGGGAGGTCACGGGACACCAGTGTGAGGCATTCCGCCGCATGGGGGATCCCCCTGGGTCGCGGCGTGCGCGCACAGTAGTGGAGCCGCTACGTTGCGTTGTCGATCCAACCCTTCTCACGGCAGGTGGTCATGGCCTCCCAAGCACGTCACGCACGCACAGCGACCCCTCCTCCGCCGCGTCGGCGCATGCTGACGCGCCTCGGGCTGACCGTCTCCGCGGGCGCGGCGCTCGTCGCGGGCGGCGCGACGGCGGCGAGCGCGAACCCGCAGGCGCCGCGGGCCGAGTTCGGCCGCACGGACCTCGGGGCGGCGTTCGCCGGTACCGGCATCGCGGTGGAGAAGTCGGTGGAGGGGCTCGCTCCGGTGGTGAAGTCCTTCAAGTACCACCCGCTCGCGGCCACCCCCGTGGACCCGCTGAACAACGGCGCCCGCATCCAGCCCGGCGACTTCAAGCCGGTCGGCACCCAGGCCGTGACGTCCCCCGTCACCAACCGGGGGCAGGTCGGGGACCTGCCGCTGGTCGGCCAGGCCCTGGGCGTGCTGCCGGGCAACTGAGCGGGACGCACGGAGTGCGACGCCACGAGGGCGGCTCCCCGGTCGGGGAGCCGCCCTCGTACGCGTACGGCGGGGTGTCTCAATAGGACGAGCCGCCCGCGCCCAGCGAACCCGTGGGGTGCCAGACGGTCTTCGTCTCCAGGAAGGCCGTCAGGCGCTTGGTGCCGGGGTCGGCGGACCAGTCCACAGGCTGTGGACGGACGACGCGCTTGAGGTTGTCGGCCGCGGCGACCTCCAGGGCCTTCGCGAGCTCCGCGTCGGCACCGGCCAGGTCGATCGCGTTGACGTCCTGGTGCGCGGCGACCGACGGGAAGATCTCCGCCGCCTTGCCGGACAGGATGTTGACCACACCGCCGGGCACGTCGGAGGTGGCGAGCACCTCGCCCAGCGACAGGGCCGGCAGCGGCGCCTTCTCCGAGGCGACCACCACGACCGTGCTGCCGCCCGCGATCACCGGGGCGATCACGGACACCAGGCCCAGGAGCGAGGACTCCTGCGGCGCGACGACCGCCACGACACCGGTCGGCTCGGGGGAGGAGACGTTGAAGAACGGCCCGGCCACGGGGTTGGTGCCCCCGACGACCTGAGCGATCTTGTCGGTCCAGCCCGCGTACCAGACCCAGCGGTCGATCGCGGCGTCCACCTGCGCGGCGGCCTTGGACTTCGACAGCCCCTCGGCGTCCGCCACCTCGGCGACGAACTGGTCGCGGCGGCCCTCGAGCATCTCGGCGACGCGGTAGAGGATCTGGCCGCGGTTGTACGCGGTCGCGCCCGACCAGCCGCCGAACGCCTTGCGCGCCGCCACGATGGCGTCACGGGCGTCCTTGCGGGAGGACAGCGGGGCGTTGGCGAGCCACTTGCCCTTGGAGTCGGTCACCTCGTACACCCGCCCGCTCTCGGACCGGGGGAACTTGCCCCCGACGAACAGCTTGTAGGTCTTGAAGACGCTGAGTCGCTCAGACATCGAGGTAGGCCTCCAGACCGTGGCGACCGCCCTCGCGGCCGAAGCCCGACTCCTTGTAGCCGCCGAAGGGCGAGGTCGGGTCGAACTTGTTGAACGTGTTCGCCCACACGACACCGGCGCGCAGCTTGCTCGCCACGGCCAGCATCCGGGAGCCCTTCTCCGTCCAGATGCCGGCCGACAGGCCGTACTGGCTGTTGTTCGCCTTGGCGACGGCCTCGGCGGGCGTACGGAAGGTCAGCACGGACAGCACCGGGCCGAAGATCTCCTCGCGGGCGATCCGGTGGGCCTGCGTGACGTTCGTGAAGAGCGTCGGCGCGAACCAGTAGCCGGCGCTCGGCAGCTCGCAGGCCGGCGCCCAGCGCTCGGCGCCCTCGGCCTCGCCGCTGTCGGCGAGCGCGGTGATGCGGGCCAGCTGCTCGGCGGAGTTGATCGCGCCGACGTCGGTGTTCTTGTCGAGCGGGTCGCCCACGCGCAGCGTCGACATCCGGCGCTTGAGCGCGTCGAGCAGCTCGTCCTGGATCGACTCCTGGACCAGGAGGCGGGAGCCCGCGCAGCAGACCTGGCCCTGGTTGAAGAAGATGCCGTTGACGATGCCCTCGACGGCCTGGTCGATCGGCGCGTCGTCGAAGACGATGTTGGCGCCCTTGCCGCCCAGCTCGAGCGTCAGCTTCTTGTCCGTACCGGCGACGGTACGGGCGATCTGCTTGCCGACGGCGGTGGAGCCGGTGAAGGCCACCTTGTCGACGCCCTCGTGGCCGACGAGCGCGGCACCGGTCGAGCCGTCGCCCGTCAGGATGTTGACGACGCCCTTCGGCAGACCCGCCTGGCGGCAGATGTCCGCGAAGAACAGCGCGGAGAGCGGGGTCGTCTCCGCCGGCTTCAGCACGACCGTGTTGCCCGCGGCCAGCGCCGGGGCGATCTTCCACGCCAGCATCAGCAGCGGGAAGTTCCACGGGATGACCTGGCCGGCCACGCCCAGCGGGCGCGGGTTCGGGCCGAAGCCCGCGTGGTCGAGCTTGTCGGCCCAGCCCGCGTAGTAGAAGAAGTGCGCCGCGACCAGCGGGAGGTCCGCGTCGCGCGTCTCCTTGATCGGCTTGCCGTTGTCGAGGGTCTCGAGAACGGCGAGCTCGCGGCTGCGCTCCTGGATGATCCGCGCGATGCGGAAGAGGTACTTGGCGCGCTCGGAACCCGGCAGCGCCGACCACTTCTCGAAAGCCTTGCGGGCGGCCTTCACCGCCGCGTCGACGTCCTCGGCGGACGCCTGCGCGACCTCGGAGAGCACCTCCTCGGTCGACGGCGAGACGGTCTTGAAGACCTTCCCGCCCGTCGCCTCGCGGAACTCGCCGTCGATGAACAGCCCGTAGGACGGCGCGATGTCGACGACCGCGCGCGACTCCGGCGCGGGTGCGTATTCAAAAGCCATGGTCAGTCCACCGTCACGTAGTCGGGACCGGAGTAGCGGCCGGTGCTCAGCTTCTGGCGCTGCATCAGCAGGTCGTTGAGCAGGCTGGAGGCACCGAAGCGGAACCACTCGTTGGTCAGCCACTCCTCGCCCACGGTCTCGTTGACCAGCACCAGGAACTTCATCGCGTCCTTGGTCGTACGGATGCCGCCCGCCGGCTTCACGCCGACCTGCACGCCCGTCGTGTCGCGGAAGTCGCGCACGGCCTCCAGCATCAGCAGGGTGTTCGCCGGGGTGGCGTTCACCGCGACCTTGCCGGTCGACGTCTTGATGAAGTCGGCGCCGGCCAGCATGCCCAGCCAGGAGGCGCGGCGGATGTTGTCGTACGTCGACAGCTCGCCGGTCTCGAAGATGACCTTCAGTCGGGCCGCCGTGCCGTCCTGCCTGCGGCAGGCTTCCTTGACGGCCTTGATCTCCTCGAAGACGGAGAGGTAGCGGCCGGCCAGGAACGCGCCGCGGTCGATCACCATGTCGATCTCGTCCGCGCCCGCGGCGACGGCGTCGATCGTGTCGGCGAGCTTCACCGGCAGGGCGGCGCGCCCGGCCGGGAAGGCGGTGGCGACGGAGGCGACCTTCACCTCGGAGCCCCGCAGGGACTCGGCGGCCGTGGCCACCATGTCGGGGTAGACACAGATCGCGGCGGTGCGCGGGGTGTCGCGGTCGGTCGGGTCCGGGTTGAGGGCCTTGGCGCACAGCGCCCGGACCTTGCCGGGGGTGTCCGCGCCCTCCAGAGTCGTCAGGTCGATCATCGAGATCGCCAGGTCGATGGCGTACGCCTTCGCCGTCGTCTTGATCGAGCGGGTGCCCAGCGCCGCGGCGCGGGCCTCCAGCCCGACCGGGTCGACGCCCGGGAGGCCGTGCAGGAAGCGGCGCAGCGCCCCGTCGGAGGCGGTCACGTCCGCCATCGATGCGAGTCGCTCTGCGGCTTCGTTGCCGTTTGAGGGAACAGTGGACATGGTCACCGGATGAGCATATCTACGCGCGTAGCGCATGTCATCCCCCCGGGCTTGATCAACTCCGCTGGCGCCGGTACGGGTTCCGTTTTACGCCCCTGCCAGGGCCCGTCCCGCCCCGCCCCCTCACCTCTCGTCCCGTGAGGCACAATCTGCCCCATGACGAGCTCCCCTGAGGCACCGGACGCCGCCGAGCGGTCCTACCGCTCTCCCGCGGGCATCGCCGGAGGCGTACTGCTGCTCGGCCTGGCCGCCTGGCTGGGCGGCGACGCGATGCTGCGCGGCAAGGGCAACACGCCGTGGCTCGCGCTGGCGGGGCTGCTGTTCGTGGTGCCGCTGATCATCGCCTTCACGCTGCGGCCGGCGGTGTGGGCGGGGCGGGACCGGTTGCTGGTGCGGAATCCCTTCCGCACGATCACGCTGCCGTGGGCGTGCGTGGAGGGGGTACGGGCCGGGTACTCCAGCGAGGTGTTCGCCGCGGGCGGGGCGAAGTACCAGCTCTGGGCCATTCCGGTGTCGCTGCGCCAGCGGAAGCGGGCGGCGCGGGCCGCGGCGCGGGACGCGGCCACCGATGTGACGGGGCGGGCGTCCGCGACCGCGTCGGGCGGGCCCGTTCGGTCGCCGTCCGACCAGGCGGTCGCGGATCTGCGCGAGCTCGCGGAGCGGGGTGCTGCGCGGGAGGGGGCGCAGGGGGTGCCTTCTGTTCGGTGGGCGTACGAGTTGCTGGTGCCGTCCGGTGTTGGGCTGGTGCTGCTGGGGGCCCTTGCTGCGATTGGCTGACCGCCGGTGGGGGGTGCCCGCGCCTTCGGCGCGGGTTT
>KL569408.1:0-830 GCA_000715685.1 Streptomyces lilacinus
GGGCCCGGCTGGTTGTAGCTCATCGTGTCCTCTTCGACGCAGGTCTCGCACAAGACAGTTCCGCGTCATCTTTCCTGATGGCCCATCCCAGACTCACCTCGGGCCCGCAACGGTTTCGGAACAAGTGGTGCCGTGTGCTACGGAATCGCCACGCGCGTCTCGGTACGGAGCTTCGCGGTGAGTTCGGCCGCGCGGGCGAGGGGGATGTCCTCGCCGCTGATGACCGCGGCGGCGTCGACGACGAAGACGCTGCCGACCGTGCTGTGGTCGGCCCAGATGCACAGCGGCATGCTGATGGCCTTCGGCGAGCCGGCGTCCTTGAACGTCGTCTTCTGGCACTTCATCACCGTGCCGTCGCCGTCCAGCCCCGCCGGGGTGACCTTCTCCGGCTTGCCCTCGAGCGTCTTCGTCGAGTCGTTCTTCGTCGCGACCGCCACGCTCAGGAACATGCTGTCGACGGTGCTCTCGGGGTTGTCCACGCGGCCCCACAGTCCGCTGAGGCGCATCCCCTTGCGGGTGGCCGGGGCGCCCTCGGTCTTCCAGGCGCCCGCGGTGCTCTGGGCGTCCTTGATGCCGACGAGCGCGAGGGTCGACTTGTCCTTGTTGGCGAAGCCGTCCTCGCTGCCGCTCGGGTCGAGCTTGTACTCGCCGAGGACGGTGTCGGGCGTGGTGAGCTTGTAGCGCTTGCCGCCGTCGGCCGGGGCCGAGGCCGACGGGGAGGCGGACGACGTGGCCGAGGCCGACGCGCCTCCCTTGGCCTTCGCCGGGTCGCTCTTGTCCTTGCCGCCGAGGAGGGCGAAGTCTGTCTCTTATACACATCTCTGATGGCG
>KL569408.1:1128-1314 GCA_000715685.1 Streptomyces lilacinus
GTGTATAAGAGACAGACCTTGCCCTTGCCGCCACCGCTCTGCGGGGGGATCGGCGGCGGGTAGGCGGCCGGGTAGGCCGGCGGCTGTTGCGGGTAGGCCGGCTGCTGCGGCGGGTAGGGCGTGGCGTACGGGTTGGGCTGCTGGGGCGCCGCCCCGTACGGCTGCTGTGGGGGCTGGCCGTAGGGG
>KL569408.1:1599-2527 GCA_000715685.1 Streptomyces lilacinus
GGTTCGGCTGCGGAGGCTGGGTCATGGCTGTCTCGTGTCCTCTTCCGGTTACTTCTTCGGGATCTCGACGCGCAGGTCGTGGCGCACCTTCGCCGTCAGCTCTGCGGCTTCCTCCAGCGGGACGTCCTTGCCCGCCAGCACCGCCGCCGCGTCGAGGGAGAACACCGCCGCCGCGGTGCTGTGGTCGGCCCAGACGCACATCTGCATGGTGATGGTCTTGCCGCCCGGCGCGGTGCTGCCGACCATGCGGGCGTACTGGCACTTCATGACGGCGTCGTCGTCGAGGCCGCCGGGCGAGACCTTCCGCGGCGTGCCGACGAGCTCCATCTTGTCGCCGTCCTCCTTCTTGAGGGCCGCGTTCATGGAGGCGAACATGCCGTCGACGACGCCCTGGGGCCGCTTGATCGTGCCCCACGTGCCGGTGAAGCGGATGCGCTTCTGCACCACCGGGGCGACATCGGTCTGGTAGGCGCCGGAGAGCGTCTGCGGGTTGACGACGCCCATCTGTCGGAGGTCCGCCTTCTCCGCCGACCCGAACTCCGGCAGGTCCGCGCTGCCGTCCTTCTTGTACTCGGTCACGATCGTCTCGGGCGTCGTGAGCTTGTAGCGCTTGCCGCCGTCGGCGGCCGCGTCGTCGTCACCGCCACCGCCGCCCGCGAGGAGGACGAAGCCGCCCGTCACGATCGCGCCGACCAGGATGACGGCACCGAGCGCGATGCCGATGGCCTTGCCCGTGTTGCTCCGCGGCGGGACCGGCGGCACCGGCGGCGGGTACGCCCCCGGCATGCCCGGCTGCATCCCCACCGGCATCCCCGGCTGCTGCCCGTACGGGCCGGGTGCGCCACCGTACGGGCTGCTGCCGTACGCGGGACCGTACGCCGCGCCGTACTGCCCCGGCTGCTGGGGCTGGGGCCTGTCTCTTATACAC
>KL569408.1:2788-3695 GCA_000715685.1 Streptomyces lilacinus
GGCCGTAGGGACCGGGCTGCTGGGGCGGCTGCGACGGCGCTCCGTACGGGCCCGGCTGGTGGTGGCTCATGGTCCCTCTTCGACATCAGCGGACGAGTTGTGGGGCGCCATCCTTCCCGATTACTTGTCCGAGGCTCACGCCGGGGCGGTCCGGGGACGGACGCGAGGGGGGGAAACGGTTCGTGGGCTGTCGCACCCGCCCCGTAGAATCGCCCCGTGACCGAGAACACTCAGCAGACTCCGAACAGCGTCCCCGAACTGCCGACCCAGTACGCGCCGGCCGAAGTAGAGGGGCCGCTGTACGAGCGCTGGGTAGAGCGGGGCTATTTCGAGGCCGACGCGAAGAGCGAGAAGCCCGCGTACACCATCGTCATCCCCCCGCCGAACGTCACCGGCTCGCTCCACCTCGGGCACGCGTTCGAGCACACGCTGATCGACGCGCTGACCCGCCGCAAGCGCATGCAGGGCTACGAGACGCTCTGGCAGCCCGGCATGGACCACGCCGGCATCGCCACGCAGAACGTGGTCGAGCGCGAGCTGGCCAAGGAGAGCACGTCCCGCCACGACCTCGGCCGTGAGGCGTTCGTCGAGCGCGTGTGGCAGTGGAAGGGCGAGTCGGGCGGCCAGATCTCCGGCCAGATGCGCCGGCTCGGCGACGGCGTCGCCTGGTCGCGCGAGCGCTTCACCATGGACGAGGGCCTGTCCAAGGCCGTCCAGACGATCTTCAAGAAGCTCTACGAAGACGAGCTGATCTACCGCGCCGAGCGCATCATCAACTGGTGCCCCCGCTGCCTCACCGCCATCTCCGACATCGAGGTGGAGTACCAGGACGACGACGGCGAGCTCGTCTCGATCACGTACGGCGAGGGTGACGCCTCCATCGTCGTCGCCACGACCCGCGCCGAGA
>KL569408.1:3905-9906 GCA_000715685.1 Streptomyces lilacinus
CGCCGAGACGATGCTCGGCGACACCGCCGTGGCCGTCCACCCCGAGGACGAGCGCTACAAGCACCTCGTCGGCACCGAGATCGAGCTGCCGCTGACCGGCCGCCGCATCCCGGTCGTCGCCGACGAGCACGTCGACCCCGAGTTCGGCACGGGTGCCGTCAAGGTCACCCCGGCCCACGACCCGAACGACTTCGAGATCGGCCGCCGCCACGACCTCCCGTCGCTCACCGTCCTGGACGAGCACGGCGTGATCACCGTCCACGGCCCCTTCCTCGGCCTGGACCGCTTCGAGGCCCGCTCCGCGATCGTCGGCGCCCTGCGCGCCGAGGGCCGCATCGTCGCCGAGAAGCGCCCGTACACCCACTCCGTCGGCCACTGCTCGCGCTGCAAGACGACGCTCGAGCCGCGCCAGTCCATGCAGTGGTGGGTCAAGACCGGCCCGCTGGCCAAGGCCGCCGCCGACGCCGTCCGCGATGGCAAGGTCAAGATCCACCCGCAGGAGATGGAGAAGCGGTACTTCGACTGGGTGGACAACCTCCACGACTGGTGCATCTCGCGTCAGCTGTGGTGGGGCCACCGCATCCCGGTCTGGTACGGCCCCGACGGCGAGATGGTCTGCGTCGGCCCGGACGAGCAGCCGCCGACCGGCGAGGGCTGGCACCAGGAGACCGACGTCCTCGACACCTGGTTCTCCTCCGGCCTGTGGCCGTTCTCCACGCTCGGCTGGCCCGAGAAGACCGAGAGCCTCGAGAAGTTCTACCCGAACTCCGTCCTCGTCACCGGCTACGACATCCTCTTCTTCTGGGTCGTCCGGATGATGATGTTCGGCCTGTACGCGATGGACGGCACCCCGCCGTTCCACACCATCGCCCTGCACGGCATGGTCCGCGACCAGTTCGGCAAGAAGATGTCGAAGTCCTTCGGCAACGCGGTCAACCCGCTCGACTGGATGGACAAGTACGGCTCCGACGCCGTCCGCTTCACCCTCGCGCGCGGTGCCAACCCCGGCGTGGACGTGCCGATCGGCGAGGACTGGGTCCAGGGCTCGCGGAACTTCGCCAACAAGATCTGGAACGCCACGCGCTTCGCGATGATGAACGGCGCGACGGTCGAGGGCGACCTGCCGCCGGTGGAGCAGCTGTCGGCCACCGACCGCTGGATCCTCTCGCGGCTCAACGCCACGGTGGCCGAGGTCGACGCCCTCTACGACGACTACCAGTTCGCCAAGCTGTCCGACGCCCTCTTCCACTTCGCGTGGGACGAGGTCTTCGACTGGTACGTCGAGCTGTCCAAGACCACCTTCATGGGCGGCGGCGAGCCGGCCAAGGTCTCGGCGCGTGTCCTGGGCGAGGTCCTCGACGTCACGCTCAAGCTGCTGCACCCGGTCGTCCCCTTCGTCACCGAGACGCTGTGGACGGCGCTGACGGGCAAGGAGTCGGTCGTCGTCGCCGACTGGCCCAAGGACAGCGGCTTCCGCGACGCCGAGGCCGAGCGGGAGATCGAGAACCTCCAGCAGGTCATCACCGAGGTCCGCCGCTTCCGCGCCGACCAGGGCCTCCAGCCCGGCCAGCGCGTCCCGGCGAAGCTGGACCTGTCCGGCACCTCGCTGGCCGCCCACGAGGGCGCCATCCGTCAGCTGCTGCGCCTGCAGCCCGCCGAGGACGGCTTCCAGGCCACCGCGACCCTGCCGGTCGCCGGTGCCACGGTCGCCCTCGACCTGTCCGGCACGATCGACGTCGAGGCCGAGCGCAAGCGCCTGGCCAAGGCGCTGGCCGCGGCCGAGAAGGACAAGGCGCAGTGCACGGCCAAGCTCGGCAACGAGGCGTTCCTCGCCAAGGCCGCCGAGGCGGCCGTGGAGAAGATCCGCACGCGCCTGACGAAGGCCGAGGGCGACATCGAGCGGATCACCGCTCAGTTGGCCGCCCTGCCTGGAGATAACGCGTCCAAGGCCTAGTACGACCCGGGTCCCACATGGGACCCCACGGCCCCTCCACAGGCCCCTCTTCCACCCGGTCGAGGGGCCTGTGCTGATTCCGCTCCCGGCGGTCGCGCACCGGCGCGAGGAGCACGTACGCCGTCGACACGGCCACGAAGCCGAGCCGGATCAGGCCCTTGGCCGACTCGTCGGGGACGACGAACACGCTCCCGTACAGCACGATCAGCGCGATCCAGCTCCACCACGGCACCAGGCGCCGCTGCCCGCACACGTCCCACAGCAGCGTGCCGAGCAGCACGGAGGCCGTGTAGTACGTGTAGACGCTGGGGTCGAGGACGATCCGGGCGTTGGCGCCCAGCAGGACGACCGCCGCCCAGCGGCCGCGCCAGACGGCGATGGTGCCGAGGGCGAGGCCGAGGGCGGCCTGGGCGGGGCGGGCCCAGTTCGGGGTCTCGGGGGTGTTGCCGCCCAGCCAGCGCAGGGCGGACGCCGGGTTGTTGGGGATGGTGAACTTCGCCGCGGCGAAGGAGTGCGGGTCGACGACGAAGAACGGCAGCCAGGCCGCGGCCACCAGGCCCACGCACCACAGGCCCGCGCGCAACCAGCGCTCCTTCGGCAGGGCGAGGAGCAGCGGCAGGAAGGCCAGCGCCGTGGGCTTGGAGTTCAGGGCGAGGGCCATGCAGATGCCGGTCGCGGCGGCGTCGCAGCGCGTCAGGTAGCGGACGGCGAGCGCGGTGAAGAACAGCGCGAGGACGTCGTCGAGGTGGGCGAAGCGGACCGAGACCTCGATCCACATGGGGATGAAGGCCAGGCCCGCGATCAGGACGCGCTGCCGCAGCCGCTGGTGGTTGGTGCCGGTGCCGAGGAAGTGGCGGGCGGCGCTGCGGCCGGCGAGGACGAGGATCACCAGGCCCAGGCCGGACATGAGGGCCTCGGCCATGACCTGCCCGACGGCGGCCGGGAAGGGGTTGAAGAGACCGGCCACGAGGAAGCTGACGGGGCCCATCTGGAGCTCGGGGTGGCGGGCGTAGAGGTTCAGCCCGCCGTCGCCCGACGAGCCGTAGATCAGCTCGCCGCCGGTGCGCAGGTAGTGCCACGAGAAGCCGCCGCTGGGCTCGACGATGACGAACCAGAGCACCGCCCATGCGGTGAGCAGCAGCAAGTGGGTCCGATTGCTGAGTTGTGGGGTGCGCACAACGCTCCGTTCCGCCACCGGAACCGTTCCGGCATGGATATCACCGGCGGTCAGATGGCGGAACGAAGAGGAAAGTTGCTCCATCGCTCACTTCTGTGAGCGAACTCATGACGAGGAATCAGGCCTCGATGGCCACCGGCCCGCTCTCGACGCTCTCGGCGTTGCGGCGGGTCTTCGCCCAGCCGTTGCGGCCGCGCAGCATCCGGACGAAGCCGCGGGCGGAGGCCGGGAAGAGGTGGTACGCGTACAGCCACAGCGCCAGCCCCCACAGCAGGGCGGTCAGCGGCGAGCGGTCCGACGCCCGGTCCCGGCGGTAGACCGGGCCCCACAGCACGAACGGCAGGACGGACACGGCGGCCAGGACGAGCACCAGCGGCCACAGCGCCAGCATGCCGCCGAACGCCTCGCCCGCGCCGTCCTCGGCGACGGCCAGGCCGAGGAGGACGAACATGACCGCGCACAGGGCGAGGGTGACCAGGTGGGCGACCGGCTGGAGGAAGGTCTGTCTCTTATACACATTGTGTATAAGAGACAGGAGACGATGCGCGGGGCGTAGCGGACGCACTGCAGGTTGCCCTGGGCCCAGCGGGTGCGCTGCGTCAGGAACCGGCGGCCGTGCGGCAGGCCCTCCTGGGAGACCCAGGTGTCGGCTATGTGGGCTATGCGGTCCCCGGCCAGGATCATGTGCAGGCCCAGCTCGTAGTCCTCCAGCAGCGCGCCGCGCTGCCAGGGGCGGCGCTCGGCGGCCGCGATGCGGTCCAGGGAGGCGAGCCGGGTGAACTGGCCGTTGCCGCCGAGGCCGACGGAGCCGGTGCGGCCGCGGAGCAGCTGCATGCCGGCGTTGGAGACGGAGAACTCCATGTCCTGCATGCGGACGAGGAGGCGGGCGAAGGCGTTGCGGACCCGGCCGCGGTCCTCGCCGAGCGGGTACGGGTCGTCGGTGTTGCGCATCCGGACGCTGACCTGGACGCCGCCGGTCCCGGGGTCGCCGAAGCCCTGGGGGCCGCTGACGCGGGCGAGGGCGTCCGGGGCGAGCTGGCCGTCGGCGTCGACGACGCAGACGACGACGCGCTCGCGGTCGACGTCCTTCGACAGGAACTCGTTCAGCTCGTCGTACGCGGCGTTGAGCGCGGCGCCCTTGCCCTGGCGGGCGTGGGGGCGGTGCCGGCGTACGAGGTGCACGCGCCGGTCCTCGTCCGCGAGCTCGGCGACGATGGCGCCGGTGCGGTCGTCGCTGTCGTCGTCGATCACCCACACGTGGGCGGCGGGGTGGTCGGCGCGGAGGCGACCGACGGTCGTGCCGACGACGGCCTCCTCGTCGCGGCAGGGGACGAAGAAGTGCCACTCGAAGGCGGCGGGGTCGCCGTTCTCGGCCTCCGGGCGGCGCAGGTACGCGTGGCGGGCGCCGGCCCAGTAGAGGAGGAAGCAGAGGAGGAGGAAGAAGGGGAAGGCGAGGAGGAAGGGGTTGGAGAACATGAAGAAACGGCCCGTCCGGCGTTTGAAGTCAAAGTGAGGACAAAAGGGGGAGAGGAGAGAGGAGCCCTCTACGCCGCGGCGGCCAGTTCCGCCGGGGCCGCGATCGTGGCCAGGAGGTTGACGATGCGCTCCGACGCCAGGCCGTCGCCGAAGGGGCTCGGCAGGGAGGCGAGGCGGGCCAGGCCCGTCGCCCCCTCCGCGAGGCGGCGGCGCGCCGCGTGCCCGATCTCCGGGCCCGGCTCGACGAGGTCGGCGAAGTCCGCCATGGCCTCCGGCCGCTCCGTGGAGCGCCGCACCACGACGAGCGGCCGCCCGAGGACGGTGCACTCCTCCTGGATGCCGCCGGAGTCCGACACCAGCAGCGCCGCGTGGCGCGCGAGGGCCAGGAACTCGGAGTAGCCGAGCGGCGCCGTCACCGTCAGCGGGGCCAGCAGGCCGGTGAGGCCCGCCGCCTCGACGCGCGCCCGGGTGCGCGGGTGCAGCGGCAGCACGACCGGCCGGTCGGCGGCGGCGAGGGCGCCCAGCTCGGTGAGGATCGCCCGCAGGGCCTCGGCGGAGTCGGTGTTCTCGGGCCGGTGCACGGTGGCGAGGACGTAGCCGTCGGCGGCCAGGCCGTGCCGGGCCAGCAGCGCGGCGCGCTCGTCGGCGCCGGGCAGCTGGTTGCGGACGGCCTCGACGACGGTGTTGCCGGTGACGGCGACGCGGGCGTCGTCGACGCCCTCGGCGAGCAGGTTGGCGCGGTTGTCCTCGGTGGCGGCGCACAGCACGTCGGCGATGCGGTCGATCAGGACGCGGTTGTGCTCCTCCGGCATGTCGCGGTCGTGGCTGCGCAGGCCGGCCTCGACGTGCAGGAGGGGGATGCCGCGGGCGTTGGCGGCCAGCGCGCCGGCCAGGGCGGCGTTGGTGTCGCCCTGGACGACGACGGCCAGCGGCGGCTCGGCGGTGAAGAGCGCGTCGAGCTGGGCGAGGGCGGCCGAGATCTGCACCGCGCGCGGCCGCCCGCCGACACCGGTGAGGAAGGTCGGCTCGGGCAGCCCCAGCTCGGTCAGGAAGCGGCCGGAGAGCTCCTCGTCGTAGTGCTGCCCGGTGTGCACGAGGTGCGCGGCGGGGCCCAGGAGGCGCACGAGATCGGTGAGCTTGACGAGCTCGGGGCGGGTGCCGAGGACGACGGCGACGCTGCGGCGAGGCAGGGACATGGGCTCTCTCCTGGGGCTGGCTGGGCGATGACAGCACCAGAGAGTGGGCGGTGTGGGTTGCGGGGGTGGATGGGGGTGGGTTGTCGGACGGTTGCGGATCGCTGCGGCGGGGGGAGGCGGGACCTTTGGTCCCGGGGCGGCGCGGGCCGTTCGGCCCGGGGAGGGGGGAGGCCCCGGTCCCGCCCTTTCACCGTTTCC
>KL569408.1:10166-17640 GCA_000715685.1 Streptomyces lilacinus
GGGGAGGCCCCGGTCCCGCCCTTTCACCGTTTCCTGGGGGCTCCGCCCCCAGCCCCCCGACCTCGGGGGCTCCGCCCCCGAGCCCCTTGCGGGGGCTGCGCCCCCTGCACCCCGGCGGGGCGGAGCCCGCGGCCCCCTGCGGGGCGGAGCCCCGGCCGCAGGACGCGGGGCTGCGCCCCCTCCGCGCTGTGGTGCGGGGCCCCGGCCCCTGGAGTCAGGGGCTCTGCTCCGCCCCTGCGGGGCCGTGCCCCCGGACCCCGGCTCAGGGGCTGCGCCCCTACCCCCGGTGGGGGCCGCGCCCCGCCCCTGCCGGGGCACCTCTGGCCGCCGCGGCGGCGGCCCGGATCCCGGGCGACGGCCCCGGGCCCGCGGCCCGGCCCGGCGCGCCGCGCGCGCCCGTCCCCACCCGGGGTCCGGGGGTCCGGGGCCTGCCCCGGTTACGGGAAGGGGCGGGGTGGGGAGAAAATCCCGCCCCCAGCCTCAGGCGCGGTACCGGTACCCCAGCCCCCGTACCGCTTCCAGCGGGTCCGCCGCCTCGTCGCCCGCCGCCTGGCGGAGTTTGCGGCGCAGGCGCAGGACGGCGAACTTCACGCGTTCGCGGCCGGTGCCCTCCGGGTCGTCCCAGACGCGGTCGAGGAGCTGGTCGGTGGTGATCACGCGGCCGCGGTTGCGGACGAGGAGTTGGAGCAGGCGGTACTCGATGTCGCTGAGGCGGGCCTCGTGGCCGTGCCAGACCGCCGAGCGGCGTTCGGGGACCAGGCGCAGGCCGTCGTCGCCGTAGGAGTCGCCCGCCCAGCGGGTCGGGGCGCTGCGGCGCAGAAGGGCCTCGACGCGGGCGAGGAGCTCGTCGTTGCCGAAGGGCTTGGGCAGGTAGTCGTCCGCGCCGGCGCGCAGGCCGCGCACGCGGTCGGTCTCGGCGCCGCGCGCGGTGAGCAGGAGGACGGGCAGGTCGGACATGTCGCGGGTGCGTTCGAGGACCTCCCAGCCGTCGAGGCCGGGCAGGCCGATGTCGAGGATCATCAGCCCGGGCCGCTCGGCGAACAGCAGTCGCAGGGCCTCGCGGCCGTCGTCGGCGCGCACGACCTCGTAGCCGGTGCGGGTGAGCAGGACGCGCAGGGCGAGGGCGAGGTCGGGGTCGTCCTCGACGACGAGGACGCGGGTCATGGAACAGCCCCCGGCGGTGGTCCGGCGATCGGCAGGCGGATGCGGAAGACGGCGCCCTCGCCCTCCCGCCCGCCGACGGTGATCGTGCCGCCGTGCAGCTCGACGACGGTGCGGGCGATGGCCAGGCCCAGGCCGGTGCCGGGGTAGCCGCCGCTGCGGGCGTTGGGGGCCCGGACGAAGCCGGAGAAGATCTCGTGGCGGTACTGCTCGGGGATGCCGATGCCGGTGTCGGCGACCTCGATGTCCCAGTGGACGCCGCGGGGCGCGGCGGTGATGCCGATGCGGCCGCCGGGCGGGGTGAATTTCGCTGCGTTCTCGAGAAGGTTGCCGAGCACGTGCCGCAGCCGGTGGCCGTCGCCGCGCAGGGTGGGCCCGCTGTCGCAGTCCAGTACGGCGAACAGCCCCGCCCGTTCCACGGCCGCCATGTGCTCCAGCAGCGCCTCCGCCAGCATCGCGGGTACGTCCACGGGCGCGAACTCCAGCTCGGGGCCGGCGGCCCGCATCCGGGTGGTGAGCAGCAGGTCGGAGATCACCCGCTGCATCCGTCCGGCGTTGCGCCGGATGGCCTCGAGGAAGCCGGCCTGCTCGGCGGTGAGGGTGCCGAAGGACGGGTCGGCCAGGAGCTCACCGAAGCTGCTGATGGAGGCGAGCGGGGTGCGCAGCTCGTGGGAGGCGGCGGCGGTGAAGGCGTTGCGCTGCCGGGCGAGCTCGGTCAGGGCCCGGTTGTCGCGCTCCAGGTCGCGCTCGCGCCGTTTGGCGTCGGTGATGTCGCTGAACATCCACAGGGCACCCAGATAGTCGTTCTCCTTGCGCAGCGGCTCGACCTCGCGGCGGATGACGCGGCCGTCGGCCAGAGGGATCTCGGCCACCCGGTGGACGTGCCGGCCGGGGGAGAGGTCGGCCTTGCCCTCCATCCCGAACATGTCGACGAACTTCCGGTTGACCGCCAGCACCTCGTCGGACGGGCTCTGCAGGAGCGCACCGGCGGGCAACGCCTCCAGGACCGCCTGGAGCCGGTCCCGGTCCCCGTCCTCAGACGCCATGGCTTTCACCCGCCGAAACCTCGCTCGACCCCGCTCAAACGGAACCTTTCGGGAAAGGACAGAAAAACCGTATGTCACCGGGGATCGGTCCGCTCCCTGTGTCGCCGGAGGTGCCCCGGCCCTCCCGGTGCCCCCGGTCCGTAGACTGGACGGCGTGAGCGAGCGCCCCCTGAACGACGACAACGGCCATAATGGACACGACGAATCCGGCGTACCCGGCGAAAACGGTGGCGACAACGGCGCACCCGACCGGTTCGACGAGATCGTGGAGGCCGAGACCGACCGCGACCCCGACCTGGCGGTGATCGAGGCCGGCAGCCGTACGCTGCGCACCCAGGCGGGCCCGCCGCAGGGCGACGTGCCCGCCCGCCCGGAGGACCCCGAGGTCGACCGGGCGCTGCGCGAGGTGGAGGCGGAGCTCGCGGGCCGCTGGGGCGAGACCAAGCTCGACCCGTCGCTCGTGCGCATGGAAGCCCTCATGGACATCCTGGGTCAGCCCCAGCGCGCGTACCCCGCCATCCACATCACCGGCACCAACGGCAAGACCAGCACCGCCCGCATGATCGAGGCCCTGCTGGCCGCCTTCGACCTGCGCACCGGTCGCTACACCAGCCCGCACGTCCAGTCCGTCACCGAGCGGATCAGCCTGGACGGCGCCCCGATCGCCGCCGAGCGCTTCATCGACACCTACCGCGACATCGAGCCGTACGTCCGCATGGTCGACGAGCGCGAGGAATACCGGCTGTCCTTCTTCGAGGTCCTCACCGGCATGGCCTTCGCCGCCTTCGCGGACGCGCCCGTCGACGTGGCCGTCGTCGAGGTCGGCATGGGCGGCACCTGGGACGCCACCAACGTCGTGGACGGCACCGTCGCCGTGGTCACCCCCATAGCGCTCGACCACACCGACCGCCTGGGCACCACGCCGGGCGAGATCGCCGCCGAGAAGGCCGGGATCGTCAAGCCGGACGCCACCGTCGTGCTGGCCCAGCAGCCGGTGGACGCCGCCCAGGTGCTGCTCAAGCGCGCCGTCGAGGTGGACGCCACGGTCGCCCGCGAGGGCATGGAGTTCGGCGTGGTCTCCCGCGAGGTCGCCGTCGGCGGCCAGCTGCTGAGCCTGCGCGGCCTGGGCGGCGAGTACGAGGACGTCTTCCTGCCGCTGTACGGCGCCCACCAGGCGCACAACGCCGCCGTGGCGCTCGCCGCGGTCGAGGCGTTCTTCGGCATCGGCTCGCAGCACGCCCGCCCGCTGGACCTCGACACCGTCCGCCGCGCCTTCGCCTCGGTCACCTCGCCGGGCCGCCTCGAGGTGGTGCGCCGCAGCCCCACCGTCGTCCTGGACGCCGCGCACAACCCCGCGGGCGCCCGCGCCACCGCCGAGGGCATCACCGAGGCGTTCGGCTTCAGCCGCCTCATCGGCGTGGTCGGCACCAGCGGCGACAAGGACGTCCGAGGCCTCCTGGAGGCCTTCGAGCCGATCTTCGCCGAGATCGTCGTCACCCGTAACTCGACCCCGCGCGCCATGGACGTCGACGAGCTCGCCGGCCTCGCCGTCGAGGTCTTCGGCGCCGAGCGGGTGCAGGTCGAGCCGCGCCTGGACGACGCCCTGGAGGCCGCGATCACGCTCGCGGAGGAGGAGGGCGAGTACGCCGGCGCCGGCGTGCTCGTCACCGGTTCGGTCATCACGGTCGGCGAGGCCCGGCTGCTGCTGGGAAGGGGCTGAGATGAGAACGCTCTGCGCGAGCACCCTGATCGGTGAATTCTTCGTGATCGGATTCGCCGGCCTGGTCGCCATGCAGACCTCCGACCTGTCCGCGGGCACGGTCTGGGCCGTGAGCGGCACCGCCATGGTGCTGAGCGTGCTGCTGTGCGGGACGATCACCCGCCCCGGCGGCGTCCAGCTGGGCTGGCTGCTGCAGATCGGGCTGATCGCGAGCGGTCTCGTCGTCCCGATGATGTTCATCCTGGGTGCGGTCTTCGCCGGCCTGTGGTGGGCCTCGGTCCACTTCGGCCGCAAGGTCGACGAGGCCAAGGCGCGCTTCGCGGCCGCTTCGGCTGACGCCTAGTAGAGCCCGGTTGTCAGTGCCGGGTGCTGTAGTGGCTTCAGCACCCGGGCCGCTGCTCCGCGCAGGCGGAGGTGAGCCGCCCGAGGCGGTCCGGCGTGGTCTGGTCGGTGACCGGTCCAGGTGCCATTCCTTCGCCGCAGGCCCTGTACCCTCTGGCCCACCACACGTGATTGCCTGCAAGGAGCCGCAGTATGAGCCAGCGCACCCTCGTCCTCCTCAAGCCCGACGCCGTCGCTCGGCACCTGGTCGGCGAGATCATCGCCCGCATCGAGCGCAAGGCCGGCTGGACGATCAGCGCGCTGGAGCTGCGCACCCTGGACCGTGCCACGCTCGAGCAGCACTACGCCGAGCACGTCGGCCGCGACTTCTACGAGCCGCTGATGGGCTTCATGTCCTCCGGCCCGGTCGTCGCCCTGGTCGTCGAGGGCGAGCGCGTCATCGAGGGCGTGCGCGCGCTGGCCGGTCCGACCGACCCCATCTCGGCCGCTCCCGGCTCCATCCGTGGTGACTTCGGCACCATCACGCGCGAGAACCTCATCCACGCCTCGGACTCCCCGGAGTCCGCGGAGCGGGAAATCAAGATTTTCTTTCCCGGCCTCGCCTGATACCGAATCACCCGAACGCCCATTCTGATCAGGGGCGACCGATTTCTTTTCGGTCGCCCTCTGGCATATGCGCGCCGAACGAGGGAACCTCTCACTCCGACACGACGTCACCATTACGGGGGCCAGCTCGTGTTCCGCCGACAATGGCGGAGGAACCCTCGCGCCGCGTTCGAGTGGTCGAGACTACGATGAAGCCTCCGCGCCCCGCAGCGCACCACACCTGCCGACCTCGAGTAAGCGAACGCCCAAACTGGGAAGGCCAGACGTATCCTCATGGGGAACAACATGTCGTTCATCGGCCGTGACATGGCTGTCGACCTCGGCACCGCCAACACGCTGGTGTACGTCAGAGGCCGGGGGATCGTCCTCAACGAGCCGTCAGTGGTAGCGATCAATACCAACACCGGTGGCATCCTCGCGGTGGGTGCCGAGGCCAAGAAGATGATCGGCCGGACCCCGGGCAACATCGTCGCCGTCCGCCCGCTCAAGGACGGCGTGATCGCCGACTTCGAGATCACGGAGCGCATGCTCCGTTACTTCATCCTCAAAATCCACAAGCGCCGCTGGATGGCCCGTCCCCGCGTCGTGGTCTGCGTGCCCTCGGGCATCACCGGCGTCGAGCGCCGTGCCGTCATCGAGGCGTCCACCCAGGCCGGCGCCCGTCAGGTGCACATCATCGAGGAGCCCATGGCCGCCGCCATCGGCTCCGGCCTGCCCGTCCACGAGGCCACCGGCAACATGGTCGTGGACATCGGCGGCGGCACCACCGAGGTCGCCGTGATCTCGCTGGGCGGCATCGTCACCGCCCAGTCCATCCGCGTCGCCGGCGACGAGCTCGACAACGCGATCATCCAGCACATCAAGAAGGAGTACAGCCTCCTGCTGGGCGAGCGCACCGCCGAACAAATCAAGATCACCATCGGTTCGGCCTACGACCTCGAGCAGGACGAGCACACCGAGATCCGCGGCCGCGACCTGGTCAGCGGCCTGCCCAAGACCGTGGTCATCTCCGCCGCCGAGGTCCGCAAGGCCATCGAGGAGCCGGTCAACTCCATCGTCGACGCCGTCAAGACCACCCTCGACAAGTGCCCGCCCGAGCTGTCGGGTGACGTCATGGACCGCGGCATCGTTCTCACCGGCGGCGGCGCCCTGCTGCGCGGCCTGGACGAGCGGCTGCGCCGCGAGACCGGCATGCCCATCCACATCGCCGAGGACCCGCTGGACTCCGTCGCCCTGGGCTCCGGCAAGTGCGTCGAGGAGTTCGAGGCGCTCCAGCAGGTGCTGGACGCCCAGCCCCGCCGGTGACCCGTGACCTGACCCCATCGGTGACCCGCCGACGAGGTTGGCGATATCCGGCTCCCGGCGCGCCGGTGACGCCGAAACAACCTGATATACAGGCAGAACGCTCCCGATGACCGTCCGGACCCGCAGCCGGGCGGTCCGATGAGAAGGGCACGCCGCCGCACGTGAGGGACACACGAGAGAGCCGGCTGCTGCTGGTGCTGTTGATCGCGATCGCGTTCGCGCTGATCACGGTCGACATCCGTGGCGGTGAGCAGTCCCCGCTCGACGGCGTGCGGCACGCCGCCGCCTCGGCCTTCGGCCCGGTGGAGAAGGGCGTGGCCGCCGCCGTGGACCCGGTCGCCGACGCCGTCGCCGCCGTCCGCGACTCCGGCGACCGCAGCAGCCGCATCGCCGAGCTCGAGCGCGAGAACACCGCCCTCAAGCAGAAGCTCGGCAGCGACGACCGCAACGGCAGCCGGCTGCGCGAGCTCGACGCCATGCTCAAGACCGCCGGCCGCGGCCAGTACGGCATCAAGGGCGCGCAGGTCATCGCCATAGGAGCCGCCCAGGGCTTCTCCTGGACGGTCACCATCGACATCGGCGGCAACGACGGCGTCCGGCGCGACATGACCGTCATCAACGGCGACGGACTCGTCGGCCGCGTCACCACCGTCGGCCCCACCACCTCCACCGTCCTGCTCGCCAGCGACCCCAAGTTCACCGTCGGCACCCGCATGGAGAAGACCGGCGAGCTCGGCTTCGCCGGCGGCCAGGGCGACAGCGCCCTGCGCGTCGAGCTCCTCAACGGCAAGGCCGTCGTCCACAAGGGCGACCGCCTCGTGACCTTCGGCTCCAGCAAGGACAAGCCGTTCGTGCCCGGCGTCCCCGTCGGCGAGGTCGTCCGCGTCGACCCCTCCGGCGGCGGCCTGACCCGCACCCTGCAGGTCCGTCCCTTCGTCGGCTTCAGCAAGCTCGACCTCGTGGGCGTCGTCGTCGAGGCGCCCCGCGAGGACCCCCGCGACACCGTCCTGCCGCCCAAGCCCGAGGCCCCCAAGCCCGCCCCCACCGTGACCGTCACCGTCACCCCCAGCCCGAGCGCCAAGCCCCAGGACTGACCGATGCGCCTCAACAGGATCCTGCTCTCGACCGCGCTCGTGGTCGTGGCCCTCGTCCTCCAGGTGAGCGTCTTCGCCCGACTCCACCTCCCCGGCGCGGTGCCCGACCTGATGCTCCTGGTCGTCGTCGCCCTCGGCCTGGTCTACGGCCACACCGCCGGCGCCCTCATCGGCTTCGGCGCGGGCCTCCTGGCCGACCT
>KL569408.1:17914-18269 GCA_000715685.1 Streptomyces lilacinus
CCTCCTGGCCGACCTCGCGCCCCCCGCCGACCACGCCACCGGCCGCTACGCGCTCGTCCTGTGCGTCGTCGGGTACCTGGTGGGCCTCGCCCGGCCCGAGACCGGCCGGCTGCGCTCGGCCACGGCGCCCATGGTCGCCGTCGTCGGCGCGGCCATCCTCTCCACGCTGCTCTACGCCGGGGTGGGCTCCCTCGTCGGCGACACCGCCGCGCGCCATGTGGGCCTGAGCGGACTGGTGTTCACCGCCGCGATGTACGACCTGCTGCTCGCCCCCTTCACGGTGCCGTTCATCATGGCCCTGGCCCGGCAGACCGTCGGCGACCCGATCACCGGCGACGGCCCGCCGGTCGCCGGC
>KL569408.1:18549-23823 GCA_000715685.1 Streptomyces lilacinus
GCCGTGTCAGCCGCAAGAACCGGCTGGGCGGCCGCGGCGGCCGCATGGGCGGTCAGCGGTCGGGGCTGATGGTGAAGCAGGGCAAGAGGCAGAAGATCAAGGGTGTGAAGCGCCTGTGAGCGTCGCACGCGCGGCCACTCGGTCGCAGACGAGGACGATGCCGGCACCGCTGCGCCGCGCGGGCGGAGAAGCTCACGGGGGGACAAGGTGAACAACCTTCGCGAGGCCGGGCGGCGAGTCACGATCAGGCTCGTCGTCATCCAGATCCTGGTCTTCTCGTTGCTGCTCACCCTCGCCGGACGGCTGTGGTACCTGCAGATCCGCAACGGCGACCAGTACACCGCCGAGGCCGCCAGCAACCACATCCAGCAGGTCGTCGCCCCCGCCACCCGTGGCTCGATCCTCGACGCGCGCGGCGTGCCGCTCGCCGACAACGAGACCCGGCTCGTCGTCTCCGCCAGCCGCACCGACCTGATGCGGATGAAGGACCGGGGCAAGTCCGTCCTCACCCGCCTCGCCGGCGTGCTCAACCTCAAGCCCGAGGACGTCGCCGCCAAGGTGCGGTTGTGCGACGCCAAGACGCCCAAGCCGTGCTGGGCCGGCTCGCCGTACCAGCCGATCCCCATCACCGACGAGGCCACCACGCAGCAGGCGCTGCAGATCCGCGAGCGCCAGGAGGACTTCCCCGGCATCACCGCCGAGCCCACGGCCGTCCGCCGCTACCCCGGCCCCGGCGGCTCCAACACCGCCCAGGTCCTCGGCTACCTCTCGCCCGTCACCGACGAGGAGATCACCAAGGCGAAGAAGACCCGCTCGCCGCTGCTGCGCTCCGACCAGGTCGGCCGGTCCGGGCTCGAGCGGCAGTACGACGCCCAGCTGCGCGGCAAGGCGGGGGTCACCCGCTACGAGGTCGACAACCTCGGCCGCGTCATCGGCAAGGCCAGGAGCGACAAGGCCGTGCCCGGCGCCAACGTCGTCACCAGCATCGACGCCCGCGTGCAGGCCATAGCGGAACGCGAGCTGGACCAGGCGATGAAGGACGCCCGCAAGGAGATGGACCGCAACACCGGCACCAACTACAAGGCCGACGCCGGTGCCGTCGTGGTGATGGAGTCCAAGACCGGGCGGATCGTCGCCATGGCCTCCAACCCCACGTACGACCCCAACGCGTGGGTCGGCGGCATCTCCGGCAAGGACTACAAGGCCCTCACCGGCGAGGACTCGGGCTTCCCGCTGCTCAACCGGGCGATCCAGGGCCAGGCGGCGCCCGGCTCGATCTTCAAGGTCATCACCACCACGGGTGCCGTCAACGCCGGTTACTCCTTCACCGACCACTACAACTGCTCGAGCTCGTACAGCATCGGCAACCAGGTCTTCAAGAACTTCGAGTCCAAGGGCTACGGCCCCATCGACCTCGGCCAGGCGCTCGAGGTCTCCTGCGACACCGTCTTCTACGACCTGGCGTACCGCCAGTGGCAGCAGGACGGCGGCAACAAGCCCCAGCACCCGTCGGACTGGTTCTACAAGACCGCCCACCAGTTCGGCCTCGGCAAGGAGACCGGCATCGACCTCCCCAACGAGGTCCGCGGCCGCGTCCCCGACCGTGAGTGGAAGAAGCGGTACTGGGAGGCCAACAAGGACTCCTGGTGCAAGCAGGGCAAGACCGACGACAGCTACGCCGGGAAGATCGCCAAGGAGAACTGCGAGTCCGGCATGCGCATGCGCGCCGGTGACTCCGTCAACTACTCCATCGGCCAGGGCGACACCCTCGTCACCCCGATCCAGATGGCCACCATCTACGCCGGCATCAGCAACGGCGGCACGCTGTGGAACCCCACCATCGGCAAGGCCGTCGTGAGCCCCGACGGCAAGCAGGTCCGCGAGATCGCGCCCAAGGCCCACGGCAAGCTGCCCTTCGACGGCAGGCTGCGCGACCAGATCGACGGCGCGCTCGCCGGCGTCGCCACCAAGGGCACCGCCGCCTGGCGCTTCCAGGGCTGGCCTCAGGACAAGATCGCCATGCACGCCAAGACCGGCACCGCCGAGGTCTACGGCAAGCAGACCACCTCGTGGTTCGCCACCTACACCTCCGACTACACCGTCGTCATGACGATCGCCCAGGGCGGCACCGGCTCCGGCGCCTCCGGCCCCGCCGTGCGCAAGATCTACAACGCCCTCTACGGCGTGGACGAGCAGGGCAAGATCGACGAGAAGCGGGCGCTGCTGCCGCACCCCGAGGCCAAGCTGCCCAAGATCGAAAAGGACGGGACCATCGAGGCCCAGCCCATGCCCTCGCCGTCCCCCTCGGCCTCCTCCTCCGAGTCCGCCGCCGCCTCGGCGTCGCCGTCGGCCGCGTCCTCGGGCGAACCCTCACCGGAGGCCGCCGGCCGCAGGGAGGACGACGACCGATGACCTCGCCCGTGCCCTACCGCGCCCGCCGTTTCTCCCCCGAGCGCGGCACCTGGTCCCGCCTGACCGCCCGCGACTCCGTCCTGCGCCGCCTGGACTGGGTGATGCTGCTGGCGGCCCTCGCCCTGTCGGCCATCGGCACCCTGCTCGTCTACTCCGCCACCCGCAACCGCACCGAGCTCAACCAGGGCGACCCGTACTACTTCCTGCTGCGCAACCTCCTCAACACCGGCATAGGGCTCGCCCTCGCCATCGGCGCGGTCTGGCTGGGCCACCGGGCGCTGCGCGGCGCGGTGCCGATCCTCTACGGCATCTCGGTGCTCTTCACCCTCGCCGTGCTCACCCCGCTCGGCGCGACCATCAACGGCGCCCGCTCCTGGATCCAGCTCGGCGGCGGCTTCTCCATCCAGCCCTCCGAGTTCACCAAGATCACCATCACGCTGGGCATGGCCATGCTGCTCGCCGGCAAGGTCGACGCCGGCGACCGGCACCAGCCCGACCACCGCACCGTCGTCCAGGCCCTCGGCCTCGCGGCCCTGCCCATCGCGGTCATCCTGCTGATGCCGGACCTCGGCTCGGTCATGGTGCTCGTCGTCATCGTGCTCGCCGTGCTCCTCGCCTCCGGCGCCTCCAACCGCTGGATCGCCGGCCTGCTCGGCACCGGCGTCATGGGCTGCGTCCTGGTCTGGCAGCTCGGCGTCCTCGACGAGTACCAGATCAACCGCTTCGCCGCCTTCGCCAACCCCGCCCTCGACCCGGCCGGCGTCGGCTACAACACCAACCAGGCCCGCATCGCCATCGGCTCCGGCGGCCTGAGCGGCTCCGGCCTCTTCCACGGCTCCCAGACCACCGGCCAGTTCGTCCCCGAGCAGCAGACCGACTTCATCTTCACCGTGGCCGGCGAGGAGCTCGGCTTCGTCGGCGCCGGCGCGATCATCTTCCTGCTCGGCGTGGTGCTCTGGCGGGCCTGCCGCATCGCCCGCGAGACCACCGAGCTCTACGGGACGATCGTGGCCGCCGGCATCATCGCCTGGTTCGCCTTCCAGAGCTTCGAGAACATCGGCATGACGCTCGGGATCATGCCCGTCACCGGCCTCCCGCTGCCCTTCGTCTCCTACGGCGGCTCCTCGATGTTCGCGGCCTGGATAGCGGTCGGGCTGCTGCAGTCCATCAAGGCACAGCGACCGGTGTCGGCCTAGCTCGCGCAGCGCCCTGCCGCCGGACGCGCCGACGCACTAGATTCGGCGGCATGGCGGACACCGTGCGAGAGATCGAGCGGAAGTACGAATCCCGGGACGGCGCGGGCGAGGCCCGGCTCCCCGACCTCGGCGGAGCCGGGCCCGTCGCGACCGTCACCGACCGGGGCGCGACGGAGCTGGACGCCGTCTACTACGACACCGCGGACCGCCGCCTCGCCGCGGCCGGCATCACCCTGCGGCGCCGCACCGGCGGCTCGGACGCCGGCTGGCACCTCAAGCTCCCCGTCGCCCCCGGCGTGCGCGACGAGATCCGTGCCCCCCTGAGCACGGGCATCCCCCGCGCCCTGGCCGCACTCGCCCGCTCCCGCACCCGCGACGCCCCGCTCGAGCCCCTCGTACGGCTCGTCTCGCACCGCGCCGTCCAGCACCTGCACGCCGCCGACGGCACGCTGCTGGCGGAGGCGAGCGCCGACGCGGTGACCGCGACGCGGCTCGTGGGTGGCGCCTCAGGTGGTACGGACACGGCCCGCTGGACCGAGGTCGAGGTCGAGCTCGCCGAGGGCGCCGACCCCGGCGTCCTCGACGCACTCGAACCCCACCTCTCCAAGGCCGGGCTGAGCCCGTCCGACGCCCCCAGCAAGCTCGCCCGGGCCCTGGCGGAGCTGGGCCTCGAGGAGCGCGCGGCCGCCGAACCGCCGTCGTCCGACGGGGGCCGCGCCGGCGACCACGTCCTCGCCTACCTCCGCGAACAGGCCGAGGCCGTCGCCGCCCTCGACCCCGGCGTCCGCCGGGGCACCGAGGACGCCGTCCACCAGATGAGAGTCGCCACCCGGCGGCTGCGCAGCGCCTTCCGCAGCTACGGCAAGGTCCTGGACCGGCGGGTCACCGACCCCCTCGGCGAGGAGCTCAAGTGGCTCGCCGCCGAGCTGGGCGTCGACCGCGACCGCGAGGTCCTCGCCGAACGCCTGCGCGCCGGCCTCGACGAACTGCCGCGCCCGCTGATCCGCGGGCCCGTGCGCGCCCGACTGCGCATCTGGTCCAGCCGCAACCGCTCCGACGCCCGGCGCCGGGTCGTCGCCGTCCTCGACGGCGCCCGCTACCTCGCCCTCCTCGACGCGCTCGACGCCCTCCTCGCCGACCCGCCGCTGCGCCCCGCCGCCGACCGCCCGGCCGGGCCGGTGCTGACCAGGGCCGTGCTGCGCGACCACGCGCGGCTGGCCGCGCGCGTCGAGCACGCGCTCGCGACCGAGCCGGGCCACGAGCGCGACGTCGCCCTCCACGACGCCCGCAAGGCCGCCAAGCGCGCCCGCTACGCCGCGGAGGCGGCGACGCCGGCGCTGGGCAGGACGGCGAAGGGCTTCGCCCGCCGGATGAAGGCCGTCCAGAGCGTCCTCGGCGACCACCAGGACAGCGTCCTGGCCCGGACCGCCCTGACCACGATCGCCACGCAGGCGGCGGGGGCGGGGGAGGCCACGTTCACGTACGGCCTGCTCTACGGGAGGGAGGAGCGGCGGGCGGCGGACGACGAGCGGGAGCTGCCGGAGGTGTGGGGACAGGTGGGTTCTTTCCCCTGACCCGCCCCTTCCCGTGACCGGGGGCGAGCCCCCGGGACCCCCGGACCGCTCCGCACCGCACGGGGTCCGGGGCGGAGCCCCGGGAAACGGTG
>KL569408.1:24092-25004 GCA_000715685.1 Streptomyces lilacinus
CACGGGGTCCGGGGCGGAGCCCCGGGAAACGGTGAAGGGGCGGGTCAGGGGGAAACTCCGCCGGCACAGGCACCGGCGCGCGGCACGTTACGCTTGAGAGTCGCCCCTTGCCAGCTCACGAAAGTTCGCCAGATGCCTGTCGAATCGGTCTTCCCACAGCTCGAGGCCCTGCTCCCGCATGTGCAGAAGCCCATCCAGTACGTCGGCGGAGAGCTGAACTCCACTGTCAAGGACTGGGACTCGGCTGATGTCCGCTGGGCCCTCATGTACCCGGACGCGTACGAGGTGGGCCTGCCCAACCAGGGCGTCATGATCCTTTACGAGGTCCTCAACGAGCGCGAGGGCGTCCTCGCCGAGCGCACGTACAGCGTGTGGCCGGACCTCGAGGAGCTCATGCGTGAGCACAAGGTGCCGCAGTTCACCGTGGACAGCCACCGGCCCGTCGGCGCGTTCGACGTCTTCGGCCTGAGCTTCTCCACCGAGCTGGGCTACACCAACATGCTCACCGCCCTGGACCTCGCCGGCATCCCGATGGAGTCCAAGGACCGCACCATCGACGACCCGATCGTCCTGGCCGGCGGTCACGCGGCGTTCAACCCCGAGCCGATCGCGGACTTCATCGACTGCGCGGTCATCGGCGACGGCGAGCAGGCCGTCCTGGAGATCACCGAGATCATCCGGGCCTGGAAGGCCGAGGGCCGCCCCGGCGGCCGGGACGAGCTGCTGCTGCGCCTGGCCAAGACCGGCGGCGTGTACGTCCCGCGCTTCTACGACGTGGAGTACCTGCCCGACGGCCGCATCGCCCGTGTCGTGCCCAACCGCTCCGGCGTGCCGTGGCGCGTGTCCAAGCACACCGTGATGGACCTCGACGAGTGGCCGTACCCGAAGCAGCCGCTGTCTCTTATACACATC
>KL569408.1:25228-25995 GCA_000715685.1 Streptomyces lilacinus
CAGCCGCTGGTCCCGCTCGCGGAGACCGTTCATGAGCGGATGTCGGTGGAGATCTTCCGCGGTTGCACGCGCGGTTGCCGTTTCTGCCAGGCCGGCATGATCACGCGTCCCGTGCGCGAGCGCAGCATCACCGGCATCGGCGACATGGTCGAGAAGGGCCTGAAGGCGACCGGCTTCGAGGAGGTCGGCCTGCTGTCGCTGTCCTCCGCCGACCACACCGAGATCGGTGACATCGCCAAGGGCCTGGCCGACCGGTACGAAGAGGACAAGATCGGTCTGTCCCTGCCCTCGACCCGTGTCGACGCGTTCAACGTCGATCTGGCGAACGAGCTGACCCGCAACGGCCGCCGTTCCGGTCTGACCTTCGCCCCCGAGGGCGGCTCCGAGCGCATGCGCAAGGTCATCAACAAGATGGTCTCGGAAGAGGACCTCATCCGGACCGTCGCCACCGCCTACGGCAACGGCTGGCGCCAGGTGAAGCTGTACTTCATGTGCGGCCTGCCGACCGAGACCGACGAGGACGTGCTGCAGATCGCCGACATGGCGATGAACGTGATCCAGAAGGGTCGCGAGGTGTCGAAGTCCAACGACATCCGCTGCACCGTCTCCATCGGCGGTTTCGTGCCCAAGCCGCACACCCCCTTCCAGTGGGCCCCGCAGCTCTCCGCCGAGGAGACCGACGCCCGCCTGGCCAAGCTGCGCGACAAGATCCGCGGCGACAAGAAGTACGGCCGCTCCATCGGCTTCCGCTACCACGACGGCAAGCT
>KL569408.1:26255-27150 GCA_000715685.1 Streptomyces lilacinus
CATCGTCGAGGGCCTCCTCTCGCGCGGCGACCGCCGCATCGGCGCGGTCATCCGCGCCGTCTACGAGGACGGCGGCCGCTTCGACGGCTGGCGCGAGCACTTCTCGTACGACCGCTGGATGAAGTGTGCCGAGCGGGCACTGCCGGACTTCGGCGTCGACGTCGACTGGTACACGACGCGCGAGCGCACGTACGAGGAGGTCCTGCCCTGGGACCACCTGGACTCCGGTCTCGACAAGGACTGGCTCTGGGAGGACTGGCAGGACGCCCTCGACGAGACCGAGGTCGACGACTGCCGCTGGACGCCGTGCTTCGACTGCGGCGTCTGCCCCGCGATGCAGACCGAGATCCAGGTCGGCCCGACGGGCAAGAAGCTGCTGCCGCTGTCCGTCATCAAGTAGCACGCCTGTGCGAGCAAGGGTCCTGCCGGGTTGGCGGGGCCCTTGTTGCACGTACTCTTGGTAGCAGTACGACCGCACTCACGAAGGAATCAGACCACTGGGCAAGCGACAGCCCGAAGGCCCGCCGCCCGCACCCGCGGTGCAGCGCATTCGCCTGCGTTACACCAAGCGCGGCCGCCTCCGGTTCACCAGCCACCGCGATTTCCAGCGCGCCTTCGAGCGGGCGCTGCGCCGCGCCGAGGTGCCCATGGCGTACTCGGCGGGCTTCACCCCGCACCCCAAGGTGTCGTACGCCAATGCCGCACCCACCGGCACGGGCAGCGAGGCCGAGTACCTGGAGATCCAGCTCGCCGAGGCCCGCGACCCCGCCCTGCTGCGGAAGCTCCTCGACGAGTCGCTGCCCGACGGGCTCGACATCACGGACGCCGTGGAGGCCCACACCTCCTCGTTCGCCGACCGGCTGCAGGCCTCCGTGTGGGAGCTGCGGCTCGACGG
>KL569408.1:27394-28123 GCA_000715685.1 Streptomyces lilacinus
ATGTGTATAAGAGACAGCTTCATGGCCGAGGAGAGCGTGGACGTCCAGCGCCGCACGAAAAACGGCGTGCGCACCTTCGACGCACGCGGTGCGGTGCGCCGACTCGAGGCGCTCGACGCTCCGGCCGATAGGCCGGGCGACGGTGCCTGTGCGATACTGCGGCTGGTTGTTCGGCATTCCACACCTGCCGTTCGACCCGACGACGTCCTGTCCGGTCTCCGCGCTACGGCCGACCTGGCGCCGCCGGTCCCCGCTGCGGTGACCAGGCTGGCGCAGGGGCTGCTCGATGAGGAGTCCGGCACGGTGACCGATCCGCTCGCGCCCGACCGCGACGCCGCCCAGGCCGCCCCATCAACGGCCGCCGGGCCCGGTGCCGCGCAGCAGGTGCCGGAAGGTTCCCGTTAGGGACGGCCGCCGAAGCGCCGCCGCGCCACCTGGGAGCCACCCGGTCCGGCAGGCGCACTGACCAGGAGACTTTCGCCGGTGCCGTCGATAACCGGACCCGGCGAGCGAGACGACAGCTCCCGTGCGGCGACCGCGCCCCGGACGGCGGTACCGCGCTCATCACGCGGGCCGACGGGCCGGAACCGGCGCGGCGCCCGGGAGCGTGACGGGAGAACCGCCCGCATGCTCGAATCCATTGAGCCCACGGAGCCGGGTGCCGCCAACGGCGGCGCCGGCAACAACGCAGAGAACAGCCCCAGCGCTGTCTCTTATACCCATCTCTGA
>KL569408.1:28288-29586 GCA_000715685.1 Streptomyces lilacinus
CGCAGAGAACAGCCCCAGCGACACGCTGCCGCCGCGACGCCGCCGCCGTGCGGCGTCCCGCCCGGCCGGTCCGCCGGCCGCCGGCGCGACCGCCCCCGAGGGCGGCGCCGAGCCGACCGCGGCGTCGGCCGCCGACGCCGCCGAGACCCCGGCCGCGCCCGAGACCCCCGCCCGCCCGCGTCGCCGGGCCACCCGCAAGACCGCCGCCGCGGCCCCCGCGCCGGCGGAGGCCGCCGCCGAGGCCGCGGAGCCCGCCGAGGAGACCCCGGCCCGCCCGCGTCGCCGCGCCACGCGCAAGACCACCGCCCCGGCCGTCGAGACCCCCGCCGCCGAGGCCGCCGCCCCGGCCGCCGAGGTCGAGGAGGCCCCGGCCCGTCCGCGCCGTCGCGCCACGCGCCGCGTGTCCGCCCCGGCCGGCACGCCGGAGGCCACGGAGACCGTCGAGACCCCGGCCCCGGCCGCCGAGCAGCCCGCCGTCGAGGCCGAGGAGGCCCCGGCCGCTCCGGCCCGCACCCGCCGCCGCGCCACGCGCCGCGTGTCCGCCCCCGCCGGTACGCCGGAGGTCGTCGAGGCGGCGCTCGAGGGCACCCCCGAGCCCGTGGAGGTCGCCGAGCCGGCCGCCGCCGAGGCCGAGGAGGCCCCGGCCGCCCCGGCCCGTCCGCGTCGTCGTGCCACGCGCCGCGTGTCCGCCCCGGCCGGTACGCCGCAGGCCGCTGAGGCTCCCGCTGCCGAGCCGGTCGTCGAGGCGCCCGCCGCCGAGGCCGCCGCCCCGGCCGCCGAGGTCGAGGAGGCCCCGGCCGCCCCCGCCCGTACGCGTCGTCGTGCCACCCGCGGTGTGACCGCGCCGGTCGCCGCGCAGCCGGCGGAGGAGGCCCTCGAGGCCGAGGAGACCGAGGAAGAGGCCGAGGAGGTCGTGGAGGCGCCCGCCGCCGAGGCCCCGGCCGCGAAGCCGGCCCGTGCCCGTCGTCGCGCCACGCGTGCCGTGACCTCCCCGACCGGAGAGCCGCTGGCCGCCGAGGCGTTCGTCGCCGAGACCACCGAGGCCGTCGCCGAGGCCGCGCCCACGCTGGCCCGTGCCGCCGAGGAGCAGCCCGCCAAGCCCGCGCGCACCCGTCGCCGGGCGACCCGCGGCACCGCGCCCGCCGAGGCCCCCGCGGCCCAGGCCGAGGAGGCCCGTGCGGAGGAGCCCGCGGGCCGGACGCGTCGTCGCGCCGTGCGCCCGCCGACCGCCGTCTTCCAGGCCCCGGTCTTCACCGAGCCGATGTTCCAGACGCCGGAGACCGCTGCCGCGGCCGCGG
>KL569408.1:29831-32113 GCA_000715685.1 Streptomyces lilacinus
CCCGCCGAGGCCGCCGCCGTCGAGGCCGTCGCCGCGCCGGAGGCCGAGGAGGAGCCGGAGGCCCCCGAGGAGGCCGAGGCCGTCGCGCCGGAGGACGAGGAGCAGGGCGAGCGCCCGTCGCGCCGTCGTCGCCGGGGTGGCCGTCGCCGCCGTCGCGGCGAGGCCGCCGAGGTCGAGGGCGCCGAGGAGGAGGCCCTGGCCGAGCAGGCCGAGGAGGAGGAGTTCGAGGCCGCCGCCGAGGAGGAGGCCGAGGAGGAGGAGCGCGGCGAGGAGCCGGGCGTCTCGTCCGCCGGCAGCCGTCGTCGGCGTCGCCGTCGTCGTCGCAGCGGCGAGGCCATCGAGACCGAGCCGGGCACCGACGAGCCGGAGCGCACGGTCGTCAAGGTCCGTGAGCCGCGCGAGCGGGCGGCCCGTCTCGAGGGCGGCACCGGTTTCGACGAGGTGCAGTCCATCAAGGGCTCGACCCGCATGGAGGCGAAGAAGCAGCGCCGCCGCGAGGGTCGCGAGCAGGGCCGCCGCCGGGTGCCGATCATCACCGAGGCCGAGTTCCTGGCCCGCCGCGAGGCCGTCGAGCGCGTGATGGTCGTGCGCCAGCAGGGCGACCGCACCCAGATCGGCGTGCTCGAGGACAACGTCCTCGTCGAGCACTTCGTCAACAAGGAGCAGGCCACCAGCTACGTCGGCAACGTCTACCTGGGCAAGGTCCAGAACGTGCTGCCGTCCATGGAGGCCGCCTTCGTCGACATCGGCAAGGGCCGCAACGCCGTGCTGTACGCCGGCGAGGTCAACTTCGAGGCGCTCGGCATGGGCAACGGCCCGCGCCGCATCGAGACCGCCCTGAAGTCCGGCCAGTCCGTGCTCGTGCAGGTCACCAAGGACCCGATCGGCCACAAGGGCGCCCGCCTGACCAGCCAGGTCTCGCTGCCCGGCCGCTACCTGGTCTACGTGCCCGAGGGTTCGATGACCGGCATCAGCCGCAAGCTGCCCGACACCGAGCGCGCGCGCCTGAAGCAGATCCTCAAGAAGATCGTCCCCGAGGACGCGGGCGTGATCGTCCGTACCGCCGCGGAGGGCGCCAGCGAGGACGAGCTGCGCCGTGACGTGGAGCGCCTGCAGGCGCAGTGGGAGGAGATCCAGAAGAAGTCGAAGCAGATCTCGACGAGCTCGCCGAGCCTGCTGTACGGCGAGCCGGACATGACCGTCCGCGTCGTGCGCGACATCTTCAACGAGGACTTCTCCAAGGTCATCGTCAGCGGTGACCAGGCCTGGGAGACCATCCACGGCTACGTCTCGCACGTCGCCCCCGACCTGGCCGACCGGCTGCAGCGGTGGACGTCGGACGTCGACGTCTTCGCCACGTACCGGATCGACGAGCAGCTGATGAAGGCGCTGGACCGCAAGGTCTGGCTGCCCAGCGGCGGCTCGCTCGTCATCGACCGGACCGAGGCGATGGTCGTCGTCGACGTCAACACCGGCAAGTTCACCGGCCAGGGCGGCAACCTGGAGGAGACGGTCACCAGGAACAACCTGGAGGCGGCCGAGGAGATCGTGCGCCAGCTGCGGCTGCGCGACCTCGGCGGCATCATCGTGATCGACTTCATCGACATGGTGCTCGAGTCCAACCGGGACCTGGTGCTGCGGCGCCTGCTGGAGTGCCTGGGCCGGGACCGTACGAAGCACCAGGTCGCCGAGGTGACCTCGCTGGGTCTGGTCCAGATGACCCGCAAGCGGGTGGGCCAGGGCCTGCTGGAGTCCTTCTCCGAGTCCTGCGTCCACTGCAACGGCCGCGGCGTGATCGTCCACATGGACCAGCCCACGACCGTGGGCGGCGGCGGTGGCGGCAAGCGCGGCAAGAAGAAGGGCAAGGCCGCCGTCGAGGCGCCCGAGCCCGCCGTCGAGGCCGCTGCGGAGGCTCCCGAGGCCCCCGAGCTGGAGCCCGTCGCGGTGACCGAGGCCGAGCTGCAGCCCGCGGTGGAGTCCGCGGACGAGTGGTACGGCAGCCCGGCCGAGGCCGAGGCGGCGGCCGCCCGTCGTGGTGGACGTACGCGTCGCCGGGCGACCCGCAAGGTCACCGCTCCGGCCGGCGCGCCGAAGGCGGCCGAGCCGGTGGAGCCGGAGGTCGTCGTGACGGCGCCGGCCCCGGTGGTCGAGCCCGAGCCCGTCGTCGAGGCCGAGCCGGTCGTCGTCGAGGCAGCCGAGCCGGTCGCGGAGCCCGCGGTCGCGGAGCCGGTGGTCGAGGCCGCCGCTCCGGCGCGGCCGCGGCGCCGGGTGACCCGCAAGGC
>KL569408.1:32378-43919 GCA_000715685.1 Streptomyces lilacinus
GTGGTCGTCGTCGCCACGCCGGCGGCGGCACCCGAGGCGGAGCCCGCGGCTGCCGAGCAGCCCGAGGTCGAGGCCGAGGTCGAGGCCGCCCCCGCCAAGAAGGCGGCCCGCAAGACGGCCGCCAAGAAGGCGCCGGCGAAGAAGGCCACCACGGCGAAGAAGGCGGCGGCGAAGAAGACCACCACCGCCAAGAAGGCCACGGCGAAGAAGGCGGCCACGAAGACGGCCGCCAAGAAGGCGCCGGCCAAGAAGACGGCGAAGAAGGCCGCGGCGGCCGAGCCCTCCTCGGAGGACTGAGCCGCACCCGGTGGTCCGGGTCCCGCCACGGGACCCGGACCCCGGTTTGACCCCCTGGTCAAGGCCCCGTAACCTTGACCATCGGCGTCTGTGTGACGCCACACCACTGAGCAAACACCTCCTGGCGTGCCGGGAGAGGCCGCTCGTCCATTCGGACTGTCACAGGCTCTGGCCCGTGCGAGCGGCTGGCATCAGCGGTCCCGTTTACTAGCGAGAGTGAGATCCGCGTGTACGCAGTCGTGCGTAGCGGTGGTCGCCAGCACAAGGTTGCTGTCGGCGACATCGTCGAGGTTGACAAGATTTCCGACGGCAAGGTGGGCGACTCTGTCGAGCTCTCCACGCTGCTCGTGGTCGACGGCGAGTCCGTCACCAGCGACCCGTGGGTCCTGGCGGGCATCAAGGTCCAGGCCGAGATCGTGGACCACCACAAGGGTGCCAAGATCGACATCCTGAAGTACAAGAACAAGACCGGTTACCGCAAGCGCATCGGTCACCGCCAGCAGTACACCGCGGTCAAGATCGTCGGCATCCCGACGGCTGCGAAGTAAGGGACTGAGGAGACATGGCACACAAGAAGGGCGCATCGTCCACCCGGAACGGTCGCGACTCCAACGCTCAGCGGCTCGGCGTGAAGCGCTTCGGCGGTCAGGTCGTCAACGCCGGTGAGATCCTGGTCCGCCAGCGCGGCACCCACTTCCACCCGGGCGCCGGTGTCGGTCGCGGCGGCGACGACACCCTGTTCGCGCTGCAGGCCGGTGCGGTGCAGTTCGGCACCCACCGTGGCCGCAAGGTCGTCAACATCGTTCCGGCCGTCTGATCCACTGGGATCCTGACGCCGTAGAGCGATGAGCGAGGGCGGACCTCGCTTCCCTGCGGGGAAGCGGGTCCGCCCTTGTCGCGTTACAACAGAGACATCCCCGAAGTATCTGGAGGCACACCGCTATGACCACCTTCGTGGACCGCGTCGAGCTGCATGTCGCCGCGGGTAACGGAGGCCACGGCTGCGCCTCCGTCCACCGCGAGAAGTTCAAGGAGATGTGTATAAGAGACAGACGTGACCCTGGTCGTCGACCAGTCCGTCACCACGCTTCTGGACTACCACCACAGCCCGCACCGCAAGGCCACCAACGGCAAGCCCGGCGAGGGCGGCAACCGCTCCGGCAAGGACGGTACGGACCTGGTCCTGCCGGTCCCGGACGGCACCGTCGTCATGGACCGGAACGGCAACGTCCTGGCCGACCTCGTCGGCGAGGGCACCACCTACATCGCCGCCCAGGGCGGCCGCGGCGGCCTCGGCAACGCCGCGCTGGCCTCGGCCCGCCGCAAGGCCCCCGGCTTCGCGCTGCTCGGCGAGCCGGGCCAGAGCCAGGACATCGTCCTGGAGCTGAAGACCGTCGCCGACGTGGCCCTCGTCGGCTACCCCAGCGCGGGCAAGTCCTCGCTGATCTCCGTGCTGTCGGCCGCCAAGCCGAAGATCGCGGACTACCCCTTCACCACCCTGGTGCCGAACCTCGGCGTCGTCACGGCCGGTGCGACCGTCTACACCATCGCCGACGTCCCCGGTCTGATCCCCGGCGCCAGCCAGGGCAAGGGCCTGGGCCTGGAGTTCCTGCGGCACGTCGAGCGCTGCTCGGTGCTGGTGCACGTCCTCGACACCGCCACGCTCGAGTCCGAGCGCGACCCGCTGACCGACCTCGACGTCATCGAGGCCGAGCTCAAGGAGTACGGCGGCCTGGAGAACCGGCCCCGCATCGTCGTCCTCAACAAGATCGACATCCCGGACGGCCAGGACCTCGCCGAGATGGTTCGGCCCGAGCTGGAGTCCCGCGGCTACCGCATCTTCGAGGTCTCGGCCGTCTCCCGGCAGGGCCTGAAGGAGCTGTCCTTCGCCCTGGCGGGCATCGTCGCCGAGGCGCGCGCCGCGAAGCCGAAGGAGGAGGCGACCCGGATCGTCATCCGTCCGAAGGCGGTCGACGACGCGGGCTTCACGGTCACCCAGGAGGAGGACGGCCTCTTCCGCGTGCGCGGCGAGAAGCCGGAGCGCTGGGTGCGCCAGACCGACTTCAACAACGACGAGGCCGTCGGCTACCTCGCCGACCGCCTCAACCGCCTCGGTGTCGAGGAGGAGCTGATGAAGGCCGGTGCCCGGGCGGGCGACGGCGTGGCCATCGGCCCCGAGGAGAACGCGGTCGTCTTCGACTGGGAGCCGACGATGGCGGCCGGTGCGGAGATGCTGGGCCGACGCGGTGAGGACCACCGCTTCGAGGCCCCGCGCCCGGCGGCCCAGCGCCGCCGCGAGCGCGAGGCGGAGCGCGACGAGGCCTCGCAGGAGTACGAGGGCTTCCACCCGTTCGGGTGATTCGCCTCTACCTCAAACGCCGGACGGGCTGGATTCATCCAGCCCGTCCGGCGTTTTAAGTACCAGGAGCCCCGGCGCCGGTCAGCCGCCCTGCGCGGCCGCCCTGCGCTGCTGCTGGTCCGGCGTGTCCGGAACCGCGGGCTCCGGGACGGCGACGGACGGTGCCTCGGCCTCCTCGGCGACGCCGAGGCGGGGCGGCGGGATCTCGGACGCCTCGGACGACCGCGCGGCGTCCATGCGGGCCCGCCGCGCGTCCGCCTTGGCGGCCAGCGCCAGCGCCGCCGCGTTGAAGCGGACCAGCGACGGCGGCTCCGAGGGACCCAGCAGCTGGACCTTCAGCTCGCGGCGCGCCGTCGCCAGCTCGTCGCGCTCGGGGTCGCGGACGGCCGCGAGGAGCTCGGCGACGCCGTCCGCCTCCGGCGTGAGGATCGTCGCCGCGCTCACCGTGGGGAACGTCGCCTTGAACTCCTCCTCGTCCATCCCGCTCGTGTTCGCCACCGCGTACGGCTTCTCGCTGATGAGGTAGTCGGAGACGACGCTCGAGACGTCGCTGACGAGCAGGTCGGACTGGTTGAAGCAGCTGTACAGCGCCGGCCGCGCGGCCGTGATGATCTGGTGCTCCCACTCCGGCAGCGAGGCCCAGTACGCGGCCTCCCACGCGGCCGTGGCGGCCTCGACGGTCGCGGCGCGGCCCTTCTCCGGGGTGGTCTGCAGCAGCATCCGCTCGATCTCGTCCGCGCTGTCGCGGAAGGCGCTGGTGGTGAGCCGGTCCAGCTCGGTCGTGCGGCGGGCCAGCTCCGCGGCCGCCTCCGGTCCGGGACGGGGGCCGGAGCGGGCCGCGTTGGCCTCCCGGATCATGGCCTGGATGCGCTGGTCGGCGCGGCCGGCGCGCGGGTCGACGGAGCCGGTCATCGGGTGGGGCTTGTAGAGCAGGCGCACCGCGGGGTCGGCGAGCAGCGCGCGGACGATGTTCTCGCCGGCGAGCATGACGGAGGTGTTGCCGGGGTTGCCGTCCCAGCCCTCCCACGTCGGGGCGTAGAGCACGGTGGTGTACGCGTCGTCGCCCGCCGCGCCCGGCTTGTGCGGCTGGATCGGCGCGAGCTGCGGCCGGCCGACCTCGACGACGTCCTTGTCCTCGACGCCGATGTCGGCGAGCCGGTAGCGCTCGCGGGCGGCGGGTCCGGCGACCCACACCTCGTCGTAGGCCTTGGCGTAGGGGTTGCAGGAGGAGAGCTTGTCGCTCTCGCCGTGGTTGATGAAGGCGTGCTTGATGGACGGCATGCGCAGCACCTGCGAGGTCTTGCCGGAGTTCGCGGGGTGCAGCACGGCCTTGAGCGAGGACTTCTCCAGCGCCATCAGGTGGACGACCTTGGGGATGCAGACGATGGGCACGTCGGTGGCCTCGATCTTCTGCATCATGAAGCGCTCGCGGAGCACGATGATCGGCCGACCGTCGAGCGCGGCGAGGGTGGAGAGCCACATGTTGGCCTGGTACGCCGAGGTGGTGCCGCCGGAGAAGTACATGCCGACGGTGGGCCGGTAGTCGGCCAGCCAGCCGTCCAGCCATTCCAGGGCCTGCTGTTCGCCGGCGACGCGCCTGCCGGGCAGCAGCCAGCCGGCCAGGTGCACGGTGCCGGCGAGGGCGAGCGCGAAGGCGGTGCCGACGCCGGCGACGGCCCACAGCTCCTCGTCCGTGCCGATCGTCACCAGCAGGCCCGTGGTGGCCGGCACCGCGAACCGCAGCAGGCGGCGGCCGTGCTGACGGGCCAGCAGGCGCGGCGGGGCGACGGTCAGGTGGAGCCCGGAGGCGTCGATGTTGCGGGTGAGGAAGGGCAGGGTGCGGCTGCGGCGGACCAGGATCGCGGTGATCTGGCAGGCGAGGTGGGCGGCGTAGAAGAGGGCCAGCCCGACGAAGACGGGGGCGTAGCCGCGCAGCGACGCGTCGCCGTGCAGGCGCAACAGCCCGACCAGGACCAGCATGTCGCGCAGCAGCTGGCGGACCATCACATCGAAGCGGATCTTGCCCAGCACGGCGACGAGGCCCGGGTCGCGGTGCTGCAGGTGGAGATCGAGCGCGAGGCCCGCCGCCGAGGCGGTGATGAGCAGGGGTGCGTGGGGCACCAGGGCGGCGGCGAGCTGGGCGGCGAACAACACCAGCATCGTGAGCAGTGCCGCGAGCTGCACCGCTCGACGGGTGGTTGTTCCGGCAGAAGGCACTGGAGGGGCTCCTGGCAGGAGTTCTTGAAGGAGGGGGGGAACCGTCGATGACAACTGTGGAGGACAACGGTCGACCACCGACCGTATGACGGTGGCAGGTCGGGGAGCAATCTTCCATACCACCAACCGCCGCATAACGGAGGCGAACGACTGATACCGACAAGCGGTAGATTTGCGGGTCCGAACAAGGTCTGAACGAACAAGGCCTGAACAAGGCACGGCCGGGCACGGCATGGGCGATCACAGGGATGTGCGTACGTTGACTGGGGCAGGGACAGGGGCGCTTCGGGAGGTCCGGCGAGAGGTCCTCGAGGCCCGCAGGATCGTGGTCAAGGTGGGATCGTCGTCCCTCACCACCGCGAGCGGGGGGCTGGACGCCGACCGGGTTGACGCCCTCGTCGACGCCCTGGCCAAGACGCTGGGGCAGCAGGCCCGCGGGCAGGCCGTCGAGAAGGAGATCGTGCTGGTCTCCTCGGGCGCCATCGCCGCCGGGCTGGCGCCGCTGGGCCTGTGTATAAGAGACAGGCGTCGGTCAGGGGCTGCTCGTCGCCCGCTACACCGCCTCCTTCGCCCGCTACGGCCGCCGGGTCGGGCAGGTCCTGCTGACCAGCGACGACACCAGCCGCCGGGCGCACTACCGCAACGCGCGCCGGACGCTGGACCAGCTGCTCGCCATGGGCGCGGTCCCCATCGTCAACGAGAACGACACCGTCGCCACGGACGAGATCCGCTTCGGCGACAACGACCGCCTCGCAGCGCTCGTCGCCCACCTCGTCCGGGCCGACCTGCTGGTGCTGCTGTCGGACGTCGACGGGCTGTACGACGGCGACCCCAGCATCCCCGGCACCTCGCGGATCGCCGAGGTCGCGGGGGAGGAGGACCTCGAGGGGATCTCCATCGGCAGTGCGGGCAAGGCCGGCGTGGGCACCGGCGGCATGGTCACCAAGGTCGAGGCGGCCCGGATCGCGGCCGCCGCCGGCATCCCCGTCGTCCTCACCTCCGCCAGCCAGGCCGCCGACGCCCTGCGCGGGCACGCCACGGGCACGTACTTCCACCGCACCGGCCGCCGCTCGGCCGACCGGCTGCTGTGGCTCGCCCACGCGTCCACCCCGCGCGGCGCGCTGACCCTGGACGAGGGCGCCGTGCGCGCGGTCGTCGAGGGCACCGGCTCGCTGCTGCCGGCGGGCATCGCCTCGGTCGAGGGCGAGTTCAGCGCGGGCGACCCCGTCGAGCTGCGGGACCCGGCGGGCCGGGCCGTGGCGCGCGGGCTGGTCACCTACGACGCCGGGGAGATCCCCCAGCTGCTCGGCCGCTCCACCCGCGACCTGGCCCGCGAGCTGGGCCCGAGCTACGAGCGCGAGGTCGTGCACCGCGACGACCTCGTCGTCCTGCGCCCCTGAGGGCGGCCCGGTCTCGTACTGCGCACCTCTGACGGGCGTCACCGTCCCGTACCGCGCCCGTCTGACGGGCGTCACCCGGGAGCGACAGGTGCGGTAAGTCCAGCCTTTCCATGGGGCCTTTCCGTAAAACCGCCACGCGGCCGCCCGCCGACTGGTCAACTTTGATGCGTGGGGCAGTGACGGACGCACGGCCCCGCCGCACCACACCGCTCCGCCGCCCGCGCGCGGAGCAGCGAGCAACGGGAGGCCGCCGGTGAGACGAGGGCGCCCAGGGGCGCTGCCCCGAGGGACGGCTGGGCGGACACTGACCAGCGTCGGGACGGCCGGGACGGCGGGGACGGACGACACGGGGGAGCGGGCGGAGCGCGACGCGGCCCCGCGCGAGGTCTCCCGGCTGTGGCACATCACCCTCAGCGTCTCGGGCGCCGAGGCCCCGCTGGGGGAGGTCCGGCGGGCGCTGGAGCAGCTCGCCCACGACCACCCCTTCCTGCTGACCAGCCGCTACGCCAACGATCACGCCGAGATCCGGTACTGGGAGGAGGCCCGCGACCTGCACGACGCGGCGGCGGTGGCGCTGCGGCTGTGGGGCGAGCACCGCTCGACCGCCCGGCTCCCGCCGTGGGAGATCGTCGGGCTGGAGGTCATCGACCGCGACACCTACCAGCAGCGCGTCGCCGAGGGCTGCGGCCCGCTGCCGGCCAGCCCGGTGGGGGTGCACCCCTTCTGAGACCCGGGCCGCGCCGGCGCGGCCCGCAGGTCTCGCAGACCCAGTGCCCGCCCTGTCCGCATCGCGACCGTCCCGTCCGTCTTTCGTCCCGCAGTGTGGAACAGGGGCCGGTCGGAGCCCCGCCGCGGTTAGGCTGCGGCCATGAGCAGCGTTTTCCCCTCCCCCCTCGCCGACCCCATGCCGCAGTCCCCGGTGCTGCGCGCCGCCTACCGCGCCCGCGCCGCGGCCGCCGACCTCGCGCCGCTGCCGCGCTCGGTGAAGGACGAGGCGCTGCTGGCCATCGCCGACGCCCTCGAGGTCCGCACCCGCGAGATCGTCGAGGCCAACGCCGAGGACGTCGCGAAGGCCCGGGAGGCGGGCGTCAGCGAGAGCGTCGTCGACCGGCTGACCCTCACCCCCGAGCGCGTCCGGGCCATCGCCAAGGACGTCCGCGACGTGGCCGCCCTGCCCGACCCGGTCGGCGAGGTGGTGCGCGGCTCCACCCTGCCCAACGGCATCGACCTGCGCCAGGTGCGGGTGCCGCTCGGCGTCGTCGGCATCATCTACGAGGCCCGGCCCAACGTGACCGTGGACGCCGCCGCGCTCTGCCTGAAGTCCGGGAACGCCGTCCTGCTGCGCGGCTCGTCCTCCGCGTACGCCTCCAACACCGCCCTCGTGCGCGTGATCCGCGACGCGGTCGGCGGCGCCGGCCTGCCGGCCGACGCCGTGCAGCTGGTGCCGGGTGAAAGCCGGGAGTCCGTACGGGAGTTGATGCGCGCCCGCGGCATGGTCGACGTGCTGATCCCGCGCGGCGGCGCCTCCCTGATCCGCACCGTCGTCCAGGAGTCCACCGTCCCCGTGATCGAGACGGGCACCGGCAACTGCCACGTGTACGTCGACGCCGAGGCCGACCTCGACATGGCCGTCGAGATCCTGGTGAACTCCAAGGCCAGCCGCGTCAGCGTGTGCAACGCCGCCGAGACCCTCCTCGTGCACCAGGACATCGCCGAGCGCTTCCTGCCGCGCGCCCTGGCCGCGCTGGCCGAGGCGGGCGTGACCGTGCACGGCGACGAGCGCGTGGTGGAGTTCGCCGCGGCCGAGGACACCGGGGCGACGGTGGTCCCTGCGACGGCCGAGGACTGGGAGACCGAGTACCTGTCGTACGACATCGCCGCCGCGGTCGTGGAGGACCTGGACGCGGCCGTGCGCCACATCCGGCTGTGGACCTCCGGGCACACCGAGGCGATCGTCACCACCTCGCAGGCCGCCGCCCGTCGATTCACCCAACTGGTGGATTCCACGACGGTCGCCGTGAACGCCTCGACGCGGTTCACCGACGGCGGTCAGTTCGGCTTCGGCGCCGAGATCGGGATCTCCACGCAGAAGCTGCACGCGCGGGGGCCCATGGGGCTGCCGGAGCTGACGTCGACGAAGTACATCGTCACCGGCGACGGCCACGTGCGGTGACGACGGACACGCGCGGTAGCGGCAGGCACGTGCAGTAGTCGCGGCCACGCGCGGTAGTCACCCGCGGTGGGCCGAATTCCCGTACCGGACGCGCGCATTGACCGGTTCGGGTCTACGCTGGACGGGTGCCGGACGACGTGGGGGGCAAGCCGTTCCCGGACGGCGAGGAGCCCGAGAGCCACCACCACGGAGGCGCGGACGACCCGTTCGCCTCCGTGGTCTTCGACGAGGAGTTCGTGCGGTCCGCCGCGATCCACGAACCCTCCGCCGCCGAGCGACTGCTCGCCGCCGACCGCGCCCGTGCCGAGGCCGACGCCGCGCGCGCCCGCCCGGTCGGCGGCCCCGACGAGCCGTACGACGAGGTGCCGGGCGGCTACGGGCCCGACGGCGCGGGCCCGCCCGCCGGGCGCCCCCTGGGCGGCCTGCGCGGCCTCGCCCACGACCTCGACCCGGACGACGCCTACGGCCCCTACGGTCGCTACGGCACCGCCCGCGGGCCCTACCGCGGCCACGCCCGCTGGCACCGCCCGGTGGCCTGGGTGCTGGCGATAGTGATGGGCATAGGCGTGGTGGCCCTCGCCTTCGCCGCCGTCTACCGCGGCGCCTCCTCCTCCGGGAGCCGCCAGAGCCCCGCCCCGGCGCCGGCGACCACGGGCGTGGACCTCCCCGCGGCGGACCGGCAGGGGCCGCTGCCGTCCGTCTCGGCCGACTCCGAGCCCCCGGTGGCCTCGGCCGTGCCGCCCCACCGATGACCGGGGCGCGGGCGGAGACGGTGACCGTGCCCGGCCGGGTGACCGGCCGAAGGCGCCCTGGCCAAGGCTCGTGTCCCCCGCCCGGCCCCTTGAAATTTCGTCGGAAGTTGTCGCGCAGCAGGGCGTTTACCAGCGCCTCCCCAGACCTACTCTTGAGATATGAACGGGTCTGGAGACCCACCTGAGGGCACGCCCGAGGGCCCCCAGGGAGGTGGCGACGAGGAGTACCGATCCGTCGTCTTCGACGAATCGTTCGTGCGGGCTGCCCGGCTCCAGGAGTTCTCCGCCCGGGAGCGGATGGACGACCACGCCCCCGCGGTCCGCACCCGGCACGCCTGGGCGCGCGTCAGCGCCTCCCGCCAGGTGCTGCTGCTGGTGGTCCTGATCGCCCTCGCCTTCGGCACGGCCGTCTACATGGGCCTGCGCCATCCCTACAAGGAGCCGGGGCCGCCCGCCGCCGAGCCGCTGAAGATCGCCCTGGTGCCGCTGGCGCCGCGCGACGCCGTGCCCGGGGCGGCCGCCGCGAAGGACCTCTTCGACAACAGCCCGGCCGCCCAGTTCCGCGACGGAGCCGAGGGCGTCACCCTTCCGGCGGCACGCCGCACCCAGAATTTCTCCGAGAGCCTGGTGATGGCGGCCCTGGCCGCGGCCAAGGAGTACACGGTCAAGTCCGCGCTCGACCCGGCCGTGCTCACCGGCGGCGCCCACCGGAGCGTCCGGCTGCTGCTCGCGCCCTCCCAGCTCGACCAGTTCGACCGCAGCTTCGCGCGCCCCGCCGACGACGGCCGGCACGCCGCCACCGGCTGGCTGATCCGCTTCGACCCCGGCCAGGTGGCCCTCGCCGACCGGACCGTGCGCACGCAGGGCACCTTCTCGATCGTCGAGGCCTCCCCGGCGGCCCTGGAGGTCTCCGCCGACCACACCTTCGTCTACGCCGTCCGCCCGGCGAAGGCGGACGGGCCGCAGGAGACGTCGCTGTTCACCGTGCGGCGCACGATGCGCTTCCGCTTCGACCGCGACGACCTGCAGGAACACCACGTGCAGGTGCTGCAGAGCCACACCATGGCCGGCCCGGAGTCCTGCTCGGCGGACGACGCCTCGTTCCTGCGGCCCCTGCTGGCCGGCCAGAAGGCGAGCACCGAGGGGCCGGCCGGCACCGACCCGTACGTCACCGGCACCACCGCCGAGCTCTGCGGCACCCTGGCCCCGGCCGCCCAGCCGACACCGCCGCGTCACTAGCCCCGGAGCGCCCGCCCGCTGGGCCCGGGGCGTGTCCGTCCGCTAGGCCCGGGGCGTGTCGTCCGGGCCCTTGCCCGCGTCCTTGCCGGGCTCGTCCGTGCGGCCGCCGGCCTGCCGGCCGTTGAAGGAGTCCCGCAGCTTGCCGCCGAGGTCGCCCACGCCGCCCGCTATGTCCCGCACCAGGCCCATCAGCGGATCCTTGCCGGAGCGCACCGTGTCGGCGTAGTGGTTCGCGGACTCCCGGAAGGAGTCCGAGACCGAGGTGTCCTTGTCCTCCGCGCGGCGCGGGTAGTGGCCGTCCATGATGCGCTGGTAGTCGCGGCTCTCGGACCACTTCTTCAGCTCCGCCGCGCGCACGGCCGCGAAGGGGTGGGTGCGCGGCAGCACGTTCATGATCTTCAGCACGGAGTCGCGCAGGTCGCCGCCCCGCTCGTACTCCTCGGCCTGGGCGAGGAACGCGTCGACGTTCATCTCGTGCAGGTGGTTGCCGCCCGCCATCTTCATCAGGCCCCGCATCGAGGCCCGCGGGTCCTGGCCCACCAGCAGCCCCGCCCGGTCCGCCGACAGCTCCGACTTGCGGAACCACTCGCGCAGCGCCGTCACCAGCGCCAGCACCGCGACGTTGCCCAGCGGGATCCAGGCGACCTTCACGGCGAGATTGGTCAGGAACAGCAGGATCGTGCGGTAGACCGCGTGGCCGGACAGCGCGTGGCCCACCTCGTGGCCCACGACCGCCCGCATCTCCTCCTCGTCGAGCAGCTCCACCAGACCCGTGGTGAGCACGATGAGCGGCTCGTCCAGGCCGATGCACATCGCGTTGGGCAGGGGGTTCTGCGTGACGTACATCGTCGGGACCTTCTTCAGGTCCAGGACGTAGCAGGCGTCCAGCAGCATCGTGTGCAGGTGCGGGAACTGCTGCTCGCTCACCCGCACGGAGTCCGACAGATAGAGCAGCCGCAGGCTGCGCTCCGGCAACAGCCCGCTCAGCGCCTTGAACGCCGTGTCGAAACCGCTCAGCTTGCGCAGCGCCACCAGCGCCGAACGGTCCGCCGGATGCTCGTACGCCCGCGAGGAGATGTCCGGAACTGTCTCTTATACACATCT
>KL569408.1:44173-45662 GCA_000715685.1 Streptomyces lilacinus
AGAGATGTGTATAAGAGACCCCCTACAGAGGGCGGGTCCCGGCCCCGCCCCACGCTTCGGGACCCCAGCCTAGGCGGTGGCACCGACAGGGCTACCGTGGAGCCATGCCCGATTTCACGCCCGCCCTCGGCGGCATCACCGCACACCCCGCCCTCACCGAGGTCCTCGCCGTCTCCAGGGGCGACCAGGGGCCGGGAGCCGTGCTGCGCACCGTCCTGATCGTCGGCGTCGTGGGCATCGTCCTGCTGGCCTGGTTCCTGCTGCGCGGATACCGGAAGTAGGCACCGCGTAAGCGCTGCGGGCAGTCGGCGTGAGCTTGCCGACAGCCCCCGCATACGATGTGGCAGAAGTCTCCACCCGATCCCATCCCGGATAGGTCCTGCCGACGTGAACCTCACCGCTGCCCACAGCGCCCTGATCACCCTCGCCGCCGAGGGCGAGCACCACGTGGACACCCACGAGAGCATCAGCCCCTACATGACGGGTGGCGCCGCCCTGGTCATCCTGCTGCTCCTGCTCTGGGTCACCACGCGCTTCAACCGTGACCGCTGATCCCACCGGTCCCTGACGGTTCGGCGTGACGGCGCGCCCAGTAGGGTCTGCACGCATGGGAGAGCAGACAGGGTCCGCGAAGCGGCGGCTCGGAGTGATGGGCGGGACGTTCGACCCGATCCACCACGGTCACCTGGTCGCCGCGAGCGAGGTGGCCTCGCAGTTCCACCTGGACGAGGTGGTCTTCGTGCCGACCGGACAGCCGTGGCAGAAGAGCCATCGGACGGTGTCCCCGGCCGAGGACCGCTATCTGATGACGGTGATCGCCACCGCCTCCAACCCGCAGTTCTCGGTCAGCCGCATCGACATCGACCGCGGTGGTCCCACGTACACCACCGACACGCTGCGCGACCTGCGCTCCCTCAACGAGAACGCGGACCTGTTCTTCATCACCGGCGCGGACGCGCTGGCGCAGATCCTGACCTGGCGGGACACGGAGGAGCTCTTCTCCCTGGCCCACTTCATCGGCGTGACCCGGCCCGGCCACATACTGGCCAACCCCGGACTGCCCGAGGACCGCGTCTCCTTCGTGGAGGTCCCCGCCCTCGCCATCTCCTCCTCCGACTGCCGCTCCCGGGTGGCGCAGGGCGAGCCCGTCTGGTACCTGGTGCCCGACGGTGTGGTGCGCTACATCGACAAGCGCAAGCTGTACCGTCACGACGGCTGAAACCCGCAGGACGGCCGACTCCGGCTCGAGGGGCACTGGTGAACGACCCACAGGACCCGTACGCGCACGACCCGTACGCGCCACCGACGTCGCCGCAACACGTGTACGGCTACGACGCCTACGGCCAGCCGGTGTACCGCTTGGACGCCCCGGAGCGGGTCTACGACCAGTACGGACAGCCCCTCCAGTCCTTCCAGCCCTCCTACGGCTCGTACCCGTCGGCGCCGCAGCAGTCGCAGCCGTCGCAGCAGGAGTCGTACGGCTACGACC
>KL569408.1:45774-48502 GCA_000715685.1 Streptomyces lilacinus
TCGTACGACCCCTACGCGGCGGCACCGCAACAGACACAGCAGCCGCACCAGGCACAGCAGACGCAGACCCAGGCGGCCGCCCAGCCGCAGATCCCCGAGCCCCGGCCGGCCCCCGACGAGAGTCCCGCCGGTCCCGGGGCGGACGACCCGGACTACCGCACCGGGCAGTTCTCGTTCATCGAGGAGCCGGACGAGGACTCCGAGGACGTCATCGACTGGCTCAAGTTCAGCGAGAGCCGCACCGAGCGGCGCGACGAGCGCAAGCGCAAGGGCCGCAACCGCGTCGTCGCCCTCGTCGTGGCGCTCGCCCTCGTCGTCGGCGGCGGCATCGCGTGGTTCCTGCTGTCGGGAGGCGACGAGAAGAAGGACGGCGGCGCGGCGGCGGGCGGCCCGCAGCAGCGGGACGTCATCGTCGTCCACCTGCGCCAGACCAAGGGCGGTGACAGCTCCACCGCCCTGCTGGTCGACAACGCGACCACGAAGAAGGCCACCACCGTCCTCCTGCCGAACTCCCTCGCCCTGGCCAAGGAGGGCGGCGGCGCCACCACGCTCGGCAAGTCCGTCCAGGAGGCCGGCACGGGCGGCACCCGGGACGCCCTGAACACCCTGCTGGGCGCCGACATCAAGGGCAGCTGGCGGCTGGACACCCCCTACCTCGAGAACCTGGTCGAGCTGGTCGGCGGCATCAGCGTCGACACCGACGCGGCCGTCCCCGGCGAGAAGCCCGGCGACCGGCCCCTGGCCGAGCGGGGCCGGGGGCAGACCCTCGGCGGCCGGGCGGCGGTCGGCTACGCCACGCTGCGCGGTCCCGGCGAGGACCAGGCGCGGCAGCTGGCCCGGTTCGGCCAGGTCGTGCAGGCCGTGCTGCGGAAGATGTCCAGCGACCCCGCGGCGGCCACCACCACGGTGGAGTCCCTCGCCCAGATCCCCGACCCCTCCCTGTCCACCCGCCAGCTCGGCGCCTCGCTGGCCCACCTCGCCGAGAAGGCCAAGACCGGCGCGTACGCGACCACCGTGCTGCCCGCGCAGCAGGACGGGACGCTGGGGGAGAAGGCGGCCGACAGCGTGGTCAAGGACGTCCTGGGCGGCACGGTGAAGAACACCGACAAGAACGCGCCGCCCCGGGTCAGCGTGAAGAACGCCACAGGCACGCCGGCCGCGACCGGCACGGCCCAGGTCACGCTGGTCAACGGCGGCTACACCTACGTCGACGGCGGCAGCGCCGGCCCGGCCGAGGCGACCTCCTCCGTGATCTACACCGACGAGGCCCGCGCGGCCGAGGCCAAGCAGGTCGCGAAGACCCTGGGCCTGCCGGACCGGGCCGTGAAGCGGGGCAAGGGCGCCGGGAACGCGGACGTCACCGTGGTTCTGGGCAAGGACTACAAGAGCTGAGAGGGGTGGCCGGTCCGGGGCGGGCTGGGTCTTACCGGCCTCCGGCCGGGGCGGAAAAGGCCGGGAGGGCTGTCGGCGGGTCGTGAGACCCTGGAGTCGTACTGACCCTCTTTATCGAAAGCATGGCTTGTGACCGCCACTGACCGCTCCATCGAGCTCATCCAGGCCGCCGCCCAGGCTGCCGCCGACAAGCTCGCGCACGATGTCATCGCGTACGACGTCAGCGACGTACTGTCGATCACCGACGCCTTCCTGCTGGCCTCGGCGCCCAGCGACCGCCAGGTCAAGTCGATCGTCGACGAGATCGAGGAGCGGCTGCTGAAGGACCTCGGCGTCAAGCCGGTGCGCCGCGAGGGCGACCGGGACGCCCGCTGGGTGCTCCTGGACTACGTCGACATCGTCGTCCACGTGCAGCACAGCGAGGAGCGCGTTTTCTACGCCCTGGAGCGGCTGTGGAAGGACTGCCCCGAGATCGAGCTGCCGGCCGACGCCGTCGCCACCCGGGGCAAGGCCGCGGCCCACGCGCAGGCGCAGGGCGCCGAGGGCGACGGAGAGCAGAGCTGAACGGCAGCGGGGGTGGCCGGGGGCGCCGCATCGTCCTGTGGCGGCACGGCCAGACCTCGTGGAACGTGCAGCGCCGCTTCCAGGGCACCACGGACATCGAGCTGACCGACACGGGCCGGGCGCAGGCGCGCCGGTCCGCCCGGCTGCTGGCCGCGCTGCGGCCGGACGTGATCGTCGCCTCCGACCTCAAGCGGGCCCGGGACACCGCCGCGGAGCTCGCGGCCGTCACGGGCCTCGAGGTCTCCGGCCACCCCGAGCTGCGCGAGACCTACGCGGGCGCATGGCAGGGCCTGACGCACGAGGAGATCGCCGAGCGCTTCGGCGAGCAGTACACGGCATGGAAGCGCGGCGAGCCCGTGCGGCGCGGCGGCGGCGAGCTGGAGACCGAGGTCGCCGACCGGGCCGCGCCCGTGGTCATGTCGCACGCCGAGAAGCTGCCGGACGGCGGCACGCTCGTCGTGGTCAGCCACGGCGGCACGATCCGCACCACGATCGGCCGGCTGCTGGGCCTGGAGGCCCGCTCCTGGGAGGCCCTGGGCGGCCTCAGCAACTGCTGCTGGTCGGTGCTGGGCGAGGGCGCGCGCGGCTGGCGGCTGCTGGAGCACAACGCCGGCTCGCTGCCGGAGCCGGTGCTCGGCGACGACGACTGAGGCGTTCCCCGTGGGGCTGCCGGGGCCCGATTTCACATCTGGGCAGGTGGCAGGCTAAAGTTCTTCTTGTTCGCGGGGAACGCGGGGGAAAACCTCCGGGGGAGCCGAGAACAGCGGGGCTA
>KL569408.1:48803-49314 GCA_000715685.1 Streptomyces lilacinus
TTCTCCTTAGCTCCACAGCACGGACGATCCCGTCTCCCTCTCACAGGGAGGCGGGATTGTTGCTGTTCCGGTGCGGTCACGTGGCAGAATCGGACAGCCGGGAGCGAGCGGTGCCGAAGGGGAGGGGGTTGGAGCTGTCCCATGGGTGCTCACAGCCGGAAGTGCGACTGGTGCGGCAGCGGGACGCCGATCGTCCGTGACATGGAGCCGCTCAACTCCGCGTACCAGTACTGGTGTGTGGAGTGTGCGCGGGCGCTGATCATAAAAGGCGACCCGATCGAGACCTACCGCGAGCTGGAGGGCGAGCCGATCTACGGCCGGCTGCTCGACGAGCACTGCGCGCTGAAGCGGTTCTACTCCTTCGCCACTGCCTGAAATTCGGTCAAACCGGGGCGAGGGGAGCCCGGGGGTGAACCGATTTGGCAAGTGGGGGGGAGGTCCGTGTAATGTAATCCGTGTCGCCAGGGAGACCGCAAGGGAAACCGGGCGAGGAAAACAAAACAAGGGGCTA
>KL569408.1:49626-57029 GCA_000715685.1 Streptomyces lilacinus
GGGAATGAGAGGGTCGTCCGCGAGGACGGCCCTCTCGTCGTTTGTCCGTACCATCGTCACCCCCCCCGGTCGCCGGCCGGAACCTCCCAACAGGCCGCCGTCTCAAGGGACTTGATTACCCACCCGTGGTCCTCCCTTGATCGCTTCTTGGCGAACGCATGCCCCCTGGATGAACGGTTTATCGACCAGAGTGATGCGACCATTACGCATCGCAGGGGGGTTCCCTTGACCTCGAGCCGCTCCAGAGCGCGCACCGGACTGTCCCTGGCGGCGACGCTGCCCTTGATCGCCGGGGCGTTCGCGCTCGGCGTGCCCGCCGCCCACGCCGACTCCGGCCCGCACGACCGCCAGTCCCTCGTGGGCACCAAGCCCGTGTGGGCCACCGACACGGCCGACCGGGGCGCCGTGCCGGCGGCGAAGACCGTGACCGCCCGCGTCTACCTCGCCGGTCGCGACGCCAAGGGCCTCGCCGCCTACGCCCGGGCGGTCTCGGACCCGAAGTCGCCGTCGTACGGCAAGTTCCTCACCGCCCGACAGGCGAAGGATCGTTTCGGCGCGACCCGGGACCAGATATCCGGGGTCACCCGCTGGCTGACCTCCGCCGGCCTCGCGGTGACCGGCCGCAACGACCACTACCTGACCGTGACCGGAGACGCCGCGGCCGCCCGCAAGGCCTTCGGCACCGAGCTCCACACCTACGTCAAGGACGGCCGGACCTACCACGCCCCGGCGCGGAACGCCTCGGTCCCCGCCGACCTGGGCGGCGCCGTCCTCACCGTCGTCGGCCTGAACGACGCCCCGCGCCTCGCCCACCACCGCGAGACGCTGCCCCCGCCCAGCCCCCTCTTCCGCAACGCCGGGCCCTTCTCCACGTACTACGGCTCGAACGTGAACACCGCCCTGCCCTCCGCGTACGGCGGGCCCGCGCCGTACGCCGTCAAGGGCTACACCGGCAAGCAGCTGCGCGCCGCGTACGGGGCGAAGAACTTCACCGGCAAGGGCGTCACCGTGGCCGTCACGGACGCGTACGCCTCGCCGACCATCGCCAAGGACCTCGGCGAGTACGCCCGGCGCAACGGTGACAAGCCCTACCGCAAGGGCCAGTACGCGCAGGTGCTGCCCGCCGACTGGACGCGCACCGGGCCGCAGGAGTGCGACGCGGCCGGCTGGTACGGCGAGCAGACCCTCGACATCGAGGCCGTGCACGGCGTCGCCCCGGACGCGAACATCGTCTACGTCGCCGGCGCCTCCTGCCAGGACGACGACCTGATCGACTCCCTCCACAAGATCGTCGACGGGCGGCTGGCCGACATCGTCTCCAACTCCTGGGGCGACATCGAGACCCACGAGACCCCGGACGTCGCCGCCGCCTACGACCAGGTCTTCCAGACCGGCGCCGTCGAGGGCATCGGCTTCTACTTCTCCTCCGGCGACGACGGCGACAACGTCGCCAAGCACGGCGTCAAGCAGGTCGACATGCCGGCGAACTCCCCGTGGGTCACCTCCGTCGGCGGCACCTCACTGGCCGTCGGCAAGGGCGACAAGTACTTGTGGGAGACCGGCTGGGGGACCCACAAGGCGAACCTGTCGAAGGACGGCCTGAGCTGGGAGGGCATGCCCGGCGCGTTCGTCGCCGGCGCCGGCGGTGGCACCAGCAAGCTGTTCGAGCAGCCCTTCTACCAGCGCGGCGTCGTCCCCGAGGCGCTGGCCAAGGCCAACGGCGGCGACAAGCCCATGCGCGTCGGCCCCGACATCGCGGCCGTCGCGGACTCCAGCACCGGCTTCCTGGTCGGCCAGACCCAGACCGCCCCCGACGGCTCCCAGCGCTACGACGAGTACCGCATCGGCGGCACCTCGCTCGCCGCGCCCGTGATCGCCGGCGTCCAGGCCCTCGCCCAGCAGGCCCGCCACGGCGTGCCCATCGGCTTCGCCAACCCGGCGATCTACGACCGCTACGGCACCGCCGCCTACCACGACGTCACCGACCACCCGCTGGGCCGCGGACGGGGCCTCGGCGTCGTCCGCGTCGACTACGCCAACGGCGTCGACGCCAAGGAGGGCCTGCTCACCTCGCTGCGCAGCCTCGGCGGCGACAGCTCGCTCTCCGCGACCGTCGGCTACGACAACGTCACCGGCGTCGGCTCCCCGGCCGACGGCTACGTCACCTCGTACGTCCCGCGCGGGCACCGCTGACACCCCGGGCCCGCACCGCGTCGTCCGTCGGTGCGGGCCCTGGGCCCGCTGGGGTAACCTGACTCCATGCGTGCCGTACGCCTTCTGCTTAGCGAGCCGCGTTGATCAGCACCGGCAGGTGATCGCTGGACTTCCGGCGGTCCGGGCCGGCATCGGCGCGGCATCCCCTCCTGTGCGAGGGGTTTTTTCATTTGCGGCGAGCGCGCCGCAGGCAGACGGGCGACAGACGACGAATCGATGGAGCTTTGAGACGATGAGCGAGACCCCCACCGCCGCCGAGGTGGCCGCCCCGCACCGCTACACGGCCGCGCTGGCCGCTGACATCGAGGCGCGCTGGCAGGACTTCTGGGACGCCGACGGCACGTACGAGGCGCCCAACCCGAGCGGAGACCTGGCGGGCGACGAGTCCGTCGTCGCCCGCCCCCGGAAGTTCATCATGGACATGTTCCCGTACCCCTCGGGTGCGGGCCTGCACGTCGGCCACCCGCTCGGCTACATCGCCACCGACGTCTCCGCGCGCTACCACCGCATGACGGGCCACAACGTCCTGCACACCCTCGGCTTCGACGCCTTCGGCCTGCCCGCCGAGCAGTACGCCGTGCAGACCGGCACCCACCCCCGGGTGTCCACCGAGGCCAACATCGTCAACATGAAGGCACAGCTGCGCCGGCTGGGCCTGGGCCACGACAAGCGCCGGTCGTTCGAGACGATCGACCCGGAGTACTACAAGTGGACCCAGTGGATCTTCCTGCAGATCTTCAACTCCTGGTACGACGAGGACGCGAAGAAGGCCCGGCCGATCGCTGAGCTGGTCGCGCAGTTCGAGAGCGGGGAGCGCGCCCTGGCCGACGGGCGCTCCTGGAACGAGCTGAGCGCCGCCGAGCGCGCCGACGTCCTGGGCGAGTACCGCCTGGCCTACGCCTCCGACGCCCCCGTCAACTGGTGCCCCGGCCTGGGCACCGTGCTGGCCAACGAGGAGGTCACCGCCGACGGTCGCTCCGAGCGCGGCAACTTCCCCGTCTTCAAGTCCAAGCTGCGCCAGTGGAACATGCGGATCACCGCCTACGCGGACCGCCTGCTCGAGGACCTGGACGCCCTGGACTGGCCCGATGCCATCAAGCTGCAGCAGCGCAACTGGATCGGCCGCAGCGAGGGTGCCCGCGTCGACTTCGTCATCGACGGGCACCCCGACGCCAAGGCCACCGTCTTCACCACCCGCCAGGACACCCTCTTCGGCGCGACCTACCTGGTCCTGGCGCCCGAGCACCCGCTGGTCGTCACCGAGGACCACGGCGTCGTGCCCGCCGCCTGGCCCGAGGGCACCCACGAGGACTGGACCGGCGGCCACACCACCCCGGCCGAGGCCGTCGCCGCCTACCGCAAGGAGGCCGCCGCCAAGTCCGACGTCGAGCGACAGGCCGACGCCAAGGAGAAGACCGGCGTCTTCACCGGCGCGTACGCGATCAACCCCGTCAGCGGCGAGAAGCTCCCCGTCTTCGTCGCCGACTACGTCCTGATGGGCTACGGCACCGGCGCCATCATGGCCGTCCCCGCCCACGACAGCCGCGACTTCGCCTTCGCGCGCGCCTTCGACCTGCCCATGCGCTGCGTGGTCCGGCCGTCGGACGAGCGCGGCACCGACCCGGCGGAGTGGGCGGACTCCTTCGACTCGTACGACGCGGAAATCATCAACTCGGCGGGGGAGGGCGTCTCCCTGGACGGGCTGCGCGTCCCCGAGGCCAAGACCCGCATGGCCGAGTGGCTGGCCGAGCACGGCATCGGCGAGGCGACCGTCAACTTCCGCCCGTTACTGGGGCGAGCCCTTCCCGATCGTCTACGACGAGGACGGCGTCGCCCACGCGCTGCCCGAGTCGATGCTGCCGCTGGAGCTCCCCGAGGTCGACGACTACGCGCCGCGCACCTTCGAGCCGAACGACGCCGACACCGAGCCCGAGACCCCGCTCTCCCGCAACGAGGACTGGGTCAACGTCGAGCTGGACCTCGGCGACGGCCCCAAGCGCTACCGCCGCGAGACCAACACCATGCCCAACTGGGCCGGTTCCTGCTGGTACGAGCTGCGCTACCTGGACCCGCACAACAACGAGCGCCTGGTGTCCCCCGACGCCGAGCGCTACTGGATGGGCCCGCGCGAGGACAAGCCGCACGGTGGCGTCGACCTCTACGTCGGCGGCGCCGAGCACGCGGTGCTGCACCTGCTGTACGCCCGCTTCTGGTCGAAGATCCTCTTCGACCTGGGCCACGTGTCCTCGGCCGAGCCGTTCCACAAGCTCTTCAACCAGGGCATGATCCAGGCGTACGTCTACCGCGACGCGCGCGGCATCGCGGTGCCGGCCACCGAGGTGGAGGAGCGCGAGGGCGCGTACTACTACCAGGGCGAGAAGGTCAGCCGGCTGCTCGGCAAGATGGGCAAGTCCCTGAAGAACGCCGTCACCCCGGACGAGATCTGCGCCGAGTACGGCGCCGACACGCTGCGCCTGTACGAGATGGCCATGGGCCCCCTGGACGTCTCCCGCCCCTGGGACACGCGCGCCGTCGTCGGTCAGTACCGCCTGCTGCAGCGCCTGTGGCGCAACGTGGTCGACGAGAACACCGGGGAGACCACGGTCGTCGACGCCGAGCCCGACGAGGCGACCCTGCGCGCCCTGCACAAGGCCGTCGACGGCGTCGGCCAGGACATGGCGAACCTGCGCTTCAACACCGCCATCGCCAAGGTGACGGAGCTGAACAACTTCGTCACCAAGCTGCGCGAGGTCCCGCGGTCCGTGGCCGAGGGCCTGGTGCTGCTGGTCGCCCCGCTGGCCCCGCACATCGCCGAGGAGCTGTGGCGCCGGCTCGGCCACCAGGACTCCGTCGTCCACCAGGACTTCCCGGTCGCCGACCCGGCGTATCTGGTCGACGAGGCCGTGACCTGCGTCGTCCAGATCAAGGGCAAGGTCAAGGCGCGGCTGGAGGTCGCCCCGTCCATCTCCGACGAGGAGCTGGAGAAGGTCGCGCTGGCCGACCCGGCCGTCGTCGCCGCGCTGGGCGGCGCGGGCATCCGCAAGGTCATCGTGCGGGCGCCGAAGCTGGTCAACATCGTCCCGGCGTGATCCCGGCTGATCCGGTCTGATCCGGTCTAGGGGTTTGTCCCTACGGGCAGGTTGGGGGTTCATCAGGAACCCTCGGCCTGCCCGTTGCGTTTACGGTGGAGTGGTGGCGGCGCACACCGCCGAGACGTGTGGGTCATGCATTGCCGTGCATGCGGGGGATGCCTGTCGAAGGGTGTTGAGGAGCGCATATGGAAGCCGCTGCCGTGATCGTCGCGCTGGTCTTCGCGATAGTCGTCGCCCTTTCGGTGTACGCCACGGTCAAGGCGGTACGGGCCGTCCAGCGCGGCGTGGACCGCACGGTCACCCAGGCCCGCCGCACGGTCGAGGACACGCGGCTGAAGGCCCGGCAGTACACCCAGGCGGGCCCGGCCGGTGAGGTCGCCCAGCTGCGGCTGTCGCTGCGCACGTCGATGCGGGCCACGCAGGAGGTGCTGCGGGCCGGCGTGGCGGAGGACCCCTCCCTTTCGGAGTCCCTCGCCCTCTTCGAGCGCCTGAGCGCGCACGGCCACGAGCTCGACGAAGACCTCCGCAAGCTCGAGACCGAGCCGGACAGGACCCGCGTCGCCGCCTGCCTCCCCGAGCTCCGGGAGCGCACGGAGCGCGTCACGCACTCGGCGGACTCGCTGCGGTGGGCGGCGCAGGACCGGGCGCGCCAGTTCGCCGAGGACGACCTGGCGGTGCTGAGCGACCAGATCCGCATGGAGGCGGGGGCGCTGCGGCACTGGGAGACGGACGGCGGGTCGGAGGCGGCGGGGGCCGAGGCGAAGGCGGAGCAGTCCTCGTCGGGGTCGGTTCCGGATTCCGCGCAGGGCGAGGCGGAGCCGGCGCGGCCCGCGCTCGAGGCGCGGGATATTCGCCGGCAGCCCGGGTATTCATGGCAGAAGGCCGCCTCGCGCGCCTCGCGACCGGAGCACACCCGCTGAGTACGGCCTGACCTGCGTAGCAGGTCTCGTACTGCCGCGCGAGCGGCCGGACGGGTAACCTCCGGGGCATGTCCCGCCATGTCGCGATCATCACCGATTCAACGGCCTACCTGCCCCGGCAGGCGATGGAGCGGCACAGCATCACCGCCGTACCGCTGACGGTCGTCCTGGGCGACGAGGCGCTCGAGGAGGGCACCGAGATCTCGGCCCGGTCGGTCGCCCAGGCGCTGCAGAAGCGCAGGCCGGTCACCACCTCGCGGCCCGCACCGGAGGTGTTCGCCGCCGCCTACCGCGCGGCGGCGGAGGCCGGCGCCGAGGGCATCGTCTCGCTCCACCTCTCCGCGGAGTTCTCCGGCACGTACGACGCCGCGGTGCTCGCGGCGCGGGAGGCGCCCGTGCCCGTGCGGGTCGTCGACACCGGCATGGTCGCCATGGCGCTCGGCTTCTGCGCGCTGGCCGCGGCCGAGACCGCCCAGGAAGGCGGCTCGCCGGACGACGTGGTGGCCGCCGCGGAGAAACGCGCGCAGGGCACGGCCGCCTACTTCTACGTGGACACCCTCGACTACCTGCGCCGCGGCGGCCGCATCGGTGCCGCACAGGCGTTGCTGGGCTCGGCGCTCGCCGTGAAGCCGCTGCTGCAGCTGGACGGCGGCCGCATCGAGCTGCGGGAGAAGGTGCGCACGGCCTCCAAGGCGATCGCCCGCCTGGAGGAGATCGTCGTGGAGCGGGCGGGCGCCGCGCCCGTCGACATCGCCGTCCACCACCTCGCCGCTCCCGAGCGGGCGGACCAGCTGGCGGAGCGGCTGCGGGAGCGGCTGCCGGGGCTGGCGGAGCTGTACGTCGGCGAGGTCGGGGCGGTCATCGGGGCGCACACCGGGCCGGGGCTGCTGGGCGTGGTGGTCTCACCGAGGTGAGTGTTGCCGGCGTTGGCACCTGAGGGTGACGAGGTTTTCCACAACTGCTCGGTTGTCCACGGGATTTGAGCTGCCTCGGTGAGCTCGGGGGATGTCACGTAGCGTCACGTGTCATGACCGACCGCTCACGTGTGGTGATGACTCCCGTCGTGCCGGCGGCCGCTGTGGACCGCGGCCTCGGCTCGCTGCGCGACCGCGCCTCGGCCGGGCCCGAGGCCGACGGAGGCCGTGCCGGCCGCGGCCGGGGGCGGGACGCGCTGGGG
>KL569408.1:57329-58067 GCA_000715685.1 Streptomyces lilacinus
GTATAAGAGACAGCTCGCGGCCCTGACGGTCGTCCTGGTCGCGGCGGTCGCCCTCGCCGGGTACCACTTCTGGGCCGGCCGCCCGCAGACGGTGCGCGCTCCGACGCGCGAGCGCCCGGTCGCGGCGGCCGACACGGTGGCGGCTCCACCCGTTGCTCTGCCTGCGGCTCCGCCCGCAGTGGGCCGGACACCGGGCGGGCCCGCCGTGGTGGTCGACGTGACGGGCAAGGTGCGGCGGCCCGGGGTGCGGCGCCTGCCGCCCGGTTCGCGGGTCGAGGACGCGCTGGAGGCCGCCGGGGGAGCCCGGCCAGGGGTGGACACGTCGGGGCTCAACCGGGCCCGGATCCTCACGGACGGCGAGCAGATCGTGGTGGGGACGGGTGTTCAGGGCGTCCCGGGTGTTCCGGTGGCTTCGGGTGTGCCGGGTGGGCCGAGCGCGGCGGGTCTCTCGTCAGGGGTCCCTCGGGGGCCGCTCAGCCTCAACTCCGCGACTCTCGAGCAGCTTGACGCCCTGCCCGGTGTCGGCCCGGTGCTGGCCCAGCACATCCTCGACTACCGCACGCAGCACGGCGGCTTCCGCTCGGTCACCGACCTCCGCCACGTCAACGGCATCGGCGCCCGTCGCTTCACCGACCTCAAGCCCCTGGTGCAGCCATGACGCGCGCTCTCGATACGGGTACGGGTACGGGTGCGGAGCCCGGCGCGGCGGTCCGTGAGGGGCCCGCTGACCTACGGCTG
>KL569409.1:0-11529 GCA_000715685.1 Streptomyces lilacinus
GGCCGGTCCTGTTCGTCACGCGAAGCGAGCGACCGCATACGGGCAGCGGGTCGCGCAACCGTTCCTCGTCGCAGGCGTTACTCAGTGAGGCATGTCGCCGAGCGACTGGCGGGGGAGATGGCTGACGACGTACGGAGCCCGGCGTACGGCTGGGGTCGGCTGAGCACGGAGGTGCTCCACGAGGGCCCACACCTCACCCTGCGGCGCGACCGCGTGCTGCAGCCGCACGGCGTGGAGGGCACCTACGAGCACATCACGGTCGCGGACGGGGCCCGGATCGTCGCCGTCGACGGGAACGGCCGAGTGGCGCTGGTCGAAGACGACGTCTACCCGCTGGGCGGCCGTCTTCTCCATGTGCCCGGTGGGGGCGTCGCGCCGGGGGAGGCCCCCCGGGACGCGGCGAGACGGGAGTGCGAGGAGGAAACGGGCTTCCGGCCGGGTGCTCTGTGCCTGATGACGGTCTTCCACCCTCTCCCCAGCCGGACTGCCGCCGCCACGTACATGTACCTGGCCACCGATCTCCACCGGGCCACCCCGCGTCGGGATCCGACCGAGGCCGGCATGACCGTGCGGTGGACGCCCCTCGCGGAGGCCGTACGGGCCGTGGAGACGGGGGCCGTCTCGGAGGCCGGGAGCGTGATCGGCCTGCTCCTGGCGGAGCGGCTCCTGCACGTGGAGCGGAGTTGCCTGCCGGGCGAGCCGTCGGCCGTGTGAGCCCCGACAGCGGTGGTGTTCACCCGTCAGGAGGAACACCACCGCGGCTCGCCGGTCGGTGGCCCGGGCGGTGGCACCCTCTCGGAACATGACCGACATCACCAAGAACGCCCAGCTCGTGCCCGTCCAGGAGTTCCGGCGCATGGACGCGGACGGCGACGGATCCGTCGACCTGACCGACTTCCTCCGGGCGCCGCACCGGCTCCTGGCCGAGCTCGGCATCCCGGAGGAGTCCGACAAGGGGCGGGCTCTCCTCGAGGCCAACGAGACCCAGTGGAGGTTCCTGCTGTCCCTCGGCGACGCCGACGACGACGGTGTCCTCTCGGCCGACGAGTACGTGGCGGCCCGCACGTCCCCCGACTTCCGCTCCCCGGACCGCCCCGGCAAGGGAGAGGTGTGCCGGACCCTCTTCGATCTGCTCGACCGCGACGACGACGGCTCTCTCGACCAGGACGAATTCCTCCGGGCCGCCGAGTTCCTGGACATGCCGACGCCCGACGCCAGGGCGTACTTCGACGAACTCGACACCGACGGCAGCGGACGCATCAGTCCCAAGGAGTTCCTGAAGGCGGTGAAGCGCTTCTACACCAGCTGAGCACCGCCCTCGACGCCGGGAGAGGAGGGCTCAGCCTCTCCCGGCGCGACCGAGTACCGGAGGCACGCACCGGATCGTGCCGGCCGCGAACTCGACCGCGACGGCGCGGCCCGGGCACTGGACCCGTTGCCATCTGCCGCCCACGCACTGGTAGAAGCCGGTGTTGCGCTGCTCGTCCACCCTGGCCTCGCGCCCTTGGCAGGCGACGGCGCCGCGCTGGGGCGTGGCCCGGGCCGCGCCGGGCGTGACGGAGACGAGTGTCGCGGTGGCGACCAAGAAGGCGGCGGCAATGATCGGGAAGCGCAACGTGGCTCCTGCAAAGGTCTGAGACAGGCAGAGGAACTACTGCTACCGCAAGCCGGGACCCTCGCTCGCGCAACGCACCGACCCTCCGCGTAATCCAGTCGCACAGCCGCATACGCGTTTGCGATCATGAGTGCGGCCGCTCCGCGATGCGTGGGGCCGTAGAGGTGTAGAGAAAGGCGATGTGTGTCATGCCGGCTGTCCCCGCCGACCCCACCCTGGTTCACCCGATGCCCGAACAGCCGCGTGTGGTGTTGTTGAAGCCGTTGGTGACCTCGCCACTGATCGACGTCGGGGAGTTCTCCTACTACGACGACCCGGACGACCCGACAGCATTCGAGACCCGCAACGTGCTGTACCACTACGGTCCGGAGAAGCTGGTCATCGGCAAGTTCTGCGCGCTGGGCACGGGGGTGCGGTTCATCATGAACGGTGCCAACCACCGGATGGACGGCCCCTCGACGTTCCCCTTCCCCATCATGGGCGGCTCCTGGGCCGAGCACTTCGATCTGATCACCGGCCTGCCCGGCAGGGGCGACACCGTCGTCGGCAACGACGTGTGGTTCGGGCACGGGGTCACGGTGATGCCCGGCGTCCGCATCGGGCACGGGGCGGTCGTCGCGACGGGTTCCGTGGTCGTCGACGACGTTCCCGACTACGGCATCGTCGGCGGCAACCCGGCCCGACTCATCCGCCGCCGGTTCGACGACGCGGACGTCGCCCGCCTCCTGGCTCTCGGGTGGTGGGACTGGCCCGCCGAGCACATCACCGCGCACATCCGCACGATCATGTCCGGCGACATCGAGGCCCTCGAGGCCGCCGCCCCGACGACGGAGTAGCCACGCGCGGTCGGAGGGAGCTGTCCCGCGCGTGTCGGTGCCCGGATCCGGGGTAGCGGCCGACAGCACGTCTCAACCTGTCGCTGTAGGCGAAGGGAAGACATCATGGCTGACCGAACGGCGGAGAAGATGACCGACGGCTCGAGCGACTCCCTGGCCAACCCCGTGATCAAGCGCGGCACGCTCTCCCTGACGCAGTCGGACGACGGCCTGCCGACGCTGACGGTGAGCGGGGGAAACGCCATCGCCAAGGGAATCCGCGTCGTGGACGAGTCGGGCAAGGTGATCGCGGCCTACGTGGCGTTCTCCCTCGACGATCTCAGCGTGGCCAAGCCCCTCCAGAGCGCGGTGTCCGGTGCCGTGGCGCACTCGCTCGACGGCATATCCGACGAACAGGCCGCGAAGGTCGAGGTGCCGTCCGGCGTCATCGTCGGGCACGAGGGCCCCGACACCCCGGTGAAGCTGAGCCCGGACGAGTTCCGCGAACAGGCCGTCGCCACCCTGGAGAAGGGCCTCGTCGACCTCTCGCGCGACCTTCGCCGCTGACCGGAAAGGGCCTCAAGACAGCGCGCCGACGGCTGTGCGGTGCGGCGGGGCCGCAGTAGCGTGCGCAGCGTTTCACACCGACATGGCTTGCGTTTCCGAGCAGGAAAGGGCAGTCGATGAGAACGAGGCACAGACCCATCGGCCGACTGGTCCGCGCCCTCGTGGCGTCGGCCGCGGCCGTGACGCTCCTGGGCGCCGCACCGGCACCCGCGACCGCGGGAAAACCCGTCGCCATCAGCGTCTTCGGCTCCTCCATAGCCGCCGCGCGCAACGCCGACGGACGGCTCGAGCTCTTCGGGACCAACAGCGGCGACGCCGTCTTCCACCGCTACCAGAACCGCGCCGGTGGCGGCGCCTGGTCGCCGTGGGCCCAGTTCGACGGCGCCCTGCGCGCCGTGGCCGCCGAGACCAACGCCGACGGCCGCATGGAGCTGTTCGGCGTCACCGGCGCCGGAACCGTATTCCACCGCTGGCAGACCCCCAACTCCAGCACTCCGTGGTCCAACTGGGAGCAGCTCGACGGGCTGCTGACCTCGATCGCCGCGGCCCGCAACGCCGACGGGCGACTCGAAATCTTCGGCACCAACAGCGTCGGAAACATCTTCCACCGCTGGCAGACGGCCATCGGCGGCCCCTGGTCGGGCTGGGAGCTCATCGAAGGCGGACTGACCCAGGTCGCCGCCGAGACCAACGCCGACGGTCGTATCGAACTCTTCGGCGTCAACAGCGCCGGCCAGATCTTCCACAAATGGCAGACCGCCCTCGGCGGTCGATGGTCGGTCTGGGAGCAGCTCGACGGCAGCCTGACCTCGATCGCCGCGGCCCGCAACGCCGACGGGCGACTCGAGATCTTCGGCACCAACAGCGGGGACGCCATCTACCACCGCGCGCAGACGGCCATCGGCGGCCCGTGGGCAGGTTGGGAACAGTTCGACGGCGCCCTGAGCCAGGTCGCGGCCGAGACCAATGCCGACGGCCGCATCGAACTCTTCGGTGTCAACAGCGGCGGCTACCCGTACCACCGCTGGCAGACGCGGATCGGCGGCCCGTGGTCGGGCTGGGAGCAGTTCGACGGCCTGCTGCGACCGTAGGAACGCCGACCACGAGGGGCGCTGACGCTCCGTCGCACGCGCCGAACCCGCTGCCGACGCACCGCATCCGTCGGCAGCGGAACCCGCGTGGCGCACGGCAGTGCTCGTACTGCTGGCAGTAAGGCGGTGAGGAGGTCAGGCGGGCAGGACGGCTTCGATGGCCGCCGTGACCTCCGGGGCGTCGGGCTCCGTCCGCGGACCGAAGCGGGCGGCGACGGCACCGTCGGGCGAGATCAGGAACTTCTCGAAGTTCCAGCGGATGTCGCCGACGTACTGCTCGGCGTCCGGGATGTCGACCAGCCCGTCGTACAGGGGGTGCCGGTGGTCGCCGTTGACGTCGGTCTTCTCGGTCATGGGGAAGGTGACGCCGTAGGTGGCCGAGCAGAAGGAGGCGATCTCCTCGGCGCTGCCGGGCTCCTGCCCCATGAACTGGTTGCACGGGACGCCCAGGACGGTGAAGCCGCGCGGCGCGTAGTGCTCGTGCAGTTTCTCCAACGCCGCGTACTGCGGAGTCAGCCCGCACTTCGAGGCCACGTTGACGACCAGAACGGCCTTGCCCCGGTACTGCGCGAGGTTCGCCGGTCCGCCCTGGAGGGCGCCGATTTCCACGTCGTAGACAGACATGCTGCTCCTCAACCTTCTGCGTATACCTACTGCGCCAGTATGCGCATCGCGCGGTGGCTGGCCCCACTGGGATTGGGGGGAAAGCCGTAGTGAGTACGCGCGGCCGTGCTTTTAACGTCTGGCTGTATGACATATGTGTCGAGCAACGACAAACAGCCCCCCTCGGGCAGGCGTCGACGAGGGAGGCGCGCGACGACGTCGGCCGCGGCCGTGGGTCTCGCCCTTGCCGCCTGTCTCACCGCTTCCCCCGCCACGGCCACCACCACGGCGAACCGTGACGGCGGCACGACGGCCGTCGGGGCCGGGCTCGAACGCTACTACCACCAGCGCCTCGACTGGCGCAGCTGCGTTCTGGGCCCGGACGACGGGAAGGGCCGCGACCTGGAGAAGGCGGGCGCTCGGTGCGCGGACGTCACCGTGCCGCTGGACTACGCCGACCCCCGGGGCCGCACGATCACCGTCGCGATATCCCGGCTCGAGGCCACCGACCCCCGCCACCGCGTCGGCGCGATCCTGCTCAACAACGGCGGCCCCGGCGGCACCGCCCTCGAGTCCCCGCCGGACGTCCGCAAGGTGATGAAGGAGACCGGCCCTCGCTTCGACATCATCGGCTTCGACCCGCGCTTCGTCGGCCGCAGCACCCCGCTGGACTGCGGCTGGCCCACCGGCACCGCCATCTTCTCGGCCGGTCACGACCGGGCGGGCTTCGAACGCCAGGCCACCTTCCACAAGAGGCTGGCCGACACGTGCCGGGCCACGAACGCATCGGTGCTGCCGCACGTCAGCACCCGCAACACGGCCCGTGACATGGACGTCATCAGAGGCGCGCTCGGCGAGCGGAAGATCTCCTACCTGGGCTACTCGTACGGCACCTACCTGGGCACGGTCTACACCCAGATGTTCCCCGGCCGCTTCGACCGGATGGTGCTCGACGGGGCGATCGCCCCGGGCGACTACGGCCCACGGCTGCTGCGGGGCGCCGAGCGCGAGAACGAGCGGGCGCTCTCCGACTGGGCCGCCTGGGCAGCGCGGCGGAACGACGTCTACGGGCTCGGCCGCACCCGCGCCGAGGTGCTCGCCACGGTCGACCGCGTCGTCGCGTCGTCCGCGCGCAGCCCGCTGACCGTCGGCACCGCCCCCGAGACCTTCCGGCTCGACGACACTCGGGTACCGCTCCTGCTCATGGAGGGGATCGCGGACGACACCGACCCGGGCCGGACAGCCCTGGGCGAGCAGCTCGCCGTGCTGGCCAGGGCCGCGGACGGACAGCGGACCCGGCTGTCACCGCAGTTCGCCGCACTCCTGCGGTTCATGCTGACAGGCGAGCAATCGCACTACGGGAGCGTGCAGACCGCGATCCTGTGCGGGGACGTGGCCGCCCCGCGCGATCCCGAGCGGTACTGGCGGGACATCGAGCGCAGCCGCGCGGGGCATCCGCTGTTCGGCCCGCTGACCAACAACATCGGCCCGTGCGCCTTCTGGGACCGGCCGCGCGAGGAGCCCACCCGGGTGCGCCGCGACGCACCGGTGCTGATCGTGGCCGCCACCGGCGATCCGCGCACCACCTACCGGAGCAGCGTCGAGCTGCACGGCCGGCTGCCCAGTTCGAAGCTGATCAGCCTCAAGGGCGCCAACCACCACGGCCTCTACGGCTCCTACGGAAACGCCTGCGTGGACGACAAGGTCAACCAGTACCTGGCCACCGGCACATTGCCGGCGAAGGACCAGACCTGCGTCAAGCAGGTCGGCTAGGGCTTGTCGGGGGGGGCGTAGCCCCAGCCCCGCCCTTTCTCCCCCAGCTACCGCTGGGAGGTGCCCCCGGTTTCCCGGGGCTCCGCCCCGGGCCCAGCCCAAAACGCCGGACGGGCTGATAAATCAGCCCGTCCGGCGTTCGAGGACACCGCGCGAAGCGCGGCCCTGTCGTGACTGCGTCTGTCAGACCGCCGCGGGTTCCGGCGCGGCCTCGACGGCCTCGCCGGCTCGGGCAACGCGGTGCATGCCCTTGCGGTCGTAGAAGCGGGTGACGCCGAAGCCGAAGAGGACGGAGACGGCCAGGGCGATGCCCATGGAGACCCAGGCGCGGGCGAGGCCGGCGTCGGCCTGGGCGTCGTAGTAGAGGATGGAGCGCGTGCCATCGGTGATCTGCCGCAGCGGCTCGAATTCCGAGAGCGCGCGGAAGAAGTCGGGCAGCGCCTGCAGCGGAACGGTCGCTCCGGAGGACGGGACGGCCATGGCGACGAAGATGATGGCCGAGAGCAGCATGCCGGGGATGCCGAAGGCGGCGAGCAGCGCCAGGGCGCTCACACCGACGACCGCGATGGCGCCCACGGAGTAGAGCCACAGCAGACCGAGGTGGGAGGCGTCCATGCCGAGGATTCCGACCGTGGCGAACTCGACGAGGGAGCCCATGAGGACGGAGAGGGCGAGCATGAGGACGGTGCCGACGGCCAGCGTGCGCACCCGGCTCGTGTGCTGAAGGGGCATGCGCTGACGGAAGGGCCCGAAGTCGGCGTGCAGGTAGCCGAGCGCGGTGTCGACCTGCGAGTTGATCGCGTTGGCGCCGAGCATGCCGCAGACGACCAGGACGAGCGCGTAGTAGAAGGCGCTCAGGCCCATGGCGCTGTGGCTGCCGAGCGGGTGGCCGTCGGCGACCTCCACGGTCGCGGGGTCGGCGAGCATCAGCTTGGCGGCCGGTGCGAGCGGGGCCTTCTGAGCCGCGGCGCGGTTGAGGAGGTCCTTGCCGATCTGGGCGGAGGCGGCGTGGGCGGCCTTCTGGTTCGCCTGGCTGGCCATGGAGGAGCCCTGTATAAGAGACAGGGTCAGCACCGTCAGGGTCGGCCGGGCGGCCTCCTTCTGCTGCGGGCTGGTCAGCCCCGTCACCGCGGTGGTGAAGTTCTCCGGCACGACGAGCGCGCCGAAGAGCTTGCCCTGGCCCAGTCGCTTGTCGGCCTCCTTGCGGCTGAGGACCTGCCAGTCGAAGCTGTGGTTGTCCGCGGCCTTCTTCTTGATGCCGGAGACGACCTGGTCGCCGAGGTTGACGTGCTTGCCGCCCGCGTCGGCGCCGCGGTCGCTGTTGACCAGGGCGACGGGCAGATCGCGCAGGTTGCCCTTGGGGTTCACGTTGCCACCCACGTAGAGCAGGGCGAACAACGTGGAGACCACGGCGAGGATGAGTCCTGATCCGATCCACAGCCGCGGGCTGCGGAGCGCGGAGGAGGGCTGAGGGGAAGGCATGACCGCTCCGGATGATTACATAGAGTAACTAGATACTTAAGATATCCAAGACTAGATAGTGGCAGTATCTTCTTAGGGTGTCCAGTCGAGGGCCGACGGACATCCGGCCGCACCACCAGCGAGGACGCCGCATGAAGATCTCGGAGCTCAGCCGCAGGACCGGCGTGCCGGTCGCCAGCATCAAGTACTTCCGGCGCGAAGACCTGCTGCCCGCGGGCAGGGCGACGGCCGCGACGCTGGCCGAGTACGGGGAGGAGCACGTCCAGCGGCTGCGGCTGATCAAGGCGCTGACCACCCTGGGCGGGCTGTCCATCGCCGCCACCCGAGACGTCCTGGCAGCCGTCGACCAGGCCGAGAGCACCGACAAGACCCTCGAGGCGATCAGCTACGCCCTGCCCGTGCCGGTCACGGCCGCCTCGGCCGGCGACGCCGACCGGGACGCGGAGGCCGAATCGGCGGCGGAAGCGGACGTGGCGGGCCTGATCGAGGCCATGGACTGGCAGGTCCCCGACACCTCCCCCCACGTCCGGGGGCTCACGATGGCGCTCAGGGAGCTCAGACGGCTCGACGCGGACTACCGCCCGGAAAGACTGGTCGCCTACGCGGAACTGGCCCGTTCCATCGCCCGCCTGGACCTCGAGCGCGCGGCCGCCTTCGACGACTCGCCCGCCCTGGCCGAACAGGCGGTCATCGTCCTCGCCCTCTCCGGCCCCCTGCTCGAACTGCTGCGCCGGCTCGCCCAGGAGGACCAGGTCCGCCGCCGGGGCGCGCTCTAGACGAACGCGCCGACCGACGGCAGGGCACGAACGTGACCGACGTCGCGCCCAGGATCGGCATCGAACGCCTCCTCGCGGCGAGCCGATCGGATCGGAATCAAACGCCCTCTCGAAGCGACCCGATCAGCGGCCCGTCCCCGCACGGCCTGGACCACCAGACGCCCTCACCGTGCGTCAGACCCGGCAGCCGCTGTTCGACAGCACGCACCCGGCGGGCCGGCACCAGGCCCTTGAGGAGCCACGACTCCGCGCCGCCCGCCGTCTCGCCCACGTCCGCTCCCAGCTCGGCGAGACACGTGGTCACCGCCGCGAGCGCGTCCGCAGGAATGTCCGCCTCGAAGGCGTGATACGGCTCGAACACCCGCGTACCGGCCCGCTCCAGGGCCCGTCCCAACACCACCGGCGTCAGTCCGCGGAAGTCACCGGCCGTGCTGACCGGGCCGGCGAAGCCCGAGCGGACGAGCGTGACCGCGCAGTCCGTGACCGCCCAGCCGTGCGGGCCCCGCCGCAGGGCGGCGTGCACGCTCTCCTCGACGGCGCGATGGAAGGCGTGGGGGAGGGCGCCCAGCTCCGTCTCGTACCGGAAGACGACCCCGGCGTCCCGCTCCGTCGGCTCCACCCGCAGCCCGACGGTGGCCCAGAACCCGCTGGGGGAAGGGGCGCGGTGCCCCATCTCCTCGTACGCCTCGCCGGTGCCCGTGGGCCGTTCGACGCACACGGTCCGGCTGGGTTCGAAGACGGCCTCGATGCCGAACTCCTCCGCGAGGGCGGCCGCGACGATCTCCTTCTGGATCTCGCCGTACAGCAGCACCGACGTGGCACCGTCGGGCTCGGCGCTCGCGTGGATCAGCGGATCCTGGTCGGCGAGACTCCGCAGCGCCGCGCGCAGGCGGGCCGTCGCCCCCGGGGCCGCGTCGCGCGGCCGGACGACGGTGCGCAGGGTGGGGGAGGGAAAGCGCGGACGGTGCGGGCCGGCGCCCCGCCCGTCGGGCTCTCCCAGCACGTCGCCCACCCGAACCTCCGCCAGGCCCCCGATCCTCGCGATGTTCCCCGCTGTCAGACCGCTCGTGCCGTCGCCGGCCCGTCCGACCACCTCGAGCGAGGTGGTCCGTCCGGTGTACGTGCCGTGCGCGCCGTCCGGCCCCCGGCGGTGGAGCGTGACCCGCTGCCGTGAGGTCAAGGCCCCGGCGAACAGCCGAAGGTACGCGGTCTTCCGCCCCGACGGATCGCGCTCGACGGCGAAGACCGTGCCCGTCGGCCCCGCCTCGCCGGCCGGGTCCGCGCAGGCGGCCTCGGCGCGCGGGGGCCGGAGCAGGCCCGTGATCCCCTCGACGAGAGCGCCGACGCCCTGCCCGCTCAATGCCGAGCCGAAGTACACCGGGTGCGCCAGCCCCCGTGCCGTCCGGTCGCGGAGCGCGGCCCGCACCTCCTCGGGGGAGAGGGACGGTCCGTCCACGACCCGGGCGAGCAGCGCGTCGTCCGTCTCGGCGAGCACCTCGCCCACGCGCGTACGGAAGCCCGGGTCCTCGAGCGACTCGGGCAGCGCGCGAGCGGCCCGCGTACCGAGGTCCCGCACCGCCGCCATGGGGACGACGTGCGCGGTCAACTTCCGTCGGATGTCCGTCATCAGGGCGTCGCACCGGGCGCCCGACCGGTCGATCTTGTTGACGAAGAGGAGCACCGGCAGCCCCGTTTCGCGCAGCGTCCGCATCAGGACGCGCGTGTGCGCCTGGACGCCCTCGACGGCGGAGAGCACCAGGACCGCGCCGTCGAGCACCCCGAGGGCCCGCTCGACCTCGGCCACGAAATCCGTGTGCCCGGGGGTGTCGATGAGATTGACCTGCGTGGTGCCGACGGCGAAGGAGACCACCGCGGAGCGCACGGTGATGCCGCGCCGTCGCTCGACGGACCCGGTGTCCGTCTGCGTGCTCCCGCCGTCGACGCTGCCGAGCCGGTCGATCACGCCGGTGTCGAACAGCAGCCGCTCGGTCAGGCTGGTCTTACCCGCGTCGACGTGCGCGACGATGCCGATGTTCAGGGTGCGCCGGATCCGCTGGGCGTGCTGGATGTGCTGGTTCCGCATGGGTGACGAAGTCCTCGAAATTCACCGTCCGACAAGGGCGTTGGGGTGTTTCGAGGAATCGGCGCATCGCATGCTTCCTTTGGTGATCGACTGTCCGCCATCTTGCGCACACCACCACCCACCGGCAACCGAATTTCCGCTCGCGCGCCCCAGGGAGGCGGGCGTGCGTCCGAGCAACGTGCGGGACGTACGGGTCAGGTGGGCCTGGTCCGCGAAGCCCGCGGTGGCCGCCGCCGCGGCCACGGACGCGCCGGGCAGCTCGGCGATCGCGCCCCGCAGCCGGCCCCACTGCCGCAGCCGGGCGAGCGGGATGCCCACCGACTCCCGGACCAGGGCGCGCAGCCGGGACGGCGACAGACCGACCTCGGCGGCGATCGCGTCGAGGGAGGCACCGGGACCCGGGCGCACGGTCGCCCGCGCGGCATGGGCCACCCGCGCGTCGAGCAGGGGCGCGGCGCCCGTCAGGGCGATGAGCTCGTCGTAGAACGCGTTCAGGTCGGGCTCGGCACCGGGACCGTCGACTCCCGTCGACCCCAGGGACGCGAGCAGGCGCCGTACCGCCCGCGCCTCCAGTCGCACGAGCCCCAGGCCGGCGTGCACCAGCCACGGGTCGACGAACAGGGCGACGTACGAGGACGTCGCCGCGCACGTGTGGGCGAGTTGGGGAGGCACGATCAGCCCGGCCGCGGCGAGGGAACGGCCGCCGTCCCGCCCGATCCGGAGG
>KL569409.1:11756-12764 GCA_000715685.1 Streptomyces lilacinus
GAGATGTGTATAAGAGACAGCCGATCGGCAGCACCACCTTCCAGACCGGGTGGAGATGGCGGCCGACGCCGAACGCGCCGGATTCGGCGAACAGCGTGGCCCGGGCGCCGGTGGCGAAGACGAGCCGGCGATCGTTTTGTTCAAGCGCCCAGGCGCGAGGTGAAGAGATCATCGCGGCATGCACGCTATCGCTGCCGCCGCCTTGGCGGTGTTCCTGCTGGTCGTGGGGGTCGCGCACTTCGTGTTCCCGGCGTATTTCCGCTCCCTCGTGCCGTCCTGGGCCGGCCCGGCCGGCCCGCTCGTGGCCGTGAGCGGAGCGGCGGAGATCGCCGTGGCCGCGCTGCTCCTGGCGCCCGGCGGCCGAACGGCCGGCGGCTGGGCGGCCGCCGGACTCGTCACCGGCCCTCCCACCTCGACGCCCTGCGGAACGCCCGCTCCGATGCCTCCGGCGTACTGCGGCGGCCGACCGGCGCCGTGGCGCGGCTGGTGGTCAACCTCGGCTACATCGGGTGGGCGGTCGCGGTGGCGCTCGCCCCGGCTGAGTCGTAAGCGAAGCCCCGGCCCGAGTCGTAAGAGAAGTCGTCAGAGAAAGAGTCATTTCCATGAGCCATCACATCGTGGTCGCGGGGGCCGGCTACGCCGGTCTCGTCGCGGCCCAGCGCCTCGACCGACAGCTGCGCCGCCGCACCGACGTCACCATCACCCTCATCAATGCCGTGGACCGGTTCGTGGAGCGGGTCCGGCTCCACCAACTCGTCGTCGGGCGGCAACCACGGGACCTGCCGCTGCGGGACCTGCTCGGCGGGACGCGGGTCGAACTCCTCGTCGCCCGCGTGACGTCCGTCGACGCCTCGACCCGCACCGTGCGCCTCGACCGCGCGCCCCACGCCGTCGGCTACGACACGCTGGTCCACGCGCTCGGCAGCCGGGCCCACGTCGACGCCGTACCGGGGGCGGCCGAGCACGCCCACACGCTCGCCGAGGCCGCCCCGGCGGAACGGCTGGGGG
>KL569409.1:13014-17592 GCA_000715685.1 Streptomyces lilacinus
CCACGTGGCCGGGCTCGCGTCCGGCGGCGGCATCGCCGTGGTCGGCGGCGGCCTCACCGGCCTCGAGGCGGCCACCGAGCTGGCCGAGGCCCGTTCGGACCTCCGGGTGGCGCTGTTCACCGGCGCCGACCTCGGCGGTCGGCTCTCACCGCGGGCCCAACGGCACCTGCGGCGCTCGCTGGACCGACTGCGCGTCACCGTCCACCCGGACACCTCCGTCACGGAAGTGCGCCCGGACGCGGTGGTGGACGGCGCCGGCAGAGCCTACGCCGCCGACGCCGTCATATGGGCCGCCGGCTTCCGGGCCCCGGCCCTCGCGTCGGAGGCGGGCTTCGCCACGGACGAGCACGGCCGCATGACGGTCGACGGAACCCTGCGTTCGGCCTCCCACCCCGAGGTGTACGCGGTTGGGGACGCCGCCGCCGGGCACGCCGTGGACGCCGCCGTGACCCGCATGTCCTGCCAGGCGGCCATGCCCATGGGCCGTCAGGTCGCCGATGTCATCGCCGCCCGACTGGAGGGCCGCGAACCGCGGCCGGTCCGCGTCCGGTACGCCTTCACCAACATCAGCCTCGGCCGCCGCGACGGCATCGTCCAGTTCACCCGCGCCGACGACAGCCCGCGCGCCCCTGTCCTGACCGGGCGCACGGCCGCCGCCTTCAAAGAGGCCGTCGTGCGAGGCACCGTCCTCGCGGTGCGCGGCACGGGACGGGGCTGGTGAGCGGGTGAGCCGGCCCTAGTCGATGAACAGTGCCTCCGGGTAGGCCGGCGAGGGGCCGTCGAAGAGTCCGTTGTCGCGACGGTGCCGCACGTGCACGTCGAGGAAGGTGCTGAGGTACGTGCGCTGCACGAGCAGGGACCGGGCGGGGGACACCGTGCCGACCGCCTGGGCGACGGCACTCGCGGACACCTTGCCGGCCGCAGCGAGTTGGGGGAGCTGGGCCTGGAGGTCCGTGTAGGAGTAGTGGCCCGCCGAGGTCATCTGGATGTTGTGGTGCCGGCCGCGCAGGTGTCCCCACAGCTCGGCCAGTGCGGGGCTGTGGCAGTTGCCCATGACGCTGTCCATCAGCAGGAAGGGCCGGTCGAGACCGTCCGCGACGACCGAGCCAAGCGCGTCGGGGCCGGCGCCGACCGCCCCGTCCAGGTCGGCTCCCGCGACGACGCGCCGGTCGTCGTGCATCACCTGGGCGGTGGTGGCGCCCCCGAGCGAGTGGCCGAACATGCCGATCGCGGACAGGTCCAGGCCACGGGACAGGCCCGTCGGCAACGGCCGCCGCCCGGCGTCCGGGTTGCCGCCCGCGTTCACCACCGCGAGACAGTCGAGGACGAAGCGCACGTCGGGCACGCGCGCGTCCACCAGTTTGCGCAACTGACGCGTCTCCGTCGCCGGCTGCTTCTCCTCGATCCGGCCGCCCGGGAACTCCACCGCGATCGACTCGTAGGTGTGGTCCACGGCGACCACGACATAGCCACGGCTGGCGAGGTCCTCCGCGAGGACCGTGCCGAACTGGCGCGGCACGTCCTTGCCCGGCGAGTACAGGACGACCGGCAGGCCACCGGGTCGCCGGCGCACCGGAGCTCCGGTCACGGAATGCGTGCGGGTGGCCGCCCAGTCCGCGGCGCCGGACGGGACGGAGAGCCCGGCCTCCGCCGTCGCCGCCCACCGCGCGGCCGTCCCGGCCGGCAACTGCCGCGCCACGCCCCGCCCCGGAGCGGGGAGCGCCGGATACCAGAGGCTGACCATCAGCTCACGTCGGGTGCGCGAGGGGACCCACGGATCGCGGCGCGATCCGTCCACGAGGTGCAGCGAGGTGGTGCCGACGCGGTACGGGCCGGTCGGCGCCGGCAACGTCAGGGTGAGGGGAGTGCTGCCCGGCTTCGGGCCGCCTTTCGCCTGTGCCGTCGCGGCTCCAGCTCCCGCGGCGGGGGCCAGGAGGGCGAGGCCGAGCGCGCCGACGACGCGCCGGCGCGTGAGGTTCTTGGGTGTGAGATCCATGGGTTCGACGCTACGAAGGCCATGCGGGGCGCCACGTCGTCCACCGGGCGCGATCGCCTCACCCGTGAGGGGGAGCGGCCGTCATCCTGACGGCCCGGCGCGGGAGCGCTGCGGCACCCTTGCGCGGGGACGTGAGGGTGTAGTGCGCTGTGTCTCATGGGGAAGAAGAGTGCTGCTGCACTGATTGCTGCTCTCGTGACAGGGTCCGTTCTGGCGGGCGTGTCCGATCCGCAGGCGCGGGCCACGGGACCCGGCAACGACAGTCCGCCGCCGGCCGGTTCGGCCGGGATGCCGGGCGTTGATCTCGACAGGGTGACGATTCCGGAGTTACAGGCCCGTATGGCGGCCGGTTCGCTGACGTCGTCGGCACTGACCAGCGCCTACCTGCGGCGGATCGAGGCCGTCAACCCAAGGATCCACGCGGTCCTGCGCACCGATCCGACGGCCCTGCGCCAGGCGGCCGCCAGTGACGCCAGGCATCGACAGGGCAGGACCCGGGGTCCGCTCGACGGCATCCCCGTCCTTCTGAAGGACAACGTGAACACCCGCGACCTGCCGACGACAGCCGGGTCGCTGGCGCTGAGCGGCCGTCCGCCGAAGACCGACGCCGCCCTGGTGAGCCGGCTGCGCGAGGCCGGGGCGGTGATCCTGGGCAAGACCAACCTGTCCGAGTGGGCGAACTTCCGTGCCGCGAAGCCGACATCAGGGTGGTCCGCGGTGGGCGGGCAGACCCACAACCCGTACGTCCTGGACCGCAATCCGTGCGGATCGTCCTCCGGATCGGCCGCCGCGCTGGCCGCGTCGTTGTCGCAGGTGGCGATCGGTACGGAGACGGACGGCTCCATCGTGTGCCCGGCCGGGACGAACGGAGTGGTCGGGCACAAGCCCAGCCACGGGCTGGTCGGTCAGGCCGGGGTGGTGCCGATCTCCGCGGAGCAGGACACCGCGGGCCCCATGGCGCGCAACGTGATCGACGCCGCGCTCACCCTGTCGGCTGTCTCAGCGGCGGCGAGGCCGGGCACCCCGGCGGCCGCTACGGCGTGCTGGACGATGCCACTCGTGCCGGCGGTCTGCGGGGGCGGCGGATCGGCCTGTGGCGGCTGCCCGTGCTCGGGCCGCAGGTGGACGCCGTGATGACCCGTACGGCGGAGAGACTGCGCGCGGCCGGAGCCGAAGTCGTCGAGGTGACACCCCCGTACCAGGAACGGCTCGCCGAACTCGAGTACCCCACGCTGCTGAGCGAGTTCCACCGCGACATCGACGCCTACCTCGCCACCCGCGAGGGCCCCCGCAACCTCGCCGAACTGATCCGGTTCAACCGCACCCACCCGGCGGAACGGACCTGCTTCGCCGGTCAGGAGCTGTTCGAACAGGCCCTCGTCGCCCCTCCCACCACCAGTCCGAAACACCGGGCGGCGCGCGCCGAACTGAAGGACCTGGCCCGGCGCTCCATCGACGAGACCATGGCCGCCCATCACCTGGACGCCATCGCCTCGCCGACGAACCCGCCCGCCTGGACGACCGACTGCGCGCGAGGCGACAACGACGTGATCCCGTCCTCCACCCCCGCGGCCGTGGCCGGCTACCCGTCGTTGTCCGTGCCCGCCGGATTCGTGAACGAGCTGCCCGTCGGACTCCTCCTGATCGCCGGCGACCACCAGGACACCCGTCTGCTGTCCCTGGGAGCCGCGGTCGAGCACCGACTGAACGCCTGGCGGGCGCCGCGCTACCTGCCGTCCGTGGGACCGGGCCTGTAGCCCCCGAACTCCTCACGCCGCGTGGGATTCGAACCCGCCCGCGTGGGACCTTCGGGAAGGCCCACCCCCACGCGCCCGGGACATCGGCTACCGACGGCGCCGTTCCGAGCCCACTATCAGGGGAAACGCTCAAAACGAGAGAGGGTACCCCGTGAAAACGAGGAACTTCCGCCTCGCTCCGGCGGTGGTGGTGGCCACCGCGGGACTGCTGTTCGCCGGCACGGCGGGGGCGGCCGTCGCGGCTCCGTCGGACGATTCGCCGAGCGCGACGAGCAGCGCCGCGGGCGAGGAGGCGAAGGCGGACTGGAAGCCGGGCGCCTGGTACAACGACGAGGCGTCGTGCCGCGAGGCGGGCGAGAAGGGCAAGCACGACGGCAAGTGGGGAGAGTACCGCTGCAAGCATGAGGAGAGGCACTCCGGCCAGTACGACTACCAGTGGCACCTGTACTACCACCGTTGAGGAACAGCCGGGTACGACGTCGGTGCCCTCCGGGCGACCCCGGAGGGCACCGCTGTCAGCTGCGTGAGTTCCGCGCGAGCGGAGGTCAGTCGTCGACGGTCAGGCCGAGCACGGCCACGTACGCGCGCGTCACGAGCAGGTAGTCCTTGCGCCACACCGCTCCGTCCGCATCGTCGAGTACGAGGCGGGCGGCCATCCGTACCGTCCCCAAATGCTGCTCGACGGCTGTGAGGACGGCCCGGGCCATGTCGGCCACGGGCGGGTCCGTCCGCGGGGCGTCACCGGTGCGGGCCGTGCCCTCGATGGCGCGGACCACGTCGTGGTGCCAGTGCGCGAGCGGCTGGATCGGCCGTACGGCGGCGACC
>KL569409.1:17811-18348 GCA_000715685.1 Streptomyces lilacinus
GATGTGTATAAGAGACAGCCACGACGTCGGTCAGGGAGACGCGGACGTCGTGGTCCGACCCGCCGAGCGCGGACTCCAGCGGGTCGGCGGCACACCGGACGGCGGCCCGCGCGGCGGACACGGCCTGCGGCTCGGCGCTCATCGCAGCAGGCTCCCCGCGGCCGCGTCGGAGGCCTCGACGGCCGCCTCTTCTCCTCCCGGACGCGCCACCCGCTCCCGTACGAGGCGGTGCTGCACCAGGCAGGTACCCGCGATGGCGACGCCGAAGACCGTCCAGCCGACGGGACCCGTCGCGATGGCCGCGGTGACCGCCAGGGGGCCGACGGCGCGCTGGGTCGCCTGGGCGAGACCGTGGACGCCGAGGTAGGCGCCCTGGGCCGCGTCGGGGGCGAGGGCGACGGACAGTTCCCAGGAGACGGTGGCGTGGAGCATCTCGGCCAGGGTGAAGGCCGCGGCCGCCACGGAGAGGAACACGCCGGCGAGCACGGGGCCGTCCGCGGCGGAGGCCGCCATGGCGCTGTCTCTTATACACATCTC
>KL569409.1:18587-21988 GCA_000715685.1 Streptomyces lilacinus
GTCCAGCACAGCGGGACGAGCAGGGAGCGGGCCCGCGCCGTCGTGGCACCGAAGCGGGCGAGGGGCACCTGCAGGGCCACCACCAGCACGTTGTTGAGCACCAGCAGCAGCGGGACGAGGCCGTGCGGGGCGTCGGTCGCCCGCACGGCCCACAGCGGCAGTCCGACCTTGAAGACGGCGTCGTCGAGGAAGAGCACGCACTCGGTGACCACGTACGCGAGGTACGCGCGGTCGCGCCAGGGGCTCGCCGGCGCGGCCGCGGGCGCGGTGCCGGGCCCCTGGGCGACGGTGCGGGCGGGCGCGGAGACCTCCGCGCAGCTCAGGGTGAGGACGGCGGCCGCGACGAAGGAGAGGGCGTCGCCGAGGAGCAGGTACCGGTAGACGGAGGTCGTGCCGATGCCCAGGGCCGCCGCCGCGCCGAGGCCGCCGAGGGCCCAGCCGGCGTTGGCGACCGTACGGTTGACGGCCTGGTAGCGGACGCGCTCGCTCCCGGCGATGCGGGAGGAGTAGAGCTTGGTCAGGACGCTCGCCGCGCGGTCGCCGAAACCGCCGGCCGCCGAGCAGGCCAGCAGCAGGGCGAAGTCCTGGGTGACGAGGAGGCCGAGGGCGGCCAGGGCGCGCAGGAGCTGGAAGGCGGCGAGGACGCGGGTGAGGGGGAGGCGGTCGGCCAACCGGCCGCCCAGCGGCGCTCCCGCGATGCCGGCGACGCCCGCCGCCGCCACGAGGGTGCCCACCTGGGCGACGCCGAGGTGGGAGACGTAGGTGAAGTACAGGACGGAGGTGGCGGCCCACAGGCCGCTCCCCACCCTGTCGACCAGCGCGACCCCCAGCATCCTGCGCCCGTCGCGCCCTCCCGGTACGCGCGCGCCGACTCCGCTGACCCACGCAAGTCCCCTGCGACTGCGACCCCTTGTCACGGTCCTGCCCCCCCGTTCCCTTGCCAACCAGTTATGTATTGATACATACTTGATGTTGTGGCAACACAATATGGGATCACGGGTACGACAGCCAAGGCCCTGTCCGCATCGGTCGAACGCGCCGTGACCGAAGGCGCCCTGGCACCGGGCGCGGCCCTGCCGCCGGTGCGCAGGCTCGCCGAGGACCTCGGCATCAGCCCCGGCACGGTGGCGACCGCCTACAAGGAGCTGAGGCGGCGCGGCATCGTCGTCACGCGCGGACGGGGCGGCACGGTCGTGGCCCCCGCCCCCGCGGTCGCCTCCCGGCGCCCGCCCAAGGTCCCGGAAGGCCTGCGGGACCTGGCCGGCGGCCACCCCGACCCGGCGTTCCTCCCCGACCTCGTACCGCCCACGCGGCTCTCGCCCGGCGCCCGCTCCCACCGCTCGTCCCCCCGGCTGCCGCGCCTGGAGGACGCCGTACGCCGATGGCTCGGCGCCGACGGCGTACCGGTGGAGCACGTGACCTTCGCGCACGGCGCCCTCGACATGATCGGACGCCTGCTGTCCGTCGAGCTCCGCCCCGGTGACGCCGTCGCCATGGAGGACCCCGGCTACCACCACCTGCTCGACCTCGTGACGGCACTGGGACTGCGCACCGTCGCGGTCGAGGTCGACGACGAGGGCATGCGCCCCGAGGCCCTGCGCGCCGCGCTCAGGGCGGACGTCCGGGCCGTCGTCTGCAGCCCCCGGGCACAGAACCCCTACGGTGGTTGCTTCTCCGTCGACCGGCGCGACGCCCTCGTCGACGTCCTGCGGGAGTCACCCGACGTCCTCGTGATCGAGAACGACCACGCCGGCGGCATCGCCGCGGCCCCCCTCCGCACCCTCACCTCCGGCGGGCTCGCGCGCTGGGCCCACGTGGCCACGGTGACCAAGTACCTGGGCACCGACCTCCGTTGGGCGGCGGCCGCCTGCGACGCGACGACCCTGGCCCGGCACGACGGACGGATGCTGCTCACCTCCGGCTGGGTGAGCCACCTCCTGCAGGAAACGGTGCTCGCCCTCATGACGGACGCCACCACACGCACCCTGGTGCACCGCGCGGGGGAGACCTACGACGAGCGGCGCCGCACCTTGATCGGCGAGCTCGAGCGGCACGGCATCACCGCCCACGGGGTGAGCGGCATGAACGTATGGGTGCCCGTGCGCGACGAATCCGCGGTGGTCAACGGACTGCGTACGTATGGCTGGTGGGTCGCGGCGGGGGCACGCTTCCGCATCCGCAGCGCCCCCGGCGTCCGGATCACCACCGCGGGCCTGTCGCCGGCCGACGCGCGACGGCTCGCCGGCGACTTCGCGGCCGTCCTCGGCGAGTCGCAGGCCACGTACGGGGGGTAGGGCGGGCGGAGTCAGCGGAGCGCGACCTCGCGCGGGCCGTTGAACGGTGCCAATGACAGCACCGTTCGCGGTGTCCGCAGCCCCTCGTCCTCGGCGAACAGCTTCCGCGCCGCGTCGAAGGGGACGTCGTCGCACGCCACCAGCGAAGCTCGGTCGTACAGCGCGCGGATCGCGTCCGTCATCTCCTCGTCGCTGCCCGCTCCCGTACCCCAGACGTCCCACAGCAGCGTCTCGACCTTGTTCAACGCCGCGAGGTCGAGTCGGACGGCGCCCGCCACGAACCACTCGCCCCACATCGACCCCTCCTCCGGCGGGTGGAGCCCGAAGGCCCTCGGGTCCGCCTCGCCCGCGCGAACGGCCTGCCACACCGCGCCCGCGACCAGGAAGCGGTCGCGGGGCACGTCCATCGGGTCGAAGTCCAGCGCCCCGGTGTCGACGACCTCCGGGTCGGCCAGCTGAGAATCGGCGAGCAGCCAGCCCCGCGCGTCGTCCCAGTACTCGGTCACCACATGGTCGACGTGGAACCCGTCCCGACCGAGATAGTCGGCGAAACCGCACCGCAGACGCGCGGGTACGCCCGCATGGCGCAGGAACGAGCAGTGCAGCAGCGCGAAGTCGCGGCAGACACCGACGAAGCGGTCACCGGCCTCACGCCTTCGCGTCAGCGGGGCTTCGTTCCGCTCGACGACGATCCGCAGGATGTCGTCGAGGTAGCGCGTCTCGGCGTCGTCGCGCAGACGGTCGCGGGGGATGTCGCAACGGAAGAGCTCGCCCTCCAAACGGTGGATCACCATGCCGCGTGCCACGCCGGCCAGTCGGGCCGGATCGCTCGGCAGGTCGGCACAGAGCGGGACGAGATCGCCGGGGTCGGAGAAGGCGCTGTGCGCGCGATAGAAGGCGGCGGCGTGGGGAGCGAGGCGAGCGGATGGCATGACAAAGTCCCAAGAAGTCATCGGCCGTTCGCGCGAATGCCCGGCCGGTGTCCTCACCGTGCCAAATTTTTCCGCCAATTGTCGAGAAATCGGCACTGCACTGCTGACATGGCTGGGACGGCTCGCATGTCACGCCCCGGGCGGTGCGGTGACCCGTCGTGGGGGAGCGGAGACG
>KL569409.1:22246-23047 GCA_000715685.1 Streptomyces lilacinus
CCGCCGCCCGCTTCCGCGGGCGACGGCCGGAAAGTCCCACCGAAGGTCAGACCTTGGTGAAGCACATGGTGTAGTTCGATCGCCTGCCGGAGACCTGAATTTCGTAGGTGAAATTCGGCCCGCATTTCTTGCCGGGGCCGTACAGCTTGTCGCCCGTCTTGTACTGGGCCTCGGAGGAGCCGCAGTCGACGATTGTCGGGAGCGGTTGACCGTTGGGGTGGTCGACCTTGACGCAGTCGCCGACATTGGGATTGTGCGTCTTGTCCTCCGCGAGCTGCGCCGCCCGCTCGGCCTCCTTCTTGGCCTTTCCACCATTGGGATTGGTGTTGTAGTCCCACACGTACCAGCCTGCGCCACCGAAGACGGCCAGGACGACGAGGGCGGTGATCAGTCCCCGCAAAGGGCTCCGCTGTGTATAAGAGACAGGTGCGGACATGACTGCGATCCCCCATGGGTGGTGGCACGTACGAAGATCAACGCGATGTTGACCGGCGCAGCTTACCTTTCGAAGTCCGCACGTTCCTCAGCGGCCCGACAGAGGGACATTCCACCCTGTTCCTTTGATTCTCAAAATAGCGAAGTGACCGCTGATCTGAGACCTTGTCGGCTTTTGGGGAAGACAATCCGGGCTTGCCCGCGCAGGCCCGTCGCCAGGCGCATGGCCGAGGGCCGCGTTCGCTTCGAACGCGGCCCTCGGTGGTGGTGTGCCTTACGGCCGGTCCAGGGTGATGGAGTTGATGGGCGTGAGATCGGCCCAGACGCCGTTCTGGGGCGCCATGTCGTAGGTGCAGCCCGAGCCGT
>KL569410.1:0-1798 GCA_000715685.1 Streptomyces lilacinus
TCCCGGAGTCGGTGCGGCGGGCGGCGGCCCGGGCGCGGGCCGAGGAGTACCCCTGGTCGCGCACGGTCGAGGGGATGCTGGCGGTGCACGGCGGAAACGACGTCCCGTAACGCGGATCCGGAAACGTCGAGCGCCGGACGGGGGCTGCTTGCTTCGCCCCGTCCGGCGCTCGTCGGTCCCGGTCGGTCAGGCCGGTACGGCCCTGCGGCCCAGCAGGCGCTCGGCCAGCTCGCCGAAGAGCAGGCCGAAGCCCGTCCACAGCACGAGCTGGATCGCGAGGGCCGCGAGGCGGAACTGCCACAGCACGCCGGCCGGGAAGCCCTCCGGCACGTTGTCGACCGCCGGCAGGAAGGCGAACGCCAGCCCGACCGCCACCACGAGGGCGAGGCCGGCCGCGACCGTCGCGTACCAGTTGCCCAGGCGCGGGGCGAGTCGCCTGCCGAGGACGACCGCCCCGACCGTGAGCAGCACGCTGAGCGCGATCATCAGGAAGAACAGCGCCGTGCGCTGGTCCAGGGTGTCCGGGTCGCCCACGGCCGGGGGGTTGGCCGGGTACTTCAGGAAGGGGACCAGGAAGACCGCGGTGAACGCGCCGAGCGAGACCAGGGCGGCCGTGGCGCGCGGGCCGAAGCGGCCCACCCGGCCCAGGGCGACGCAGAACGCCAGCGCGGCGATGCCGCCCAGCGCGACGCCGTAGACCAGGACGCCGGTGGCGAGCCCGCCGGTGGCCTGCATGGTGCGGCTGACCAGCTCCACGCCGTCGCCGTGGTCGTGGCTGTGCGCCTCCTCGAAGGCGATGGCGGCGTCCACATGGGACTCGCCGAGCAGATAGGCCGTCAGGAGGGCGAGGACGCCGGTGGCGAGACCGGCGAGCATGCCCCGGACGAGCAGGGCTCTTACGGAAACGGAGTGCATGTGCGCGGTACCCCTGGTCTCAGTGGCAGGGGAAGCCGAGCAGATGGCGTCCGTCGTGGACCCACTCGTGGACGCCCTCGCCGGAGACGAGCGCGGTGGCGCCCTGCTCCGCGCCGACGAAGTAGAGCAGGGTCAGCATGAGGATCCCGACGAAGACGGCCCAGGGGGCGATCGCCTTCAGCGAGATGGGGGTGAGCTCGGGTATGGCGACGCTGCCGGAAGCGGGGGCGGCGGACTGGGCCATGGCGGAACCTCCTGGGAAACACGCGTCCCTGTCATTGGTGCTCGAACGACGGTGTCGGGTCTGACTTTCCTGCCGCCGCCCCGGGATGTCCGGGATGCCCGTCAGGTACACAGTGGCGCGACCGTGCCGGATTCGCACCGGCTTCCGAACGCACCGTCGTCATGTACACGCGACCGTACCGTCTGGGGGGTCGGCCCGCCATGGGCGTGCGGTTGCGCACCCCCCGCGCACCCCCCGCGTGCGCCTGCCCCCAACTCCCGTGGTCTGCTGGACCCCTGGACCCGAGGTGCCCCGGAAGGAGCCGAGGACATGACCGTGCGTGTGATGCTGATCTCACCGCCCGTCGGCGCCGCGCCGCACGCCGCGCGCTTCGGCTCCGGCGAACCGCTGGACGAGGCCGGGGCGCTGCGCGCCCGCGCGGCCGCCGGAGGGCTGCCGGGGGCGGCCCGGTGCCTCGCCGCGCCGTCGGCGCGGTGCCGCGGGACGGCCGTCGAGCTGGGCCTGACCGCCGACGCCGAGCCGGCCCTGGCGGACGTGGACGTCGGCCGGTGGCGGGGCCGGACGTTGGAGGAGCTGGCCGCGTCCGACCCCGGGGCCGTGGCGGCCTGGCTGTCCGACCCCGACGCTGTCTCTTATACA
>KL569410.1:2045-4601 GCA_000715685.1 Streptomyces lilacinus
TGTATAAGAGACAGGGCCGCGGCCGGCGGCCGTGTGCTGGCCGTCGCGGAACCCGCGGTCGTCCGCGCCGCGATCGTCCACGCGCTGGGCCTTCCCCCGGCGCTCTTCTGGCGCCTGGACGTCCCTCCGCTCACCCTGACCGAGCTCACGGGCCGTTCCGGCCGCTGGAACCTCCGTTGCGGCCGCCCCCTGACGACGGAAGGCGCCGGCGCGCCACCGCAGTCGGGGTCGTAATATTTACGGCCAAAACAGGCAACCTCCTCCGTCCCGCGCCCCTCTCCTCTGGCAGAACCGACCGGAAGAGGAGCGACGACCGTGGGCCTCACCTCCCAGACCCTCCTGCTGTTGCTGGCGGCCATCGCCGTGGCGGCGACCGCCCTGGTGCTCTGGCTGTGGCCACGGGCGGCGAGGCGGCGGCCCCTGGCGTTCGCCGGTCGGCTCGGCCTGCTCGTGCTGTCCCAGGTGAGCGTCCTCGCCGTGCTGCTGGTCGCGGCGAACAACGAGTACGGCTTCTACTCCACCTGGAACGAGCTCCTCGGCCGCACCTCCGGCAAGCAGGCGCTGCGGCCCGGCGCGGACGGCGGCAAGCGGCCGCCCGCCCTCGTCGTCAAGGGACAGGAGTCCGTCGGACTGGGGCCGAAGGAGAAGGCCGGGCAGGTCGACCGCATCGAGATCCGCGGCCCGGTGACCGGGCTGAGCATGGACGGCTACGCCTACCTGCCGCCGCAGTACTTCCAGAAGGGGCACGAGAAGGACACCTTCCCCGTGATCGTGGCGATCACCGGGCAGCCCGGCGTCTCCAAGAACCTCATCACCCAGGTCAAGGTCCCGCAGGCCGCCTCCGCCGCCGTCACCGGCAAGCGGATCAGACCGACGATCGTGCTGATGGTGCGGCCCTCGGTGGTGGCCGACCGCGACACCAACTGCACGGACGTGCCCGGCGGCCCGCAGGCGCTCACGTTCTTCAACCAGGACCTCCCGATCGCCGTCAACGACCACTACCGCGCGGACAACGCGCGGGGCGCCTGGGGCGCCGTGGGCAACTCCACCGGCGGGTACTGCGCGCTCAAGATGGCCATGACCAACCCGGCCCGCTACGGCGCCGCGGCGGGGCTGTCCACCGACCTGTTCGCCCGCCAGGACCGCGAGACCGGCGACCTCTACGCCGGCAACAAGCAGATCAAGAACGAGTCCGACCTGACCTGGCGCCTCGAGCACCTGCCCCCGCCGCCCGCCTCCCTGCTGCTGGTCGCCAGCGAGAAGGGCGAGGCGTCGTACTACGCGCAGATGCGGAAGTTCGCCGAGAAGGCGAAGGCGCCCACCAAGGTGGACGAGCTCGTCCGTGACGAGGGCGGCCACAACTTCCGCACGTGGCACGAGGAGTATCCCGACGTGTTGCGCTGGCTCGACCGGGAACTCGCCGCCGGCCGCTGAGCCGCACACGTCCTTCACTGACGGCCGGGAACGCTCCGCGTCATGGCCACGTCCCAGCCAGTGTGGCCCGAACGCGCACGGCCCGTGCGGCCGTGCGCAGGGGGAGGGGGCGTACGGCACATGGACGCGGAACGCCGGAATCGGCTGCTGGCCGGGCGCTACCGGCTTCTGGAACAGCTGGGGCGGGGCGGCATGGGGGTGGTCTGGCTCGCCGTCGACGAGGTGCTCGACCGGGAGGTCGCGGCCAAGGAGGTGCGGGCGCCCGACGGGATGGACGAGGCCGACGTCCGCGTCCTGTACGCGCGCCTGAAGCAGGAGGCCCGGGCCGCGGCCCGGATCAGCCATCCGAACGTCATCACGGTGCACGACGTGGTCGAGCAGGAGGGCCGCCCCTGGATCGTGATGGAGCTGGTGCGCGGCGAGTCCCTCGACGCCGTGCTGCGGCAGGAGGGCGCGCTGCAGGCCAAGGAGGCGGCCCGCATCGGCGGCCTGGTGCTGCGGGCGCTGCGCGCCGCGCACGCCGTCGGGGTGCTGCACCGCGACGTGAAGCCGGCGAACGTGCTGCTGGAGGCGGGCGGTCGGGTGGTGCTCACCGACTTCGGGATCGCCATGATCGAGGGGGCCGGCACCCTGACCCGCACCGGCGACCTGGTCGGCTCGGCCGAGTACCTCGCGCCCGAGCGGGCCACGGGCCGGCGCCCGGGCATCCCCTCGGACCTGTGGTCGCTGGGCGCGCTGCTGTACGTGGCGGTCGAGGGGATCTCGCCGTTCCGCCGCGGCGACGCGCTCAGCACGCTGCGGGCCGTCGTCGACGAGGCGCCCGCCCCGCCGCGGCGCGCCGGGCCGCTGACGCCGCTGCTGGAAGGGCTGTTGCGCAAGGATCCGGAGGCCCGCATGGGGTCGGCCGAGGCGGAGCGGCTGCTCGAGGACGTCGCGAGCGGCCGGCTGACCGAGGCGCCGGGCCCCTCGGGCTACGTGCCCACGACCGTGGACCGTCCGGTGCGGCCGGCACCGCCGCCCACGCCGGTCCCGACGCCCGTGGGGCTGCAGCAGGGCGGCCTGTCGACGCCGCTGGTGGTCGCGCCCTCCGGCGGCACGCCGTACCCCTGTCTCTTATACACA
>KL569410.1:4862-16183 GCA_000715685.1 Streptomyces lilacinus
CCCGCCGCTGCCCGTCATCGAGCCGGAGCGGCGGAAGGCGGCGTGGATCGTGGCGGCGGTGACGGCGCTGGTGCTGGTCGCCGGGGCGACCGCCGGGCTGATCGCCCTGCGCGACTCCGACGGCACGGGCGGCGGCGGGAGTCCGGGCGGCGGCACCACGTCGACGGCGCCGCGGCAGCCGGGCGAGGAGACGGCGCGGAGCAGTCCGGATCCCGTCACCGGCTCGACGGGGCCGGCGGTCCCGTACCCGACCGAAGAGAGCCCGAGCCCGCGAACGACCTGCGGCGGAGGGTGGGTGACCTCGTGTTAGACCGACTACCGGGGGTGTGCGCTGTGCAGCGGAAACGGATGACCGTCGGAGCGCTCGTCGTCGTCGCGGGGCTCCTCGCCGGCGGGGGCGCGGTGGGCTGCTCCTCGCCGGCGGGGCGGACGGCGGCCAAGGTGGCCCTGGAGGCGGCGGGGGTGATCGCCGCGAGCCCGTTCGCGCAGGACGCGAACGCCGACCTGAAGGGCGTCAAGGCGGTCACGGGGGCCCGCAGCCGCGGCGCGTTCGGGGGGACGCCCGGCACGACGCGCTGTGACAAGGCGAAGCTGATAGGCCAGATCACCGCCGACCGGGTCAAGGCCGAGGCCTGGGCGAAGATACGGGGCGTGGCCGTCGACCGGATCGCGGACCACATCAAGGGCCTGATCGAGGAGATCGTGCCCGAGGACACCCTGGTGAAGAACCACAACTACCAGGGCGACGGGAAGACCGTCGCCTACCCGTCCGTCCTGCAGGCCGGCACCGCGATCCTCCGCCAGCGCGACGACGAGAGCCCCGCGGTCAAGTGCAACTGCGGCAATCCCCTGCTGCAGCCGGACAAGAACATCGACCGCGAGAAGTCCACGTACGTCGGGCAGCGGTGGGAGTCCTTCCAGGTCACCCAGATCACCGTCATCGTCGTGCGCGACGCGGACGAGGGGCCGCGCAAGAAGGTGCAGTACGTCGACGTCCGGCACCCCGACCGCGGCTTCGACCGGCCGACGGGCACGGACGGCTCCGCCGACAGCACCCCGTACCCCGTGCCGCCGCCGAAGGCACCGCCGTCCCCGTCGCGGTCGGCGTCGGGCTCGGGTTCGGCTTCTCCGTCCGGGTCGGAGTCCCCGTCGGCATCGGACTCGCCGTCGTCCGGGACGCCGTCCACGGGCGGGCCGACGACGTCGAAGCCGCCCTCCGTGGCACCCTCGTCGCCGTCCCCGGGGAAGCCGTCCACGTCGAAGCCCGCCCCGACCGTGCCGCGGACCGACGGGCCCACGCGGGTGCCCCCGGCGACGAGCAGGGCACCGGAGCCGACGCGTACGGCTCTGGCGCCCTCGCCCGCACGAACCATCACCGCGGCGCCGACCCGCGCGGTCACCCGCGAACCCACCCACGCGGTGACCCGCGAGGCCACGCGCGAGCCGACCCACGCCGTCACCCGGGAACCCACTCACGCCGTCCCCCGTGAGCCCACCCGCGTGCCCGCTACGCCCGAAGGCGGGCATCCTCCCGGGCCCGCTCGAAGTGCGCTTCCGTGACCTCGTACGTGGGGCTCGCGTACAGCCCCAGGGCCGCCTTGGCGGGGTCGGGGTGCGGGTTGCGGCACAGCCGCTCGGCGAGGTCGCGGAGCTCGAGCATGGTCGGCACGGTGGTGCGGATCGCCGCCGGGTCGCCGGTGAAGGCCGACTCGAGGACGCACAGCAGCCGCGCGTAGACCTGGTTGAACCGCTCGGCGGCGCGGCGCACCGCGCTGCCGGGCGGGTAGTGGGCGACCTTGGCCGCCGGGTCGATGGGGTGGACCTCGCGCCAGCCGACGTCGACGGCCGGGCCGGTGGGGCCGGAGGCGGGGGTGTCGTGCGGCCCGTAGGCACGTTGTCGGCGGATCTCGTCGAAGCGGAAGTAGTGGGCGGGTTGGCGGGTCTCGCCGAAGAGCTGGTCGTCGGAGTCGTAGACGGTCCGGCTGACGCCCTCGCCCTGCTCGGCGATTGCGCGCAGGGCCTTGAGCGCGGAGTCGAGACCGGTGACGGCGAAGACCTCGCCGCCCGAGTTGTAGAAGTCGCGCGGCCCCACCTGGCGGGCGGGGTCGCCGCGGAAGAGCTCGTGCTCGCCGAGTTCGGCGGTCAGGCGGAGCACGCCCTCGCGGATGGTGGCGTAGAACTGCCCGACCGAGGTCCAGCCGTCGTCCTCCCCCACCGACGGGTGGCCGGGCGGCTCGGCCACGTACTCCGGCCGCTCGATGTACAGGAAGGTCTCCAGCGCGTCGACGCCGAAGTGGCGCAGGGCGATGGGGACCTTGTCCCTGCTGAAGGGCAGCAGGGCCGGGTAGTCCATGACGAATTGCGAGTTCGCGACCAGGGGGTCTCCGTCGACGGCGTTGAGGAGGTTGGCGACGAGCGTCATGTGCAGCATCTCCTCGAGGACGATGCCGCGGATGGCGTAGAAGGCGGGCCGGTTGGTGCCGGCGCGGACCGAGTACATGGCGGTCAGGTAGGGCGGGATGGTCAGGTGTTCCAGCGTCAGCGCGGCCTGCAGGAAGAGCTGGAGGTCGGCGCGGTCGCGCGGGACCCGGAAGGGCGGTTCCGCGAGCGTCGAGGGCGCGGGGGTCGCTGTCATGGCTGTCCTTCCGGGAGGCGGACGACGGCCGGTCGGCGCAGCTCCCTGAGGTCGCGGTCGATCTGTTCGCAGCTGCGCAGCGCGAGGGCGGCCATGGTCAGGGAGGGGTTGGCGGTGCCCATCGAGGGCATGCTGCCGCAGCCGACGGCGTAGAGGTTGGGGTGGTCCCAGCAGCGCTGCCAGGGGTCGACGACCGAGGTGGCGGGCGCGTCGCCCATGACGTGGGTGCCGCCGGCGTGGCCGGCGCCCTGGAAGACGTAGTCGCGGTCGTCGAAGCGGAACCAGCCGGGGGCGAAGGGGCCGGGCGCGTACGCGGTGCGGTCGTCGGCGCCGAGCAGCCGGAAGAGGTGGTCGGAGACGGCCTTGGCCGCGACCATGCCGCGTTTGACGTGGTCGGACAGGTCGTAGGTGAGGACGGGACGGGGGTTGCCGAGCCGGTCGCGGTGGGCCGGGTCGACGGTGACGCGGTTGCGGCTCTCGGCGTCCTGCTCGAGGGCGAACTGCAGGCTGAACTGGCGGCCGACGTCCCGGCCGAGGGTCTCGCGCAGTCGGGTGCCGAAGACGCCCGGCGGGCGCGGTGCCCCGGTGTCGCCGGGGATGCCGAGCAGGCGGGCGACGTCGCTGCCCGGGGAGCCGGCCGACCAGCTCCAGCCCCAGTTGCCGATCTCGATGCGGAAGGGGGCGCGGGCGCGCCGGGCGGGGCCGGTGCGGAAGCCCTCGAAGCCGGAGGTGGAGCCGGGGCCGCGGAACGGGCCGGTGGGCCGGTCCAGCAGGCCCCAGGTGAGCAGCATGGGGTGGTCCAGGAGGTTGCGGCCCACCTGGTCGCTGCTGTTGGCGAGTCCGGAGACGAGGAGCAGCCGGGCGTTCTCGATGGCGTGGGCGGCGAGGACGACGATGTCGGCCTCGGCGGTGGCGGTGGTGTGGCCGGGGGCGGCGGGGTCGTCGTAGCGCTGGTACTCGACGCCGAGGACGCGGCCGTTGCGGTCGGCGAGGACCCGGCTGACGACGGCGTGGGTGACGAGGGTGACGCGCCGGCTCCAGGTGGCCTGGGTCTTGAGGGGGGTGTACTTCGCCTGCACGGGACAGATGGGGGTGCAGGAGGCGTTGCCGACGCAGCGCTCGCCGTAGTTGGGCAGTCCGGCCGCGCCGGCGGGGCGGTAGCCGCGGCCCCCGTCGTAATGGGGGTTGGGGGTGCTGTTGCGGGCGTGCGGGGTGGTGACCACGCGCAGGGTGGTCTCCGGGGCGTCCGGGGTCTCCCGGATCGTGGTGCCGTCGAGGCGGGTGGCGAGGAGGTGGTCGAGGTGGCTGCGGGGGATCCTGCGCATGGGGTAGTCGTAGCCGGGCGGGAAGGGCAGGCCGATGGCGTCGCTCTGCTCGGCGGCGTCGCCCGCGGCGCCCAGGGCGTGCTCGGCGACGCGGTAGTGGGGCTCGAGGTCGGCGTAGCCGAGGGGCCAGTCGCGGCCGTAGCCGTAGGCGCTCCGGACGGTGAAGTCGTCGGGGTGCATGCGGGGGACGAGGCCCATCCAGTGCAGGGCGGTGCCGCCGGTGGCGCGCTGGTAGTCGCTGGCGTAGGGCAGGGCGCCGTTCTGGAGGAAGTAGCCGGTGGCGCGGTAGCCGCCCTCGGGCAGGCCCTGGAGGTCGAGGACGTCCGGGGAGGGGGCGGCGGCGTTGGCCCGGTAGGGGGAGTTGGGGACCTTGGCGAGGGCGGCGTAGTAGGTGTTCATGGCGTCGAGGTGGCCCGGCCAGGTGTCCAGGGTGCGGGTGCCGGCCTCCAGGACGAGGACGCGCCGGCCGCGGTCGCCGAGGTGCTTGGCCACGAGGGAGCCGGCGAGCCCGGCGCCGACGACGATGACGTCGGGAGCCGGTCATGCCGGTCCCTCCGCGGGCCGGGCGGGGGCGGCGGGCGGCGGGTCGGACCAGGTGCCGAAGCCGGGCGGTTTGGCGCCCGGCGGGTGGCCGTGGAAGGTGCGCCAGGCCAGGCCCTCGACGTAGGCCTCGGGCGAGACGACGAACGCGGTGTTGGGCTTCTCCCTGCCGAGCGCGGCGTGGGTGGACCGGGCGAGCGGCGGCCAGACGCCCAGGTACCACAGGTGGGTGATGGCGCGGGCGATGTCGCGGGAGACCTCGTCGGTGAGGCCCTCGGGGTCTCCCCCGGCGGCGGCCAGGTCCTCGAGGAAGCGGCCCACGGCCGGCCGACCCACCTGCTCGAGGGTGGTGTCGTGGTACGCGCGGACCATGCCGGTGGCGCGCAGCTCGAAGGCGTCGAAGCCGGTGAGGCGGACCGAGACGTCGACGAACCCCGCGCATTCCGCGGGGTCGTCGGCGGCCTCCGGCTGTGGGGCGGTTTGCTGGGAATCCATGGTGTAGCTCCCCCCGTTGGCATGACTGCCGCTTTTCTAGCGGAGAGTCGGCATTGGGCGGAAGGGTTCGCGAACGGCCTTCACCTGCAAGGGGGTTGCAGCACGGAAACGCCTGATCCGCTAGCGTCGCACGAGGTCGCTGGGGTCGGTGTTGGCACCGCACACCACCACCGCCACGCGCTCGCCGGCGGCGGGGACGTAGGCGGCCCGTTCTCCCCCGGCGAGCGCCGCGAGGGCGGCGGCCCCGGCGTGTTCGACGGCCAGGCGGCGGTCGTCCCACAGCGCCTGGCGGGCGCGGACGATCTCGGCGTCCGGTACGAGCACGGTCCGCACGCCGGCGTCCCCGGCGACGCGCAGGGCGGTCTCGGACACCCGCCGGGCGCCGAGCGCGTCGGCCGCGACGGAGTCGACGGTCACGTCGACGACGCGACCGGCCGCCAGCGCGGCGTGCAGCGCCCGGCAGTTCTCCGGCTCGACGGCCACGGTGCGGATGCCGTGCGCCCGGGCGGCGGTGGCGACTCCGGCGAACAGCCCGCCGCCGCCCACCGCGACGACGACGGTGTCCAGCCCGGGGACGCGCTCGCGGATCTCGTCGAGCAGGGTGCCCGCGCCGGCCGCGATCAGCGGGTGGTCGTAGGCGTGGCTGGCCAGGGCGCCGGTGGTCCGGGCGAACTCCTCGCAGGCGGCGAGCGCCTGGGCGTACTCGGTGCCCACGAGCCGTACGTCGGCGCCGTAGCCGCGCAGCTTGGCGACCTTGACGTGCGGCGCGTTCTCGGGCAGGAACACGGTGGCGCGCACGCCCTGCCGCCGGGCCGCCCAGGCGCAGGCCAGCCCGGCGTTGCCGCCGGAGGCGATGGTCACGCCGGCCGCCGGCAGCGTGCCGGCCTCGCGGTGCGCGGCGAGGAAGTTGTGGGCGCCGCGGGCCTTGAACGAGCCGGTGTGCTGCATGTGCTCGAGGGCGAGCCAGACGCCGTCCTCGGCGGGGGTGACGGTGACGGGTCGGGTGTGACCGGCGAGGCGGTCGGCGGCGCGCTCGACGTCGTCGGGGGTGAGCGAGTGCACGGATTGCTCCTCGGAGGTGGATGGATGTGCCACTGATCCTTTCCCAGCACCGAGCCCTCCCATGAACCAGGGTCACCTCTCAGGAAGAGGACCGGGAAAGGAGCAACTCCACCGCCTCCCGCGCCTGCCGCGCCGGCTCGGCGCCGCCGGTCAGGGCCGCGGTCGTGATCGCCCCTTCGGCGAGGAGCAGGACGTGGTCCGCCAGCGCGGCCGGCGCGTCGGCCTCCGCGACGAGTGCGGCGAGGTGTCGGCGGAAGGCGTCCTTGTGGGCGCGGGCCGCGGCCGCGACGCCCGGCGAGGTGGCGCCCAGTTCGCCGTAGGAGTTGACGAACGCGCAGCCACGGAAGCCCGGTTCAGCAAACCACCGGCCGAGCCAGTCGAAGACCGCCAGCAGCCGCTCCCGCCCGGCCGGGCGGTCATCGACGTACCGCTCCAGCGCCGCCCGCCACCGCTCGTCGCGGCGGCGCAGATACGCCTCGATGAGCGCCTCCTTGGAGGGGAAGAGCTGGTAGAGGCGCTTGAGGGAGATCCCGGAGGCGCCGCGGATGGCGTCCATGCCGACGGCCTGCAGGCCCCGGGCGTAGAAGAGCTCCTCGGCCGCGTCGAGGGCGCGGGCCTCGATCGCCTGGTCGTCCGCCGGTGCCATGCCGTCTCCCCGTCCCTCTCCTTGCGCGAGAACCATCGTTCTCCTACGCTACCGCACACCCCGGAGAACGACCGTTCTCCGCGCGGTGACCGAGCTCCGCGACGAAGCTCCGCGACGAAGGAGAGAACCATGTCCGTCATCAAGCCGCCCCTGCCGCCGTTCACCGAGGAGACCGCGCTGCTGAAGGTGCGCGCGGCCGAGGAGGCCTGGAACAGCAGGGATCCGGAGCGGGTCGCCCTCGGCTACACCGAGGACTCCGAGTGGCGCAACCGCGACGTCTTCCTGACCGGCCGGGCGCGCATCGTGGAGTTCCTGCGCGAGAAGTGGGCCCGCGAGCTGGACTACCGCCTGCGCAAGGAGCTGTGGGCCTTCGGCGACGACCGCATCGCCGTGCGCTTCGAGTACGAGTGGCACGACGCCGCCGGCCGGTGGTACCGCAGCTACGGCAACGAGAACTGGGAGTTCGCCGCGAACGGCCTGATGCGGCGGCGCTTCGCGAGCATCAACGACCTGCGCATCAGGCCCGAGGAGCGGCGCCTCCTCCCGCCGCCGGCGGCGTCATCCGCAGCGGCGTGAGCTGCTCGATGTCGTAGCGCTCACGCAGCTTCGCGACGGCCTCCTCGTCCACGTGCGGGCCGGAGTTGAGGATCTCGAAGAGCTCCTCGAAGTACCGCTCGTGGTCGGGCGGCGGCGAGGCCTGGAAGAACATCCGGGCGGGCTCGCCGGTGGGGTTGGCGAAGGCGTGCGGGCAGCCCGCCGGGACGACGATCACGGTGCCGGCGGTCGCCCGTACGCACCGCCGCCCCGAGGGGGACTCCCATTCGCGCCAGTTCTGCCGGGTGCGGATGCGAGGCTCGAAGGCGAGGACGTCGAGCTCGCCCTCGAGGACGTAGAAGAGCTCCTCGCTGCGGGTGTGCAGATGGGCGCCGACGTCGAACCCCGGGGGCACGACCACCTCGAAGCTCGAGGCCGCTCTCGAGTGCTCGCCGGTGACCTTGAACGTGACCTGCTGTGCCGCGGTGACCAGGGTCCTGCCCCCGTCGGGGGGCACGACCAGGCCGTCGGGGGCGCCGAGGAGGGTCATGGTGCGGGCCTTTCGGGCGGGTTCACCACGTGACGGGAAGGGTCTCCGGCCCGCGGATGAGCGCGCTGCGCTGCCAGCGGACGTCCTCCACCGGCACGGCCAGGCACAGGTCCGGGAAGCGGCGGAGCAGCGTGGAGACGATGACCTCGCACTCCAGCCGGGCCAGCATCGAGCCGAGGCAGAAGTGCGGTCCGTGGCCGAAGGAGAGATGGGGGTTGTGGGTGCGGTCGAAGTCGAGCTCGTCCGGGCGGTCGAAGACGGCGGGGTCGCGGTTGGCCGTCAGGTAGGAGGAGTGCACGACCTCGCCCTGCCGGATCAGCACCCCGCCGACCTCGACGTCCTCCATGGCGATGCGCGCCAGGCCGACGGCGTTGCGGTGCGGGATGAAGCGCAGCAGCTCCTCGAGGGCCTGCGGCAGCAGGTCCGGCTCGGCGCGCAGCCGCTCCGCGTGCCGGGGGTGGGTGAGCAGGGCGTAGACCATTTGGCCGCTGTTGTTGCGCACGGCGTGGGCGGCGCTGGCCTGGATGAGCAGGGCGATGGCGACGCCCTCCTCCAGGCTGAGGTCGCCCTGCTCGATGGCCTGGGCCAGCTCGCCGGCCAGGTCGTCCCGCGGCTCGGCGAGCCGGGCGCGCAGCAGGTCGGTGAAGTAGCCGGCCATGCCGTTCTTGGCGCGCTCGCTGGCCTCCCGGCCGTGGGCGGCGGACAGCTGGATGTTCGTCCACTGGGCCATCCGCGGCCGGTCGGCCGCGGGCACGCCCATGAGGTCGCTGATCACGGCGAGCGGCAGCGGTCCGTGCAGGTGCTCCATCAGGTCGGCGGGCGGCCCCTCCTGCTCCATCTCGTCGAGCAGCTCGTCGGCGGCGCGCTGGGCGCCGGGGCGCAGCCGGTCGAGGCTGCGCGCGGTGAAGGAGCGGGCCACGGCCTTGCGCAGCCGGGTGTGCTCGGGCGGGTCGGCGAAGCCCACCGCCTCGTCCAGCGGGATGAAGTGCGGGGCGAGCCGGGTGATCGGTCGGCCGAGGACGGCCTGCCGGCTGAAGCGCGGGTCGGAGGTGACGAACTTGACGTCCTCGTAGCGGGTGACGAACCAGGCGTGGCCCTCGCCGTTGGGCAGCTTGACCCGGCACACCGGCTCGTCGCGCAGGCACTCGGCCATGAAGGGGTCGAAGTCGAGGCCCCGCAGGTCCGGCACGTCCCAGAAACGTACGGGGTGTTCGTCGGCTACGGATTCGGTCGTCGTCATCGCTGCACACACCGCCCTGGCCGGGATCGCCTCTGTCCGACAGTCACGTTGCCCCGGTTCGGGCAGGTCCGCAGCGCCACGCCGCGTAAATCACCCTTTCGGAGCAAATAGGGGGTCAGCCGTTGGGGTGAGGCCCGGGCGTGGCGCCGTGGCGCCCCGCGTCCGCCGGACCACGCTGTGGCGCGTGGACGAGGGGCCGGGGAGACGGCTGCGGGCGCTGCCCGCGAGACGGCTGTGGGCCGTGCTGCTGACGACGCTGATGGCCGTGACGCTGCCCGGGACGGCGGGCGCGCGGCCCCGGGACGGGCGGCGGGCCGCGGCGCCGGCCACGCCGATCGTGGCGGCGGACCAGGCGTCGCGGTCGGTGTACGTGCTGGACGCCGACCGGACGCGGTGGGACGCGGAGAGCGACGACGAGGGCGTGCTGTGGTCGTGGACCGCGGACGGGCGCTCGGGCCTGGACGACCTGGAGCCGGGGACGACGTGGTCGAACCCGAGCGAGGTCAAGTTCCGGTCGCTGGACGGCCGGCGGGCTGGCCGCCGTGATCGGCTATCCCGGCCGCGGCGTGTACTGGGCGGCCGACACCGGCACCGGCAACGCGCACAGCATCGACCTGCTGCCCGACGGGAACGTGGCGGTGGCGGCGAGCACGGGCGGCTACGTACGGCTGTACGCCGCCTCCCTCGGCGCGCGGGCCACGCGGCACGCGCAGGCTCCGCTCGCCGGGGCGCACGGGGTGCACTGGGACCCGCGGACCCGGCTGCTGTGGGCCCTCGGCAGCCGGGAGCTCGTCGCGCTGCGGGTCGGCGGGACGCCGGCCGACCCGGAGCTGTCCGTGGCCCGGCGCGTCGCCCTGCCCACCCGCGGCGGCCACGACCTGGCGCCGGTGCTCACCCGGCCGGGGCGGCTGTGGGTGACCACGGCCTCGGGGGTGTACCAGTACGCCACCGGGGAGGGGGCGTTCGTGTCGTACCCGCTGCAGTCGAGGATCAGCGGCCCGGACGTCAAGAGCGTCGGGGACGACCCGAAGACCGGCCGGGTGCTGGTCACCCGCCCCGAGCGGGGCCACTCCTGCGTCTGGTGCACGACCACGCTGATCCTCTACCGCCCCGACGGCACCCGCACACTGCTGCGCGGCGGGATGTACAAGGCCCGCTGGTGGAGCACGGCACGCGGGGGCTGAATCCCTACCGGGACACCGCCGGCGGCACCTCCTGCAGGCGGGTGCGGACGTCGGCGGCGGCCTCGGCGCCGTCGGGGACGCGCTCCCACAGGGCGAGCAGCGCGGGCGCCAGCCGGCGGCCCCCCTCCCCGCTGTGCTGCCAGCAGTAGTGGGCCCGTTTGAGCGCGGCCAGCGCCTCCGCGTCGGCCGGGCCGCCCCGCGCGAGGCGCCCCTCGGCGGCGGACATCCACAGCTCGGCGGCGCGCGGGTGGTCGCCCGCGAGGCGGGCCAGGTCGGCCCGCACCTCGATCCAGAGCCCCGCCTCGGGGCCGTGCGGTCCGTGCCGGCGCAGGGCCTGCTGCTCCCACGCCGCGGCCATGGCGGCGGCCTCGTTGTGCCGCCCGGCCCGGGCCGCGGCGAGGATGCGCGGCAGCGGGTCCTCCTCCTCGTGTGCCGAGTGCGCCGAATGTGCCGAGTGCGCCGCGGGCCGGGGGACGGCCGGCGACGGCGGGGGCGGTGTCGGCGCCGAAGTCGAGGGCGCGGCGGCGCGGTTGGCGAGGACGGGGCCGGTGGCGCCGTACTGGAGGGACAGGTATCCCTCGGGCAGGGCGACCTGACCCAGCGCCAGCAGGTGCAGCGTGCCGGGGTCGAGGGTCGGCCCCGCCGTGGGGTGGCCGACGGACAGGGCGGTGAGGAAGGAGCGGGTGTAGGGCCCGGCCTCCGGGGAGGGCTTGCCGGGGGTGGGGGCGACGACCCCGTACAGCGCGAGTCCGTCGGCGAGGCGTCCGTCGTGGGCCGCGGCCGCCACGTGGGGCCAGGCCTGGGCGTCGGCCTCGGCGTCGACCAGGAGCAGGGTGGGGCCGGGGTGTTCGCGCAGGGCGCGGGTGAGCCAGTGCCAGGGAAGGCCGGTGTAGCGGACGGTGGCGGCGGTGCTCTCGCGCAGCGCGAGGTGCACCTCGGTGCCGCGCCGGGCGGGCACCATGAGGTGGCCGGTGACCCACATGAGCAGCGGCCCCGGGACCCGGGCCGCGTCCTGGAGGTAGGCGAGGACGCTCTGGGGGCCCGCCATCGCGGGGAGTTGGACCACGTCGGCCGAGGCGGCGGCGAGGAATCCGCGGGGTCCGGCACCGG
>KL569410.1:16496-16650 GCA_000715685.1 Streptomyces lilacinus
CCCCGCCGCCGGTCGGGGGTGCCGTCCAGCAACAGGACACAACCGTGGGTCGGGTGATCCAACGCGTTCTTCCTTCCGGCCGTTTCGAGAGCCCGTGACGCAACTCTAGGCGTCGGGCCCCGGGTAACGGCCGTGTTTCCGGACGCAGTAGCGG
>KL569411.1:0-11111 GCA_000715685.1 Streptomyces lilacinus
ATGTGTATAAGAGACAGAGCCAGAGGTCGTCCTCGGCGACGAAGCAGAGGAGATCGCCGTGGAGATGAGGAAAGCGCAGATAGGCATCGCTCGCTGTATCTGATCGTTCGCTTCTCCGCCCGCGCGGCGCAGGTGCGGGCTTCGTGCTCGTCTGCGACCCGGCGGCCGCGCGTGCGTCGCTCACGCCACCATGGTTTCGGCGGACGTAAGGCGCGGCAACTCGGTCCGTGACCCAGAACACGAGCGAAACGACTTCGTTTCGCTGCCGCCCGGTCGTACCCTCGTACTGTACGAAACCGTTTCGTACGAAGCTGTTGGCTCGAGCGCAAGGGAGGCGCGGTATGCCCACGGACCCACCCAAGCCGGCGGCCCGCCGCACCCGGCTGACACCCGAGCGCGAGGCCGAGCTCTACGACGCGGTCCTCGCGATTCTGCGCGAGGTGGGGTACGACGCCCTCACCATGGACGCCGTGGCCGCCCGTACCCACGCCAGCAAGGCCACCCTCTACCGCCAGTGGAGGGGCAAGCCGGAGCTGGTGGCCAGTGCCCTGCGGCACGACAAGCCGGTGAGCCTGGCGGACGTCGACACCGGCACGGTGCGCGGTGACCTCCGGGCCATGCTGTGCGACTCCGACGGGGAACGAATGGAGCGCGACGCCGCCCTCATGCGAGGGCTCCATCGCGCGATCCACGACAACCCGGACCTCAAGCGCGCGCTGCGCGAGCTGCTCATCGAGCCGGAGATCGCCGCACTCGAGGCGATGCTGCGGCGCGCGGTCGACCGGGGCGAGATCGCCCCGGACAACCCCGCGCTCGGCTACGTCGCGCACGCGATGATCGGGGCCTTCATGGCCCGTCCGATGGTCGACAACCGGCCGGCGGACGCCGAGTACCTCAGCAGCTACATCGACGCCGTGATCCTCCCCGCTCTCGGCCTGTGAACCGCCCCGGCTTACCTCCTCACCAAGGCCCCACCTGACGCACCGCTCCCGTCGGGCTGGTCCCCCATACCCAGTTCTCATCACCACCGACCCGACGGGAGAACAACGCCTCGTGGCCACGTTCCTCTACAGACTCGGCCGGCTCGCCTTCCGGCGCCGCTGGTACGTCGCCCTGATATGGGTGACGCTGCTGGCGCTCGCCGGCGCGGGCGCCGCGTCCGCCTCCAAGGCGACCGACAACTTCTCCATACCCGGCACGGAGGCGCAGCGCGCCTTCGACCTGCTCGCCGAGCGCAACCCGGAGATGAAGGCGGACAGCGCCACCGCGCGCGTCGTCTTCAAGGCCCCCTCCGGCCAGAAGATCACCGACCCGAAGAACAAGGCCGCCGTCGAGAAGGTCGTCGGCGCGCTCGACGGTCCCCAGGTCGCGGTCGTCGCCGACCCGTTCACGGTCCAGGCCGTCAGCAAGGACGGCAGCGTCGCGTACGCCTCGGTCACCTACAAGGTGAAGTCCAACGAGCTGACGGACGAGACGCGGAACAAGCTCAAGGCCGCGCCCACGGCCGGCCGGGACGCCGGGCTGACCGTCGAGACCGGCGGCAGTGCGCTGCAGTCGATGCCCGAGGGCGGCTCCACCGAGATCATCGGCATCGTCATCTCGGCCGTCGTCCTCCTGATCACCTTCGGCTCGCTGGTCGCCGCGGGGCTGCCGCTGCTGACCGCGATCATCGGCGTCGGCATCGGCGTCTCCTCGATCGCCGCGCTCGCCTCCGCCCTCGACCTGGGCAACAACACCGCCACCCTCGCCACGATGATCGGGCTCGCGGTCGGCATCGACTACGCGCTCTTCATCGTCTCCCGCTACCGCGCGGAGATCGCGGAGGGCCGGGAGCGCGAGGAGGCGGCCGGCCGGGCCGTCGGCACCGCCGGCTCGGCGGTCGTCTTCGCGGGCCTCACGGTCGTCATCGCGCTGGCCGGCCTCGCCGTCGTCAACATCCCCATGCTGACGAAGATGGGCCTGGCCGCCGCCGGCACCGTCGCCATCGCCGTGCTCATCGCGCTCACCCTCATCCCCGCCCTGATCGGCTTCGCCGGCCGCCAGGTGCTGGCCCGCAAGATCCGCAAGGCCGCGCCCGACGCCGTCGCGGCCGCCGAGGACAAGCCCAACATGGGCACCCGCTGGGCCCGCTTCGTACTGCGCCGCCCGGTCGTGGTGCTGCTCGCCGGCGTCATCGGCCTCGGCGCGATCGCCGTCCCGGCGGGCTCGCTGATGCTGGGCCTGCCCGACGAGGGCTCGCAGCCCAAGACCACCACCCAGCGCAAGGCGTACGACCTGCTGTCCGACGCCTTCGGCCCCGGCTTCAACGGCCCCCTGCTCGCCGTCGTCGACGCGGCCGGCAGCAAGGACCCCAAGGCCGCGGCCGAGTCCGTGACCACGATGGTCAAGGGCCTGGACGACGTGGCCGTGGTGACCCCGGCCCACTTCAACCAGGCCGGCGACACGGCGACCATCACGGTCGTCCCCAAGTCCAAGCCGAGCGGCAAGGAGACCGAGGACCTCGTCCACGCCATCCGCGACAAGGGCGCCTCGATCACGACCGAGACCGGCGCCAAGGTCCTGGTCACCGGCTCGACCGCCGTCAACATCGACGTCTCGCAGAAGCTCAACGACGCCCTGCTGCCCTATCTCGGGCTCGTCGTCGGCCTGGCCTTCCTGCTGCTGATGGTCGTCTTCCGGTCGGTGCTGGTGCCGCTGAAGGCCGCGCTCGGCTTCCTGCTGTCGGTCGTCGCGGCGCTGGGTGCCGTGGTCGCCGTCTTCCAGTGGGGCTGGCTCGGCGGGCTCTTCGGCGTCGAGGAGACCGGCCCGATCATGAGCATGATGCCGATCTTCATGGTGGGCGTCGTCTTCGGCCTTGCCATGGACTACGAGGTCTTCCTCGTCACGCGGATGCGTGAGGCGTACGTCCACGGGGAGCGGCCCGGCCGGGCCGTGGTCACGGGCTTCCGTCACGGGGCGCGTGTGGTGACGGCCGCGGCCGTCATCATGATCAGCGTCTTCGCGGGCTTCATCGGCTCCTCGGAACCCATGATCAAGATGATCGGCTTCGGCCTCGCGATCGCGGTCTTCTTCGACGCGTTCGTGGTGCGCATGGCGATCGTGCCGGCGGTGCTGGCGCTGCTGGGCACGTCGGCCTGGTGGCTGCCGGGGTGGCTCTCGAAGGTCCTGCCGAACGTGGACGTGGAGGGCGAGGGCCTGCAGAAGCAGCTGGCGCCGGAGGCGCCGGCGGCTGAGGCGGAGCGGGAGCCGGTGGGCGTCTGAGGCCGTAATGCTGTGGCGCCGGGGCCCGGGTTCCTTTCGTACGGAACCCGGGCCCCGGGTGCGTGGTCGGCGGCGTCGGCGTGCGGGACGGCCAGGAAGCTGCTCTGCTGGAAGGGATGAGCACCTACCGAGCCGCGCAGGTCGCCACGGTCGGCGGTCCGTTCGAGATCGTCGAGCGCGAGGTGCCGCGGCCTGGCCCCGGCCACGTACGGATCGCCGTGGACGCCTGCGGGATCTGCCACAGCGACGCCGTCTTCGTGGAAGCCCTCTTTCCAGGCGTGCGGTTTCCGCTGGTTCCCGGGCACGAGATCGCCGGCCGCATCGAGGAACTCGGCGAGGGGGCGGGGGGCGGCTGGCGTGTGGGCGAACGGGTCGCCGTCGGCTGGTTCGGCGGCAGCTGCCACCGCTGCACGTCCTGTCGGCGGGGCGACTTCATCGTCTGCGAGAACCTGAAGGTCCCCGGCTGGGCCTACGACGGCGGCTACGCCGAACGGGTGATCGCCCCGACCGACGCCCTGGCCCGCATCCCCGACACCCTGCCCGCCACCGACGCGGCCCCCATGGCCTGCGCGGGCGTGACCACGTACAACGGCCTGCGCCGCAGCTCGGCCCGCCCCGGCGACCTCGTCGCCGTCCTCGGCATCGGCGGCCTCGGCCACCTGGGCGTGCAGTACGCGGCCGCGATGGGCTTCGAGGTCGCCGCCATCGCCCGCGGCGCCGGCAAGGCCGACTTCGCCCGGCAGCTCGGCGCGCACCACTACATCGACAGCACGGCCGACACCCCCGTCGCGGACGCGCTGCTCGCGCTGGGCGGCGCCAAGGCCGTCCTGGCCACCGCCGCCAACGCCGACGCCATCACCGCCACCGTCGAGGGCCTCGCCCCCCGTGGCGAACTCATCGTCATCGGCGCCGCCGCCGAACCGCTGGGCATCAGCCCGAACCAGCTCCTCATGACCGGCAGACTCATGCGCGGCCACCCGTCCGGCACGGCCCAGGACGTCCAGGACACGATGGCCTTCAGCGCCCTGCACGGCATCCGCCCGATGATCGAGCCCGTACCGCTGGAGCGGGCGGCGGAGGCGTACCAGAAGATGCTCTCGGGTGCGGCGCGCTTCCGGATGGTGCTGACGGTGGGGTGAGGGGCATGCTGATCGGCGACCGTCCTCGTGGGGGAGTGAGCAGGCGTGCCCGACATCGTCCCGTTCAGCGACATCGCGCATGTGTTCAAGCAGTTCGAGCACACGGCGTGGAGGCTGGAAACCCAGCGCGGCTACGCCTCCGACCGCAACGGCCAGAACTGGCGGCGCTGGCAAGAGGGTGAGACGCTCGCTTACGACCCCGACCATCCCTGGCACGCCAATGTCCGGACCCAGACCGAGTCCGGCAAGCGGTTCGAACGTGTGCGCATCGTCGACGATCCGCCGACCGAAGGTCAGCGATTCCTCCTGGCGAGCGGCAACGGCAACGTCGAGGTCGGAGAGGACATTCGCAATCTGTCCCGGGCCGACGCGGACCGGCACGGGCTGCCGGACTTCGACTTCTGGCTGTTCGACTCACGCCTCCTCGCCCGGTTTCGCTTCGCGGACGACGGCACCACGCTGGGCGTGGAGCTGACAGAGGAGCCGTCGGCCGTACTGCGCGGGTGCCAGGTGCGTGACATCGCCTGGCACTACGCGCTGCGTACCGCGGACTTCCAGGCCCGGGTGCGTTCCGCCACGTGAATACGCCCCACAGGGCGTTACGGATGCGCTTCGCGCAGGTGGACGCCCATGCGGGTGGCCGCGTCCCGCATGGCTTCGGTGTTCCTTCCTTGTTCCGCCTCGCGGCGGTCCGCTCGGATGTAGTCGCATTGCGGGCAACGTGAGGAGGCCGGTTGCGGCAGGACGCCGCGGAGGTGGTGGCACGCGCGGCCGACGGCCTGCATGTGGAGGACCGCCGAGCGCAGACCCGGCCCGGGGTCGCCGCTCAGCGCGCGGTGCGCCGCGTCGACCAGCGCCCGCGCGTGGTGCCACTCCGGCGTTCCCCGGACCATGTTGTCGACGTGCGCCTCGGCGGCCGGCAGAAGCCGTGTGAGGTACTGGCGCAACTGCGCGGTGGTCTCCACGACCTCCTCGTGGCGCGGCAGCGCGGCGGGGTAGGAAATCGAGCGGCGGATGGCTTCGGCGAGGTAGTGCGACATCTCGTCGGCGGTCTGTCCCACGGCTTGGCTCCTTCGTCGTGATCGGCCGGCACGCAGAGGTAACGCCAGGGGTGGGGCGGGCCGGTACCGTGAGAGGGAGGCGGGAACCTGAAAGCCATGAAATCCGGCGGGAGTTGACGCGCATGGCAAGCAGTCCACGCACCCGGAACGCCGGCCTGGAGGCCCTCCTGGTCGAGGCGAAGTGGTCACGCGGCCAGTTCGCGGCGGCGGTGAACCGCGCCGGCACCGAGGCCGGGCTGACCTTGCGCTACGACCAGTCGGCCGTCTCGCACTGGCTGTCCGGCACCATGCCGAGGCCGCAGGTCAGGCCCGTCATCGTCGAGACGCTCGCCCGGCGCCTGAAGCGCCCGGTCACGCACGCCGAGGCCGGTCTCGGCGTGCAGGGCGGGGCGGAGGGCGGCCGGGACACCCTCGAGGAGCTCGTGGACGTCGGGCGGGCCGACATGGACCCCTCGCGCCGGGGCGTTCTCACCGCGGGCGTGTACTCGGCGGCGCTCGCCGTCCCGGTTTTCCCCGCCCTCACCGGGCGGGCGGGGCAGGAAGACGCCGGCGGAACGCGCCGCACCGCCCGCATCGGCGCGGGCGAAGTGACCACCGTCCGCACCATGACGGAGAAGATCGCCGACATCCTCGACGAGCTCGGCGGCGGCCACGCCCGCCCCATGGCAGCCGCCTTCCTGGTCAACACCGTCGCCCCCTACCTGAAGGCCGCGGCCCCGGAGCCGGTCCGCAAGGACATGCTCGCCGCCGCCTCCGACCTCGTGTATCTCACCGGCTGGATGGCGATGTACGAGCGCGAACACGGCCTCGGCCAGCGCTATTACGTCAAGGCGCTCAAGCTCGCCGGGGCGGCGGAGGACCACGTCACCTATTGCCGCACCCTGCGCGGCATGAGCCTGCAGGCGTCCAACCTCGGCTACGGCACGAAGGCACTGCAGCTGGCGGACGCCGCCGCCGAGGCCTCCCCGAAGGCGGGTCCGCGCCTCCAGGCCTTCCTCGCGGGCCAGCAGGCCCACGCCGCCTCGATGACGGGCGACCGTCACACCGCCCTGGCACGGTTGCGCGAGACCGAGACCGCCCTGTCGAAGGCGGATTCCCGGCGGGAAGCGGTCGGCGGCTACGACGCCAGCGCCTACCAGTTCCACGTCTCCCACGTGCTGTACGAGTTCAAGGACCTGAAGGGCTCGATCCAAGCCATGCAGGAATGCCTGAAGGTCCAACCCCGCCAGGAACGCCAGGGCCGCCTGCACTCCCATGCCCTCCTCGCCCAGCGCCAGTTCGAACTCGGTCACCTGGAGGCGGCGTGTGCCACGTGGCACGTCTTCCTGGACGACTACGTTCAGCTGTCGACGGCGCGCGGCGACGAACACTTCACCACGATGCGGCGCCGGATCCAGCCGTACGGAAAGAACCGGGCGGTGCGCGAGCTCGGCGAGCGCGCCCGGGATGTCGCTCGAGCCAAGGCGTGACGGGGTGGCCCGTACCGAGTTCTACGACGACCCCGACGCCCCCGAGCCCAACAGCCTTGTGGTGGCGGCTTCCGCTGTCGTGACCGACGAGCACGGACGCATCCTGCTGCAGCGGCGCAGCGACAACGGGCTGTGGGCGCTGCCCGGTGGGGCCATGGACATGGGGGATTCGCTGCCGGGGGCCGCCGTGCGGGAGGTCAAGGAGGAGACGGGGCTGGACGTGGAGGTGACGGGGTTGGTCGGGACGTACACCGACCCGCGGCATGTCATCGCCTACAGCGACGGGGAGGTACGCCGACAGTTCAACGTCTGCTTCACAGCGCGCATCACCGGCGGCACGCTCGCGATCTCCGACGAGTCGACGGAGCTGCGCTTCGTACCGCCGGCCGAGCTCGAGGCGCTGCCCATGCACCACACGCAGCGGCTGCGGCTCCAGCATTTCCTCGAAAACCGCGACTCCCCGCACCTCGGTTAGCGAGGCTTCCGCTGCCTCAACGCAAAGGCCATGTAAGGCCTCTGGGAGCCCGCTACGTTGCGGGCAAGGAACGACCCCCATGTCGGCTGCCACCGGCATGAGGGTCTACGCCCACGAGGAGAGCGGACCTCCCCGCAATGCAGAATCAGGCTATCGCTGCCATGAGCTTCTACACCAAGGTGCCGAACGAGATCATCCGCCATCCACGTCTGTCGAGCGACGCCAAGTACCTGCTGACCTACGCGCTCTCCCTCCCGGACATCTCCAAGCTGTCGCTGTGGGACGTGGCGAAGCGGGCAGGGATGAAGAAGACGGCCTTCACCCGCGCCAAGCGGCAGCTCATCGCCGAGGGCTACGTCCACGAGTGGCGCCGCCAGGGCCCCGACGGCCGGTGGTCGACGGATCAGATGCTGTCCAACCAACCGCTGACGGCCGAAGAGGCGCTGGCGCTGCGGGACGGCGAAAGTCGGGGCGACGGCGACGGTCACGACGACGATGACCGGCCCTCCGCCGAGGCCCCGGCGGACGAGGCTCCGGCGGGCGAGAATCCGGCTGACGAGACCCCGGCGCTCGGTGGGCCGGAGCCTCAGGGCGTCGGCCGTTCCCAAGAAGAAAAGACTGGGGGAAAGAACCCCAACCGTCCCCACCCGCTCGCCGAGCGAGCCGCCCACGCACTCGCCGCCGTCTCGCGCGGCGAACGCAGGCTGCGCCTGTCGGGGCGGGACATCCTGGCGCTGGCGCCGCTCGCCGCGGAGTGGCTGTCGCGCGGCGCCACGCTCGGCGAGCTGCGGACCGCGCTGACCGCCGGCCTGCCCGAAGTCGTGCACTCGCCGGCCGGTCTGACCCGCAACCGGTTGGTGCGCAAGATGCCGGACCCGGCCCCCGTCGCCACGGCCCCCGGCCCCCGCCCGCAGCCGCTGCGCTCCTGCGGGGGCGGCTGCGGGCGCGTGTTCCGGCCGGTCGGGGACGAGACGGCGTGCCGCGGCTGCCGCTCGGACGCCGCGGTGTCCCGCTACGACGTCACCGGTGCCGTGGCGGCCACCCAACGCGGGATGGCCGCCGTACGGGCGGCGCTGTACGCGTGGCAGTGACCGCACAGCCCGTTCAGCCGCACGAACCGGGCGGCCCCCGGGTGCCCCGGACGATCCAGGGCATCGCCGATGCTCTGGCGCCCGACCGGCGGATGGAGTTCTACCGCCTGGTTCTGGTCGCCGAGGCCGGTGTCGAGCTCCAGAGTGTGATCGCGACCTGGTGGGGTCAGGCCATGCTCGACACCGACCCGGATCGTGAAGGCGTCATCTCCGCGGCCGAGGCGGGCACGCTGCCGACCGTGAGCATGGACGAGGTGTTCCGACGCCGAGCGCGAGTGATTCCCTTCTGAATCCCGCACCAGAGGCCAGTTGTTCTACTACGATGCGAACAACTGGAGGTGCGCCATGACCATGTCCCCGACTCCTCGTCGCACGCTCGTCGCCGCCGCTCCCGCCCTCGTGGCCTGTGGAGCGGTCCTCGTCACCTACCTCTCCCTGCGGGACCGGTTGCCGGATCGGCTGGCCACGCACATCGGGCCTGACGGCTCGGCCGATGCCTTCGACAGTCCCGGGGCGTTCCTCGCCGTCATCTTCGGCGTGCAGCTGGGATTCGGTGCGCTGTTCGCGTATCTGGTGCACTGGATCCGGTCCGTGCCCGGGCAGCAGCGGGTGCTGGCCGTCATCGGGGGCGGGGCCGCGGTGCTCACCGGGTGGATGGTCGTCGCGTTGTTGCGGGCCAATGCCGCGGTGGGCGGGGACGCCGGTGACGTGCGGTTTTCCGGGTGGCAGGCCGTCGTGGGCTTCGCTGCCGCAGCGGTTTACGGCCTCATCGGCTGGGTGCTGTGCGGGAAGAATCCCGCACACGTCGAAGCTCAGCCCACCGCTACCGCTACCGCCACCGCCCCCCGCCTCGGGCTCCGCGACACCGAAGTCGCCGCCTGGTCCCGCCTCGCCGGCTCCCGCACGCTGCCCGCGCTCGGCATCGTCCTCCTCGCCGTCGGTCTCGTCATCGGCGTCACCGCCGGCTGGCCGAGCGGGCTCACCTCGCTCGTCCCGGGAGGTGTCATGGTCCTCCTGTCCGGGGCCCGCGTCACCGTCGACCGGCGCGGCATCACCGTCACGCCCGCCGTCGCCCCCTGGCCGCGCCTCAACGTTCCGCTGGAGCGGATCACCGAGGCGTCCGCCCGGCGCGTCGACGCGTTCCGCGACTTCGGGGGGTGGGGTTACCGCGCTCGGCCCGGTGCGAGCGGGATCGTGTTGCGTTCCGGTGAGGCGATCTCGGCGCGGCTGACGACCGGTGACGCGTTCGTCGTCACCGTCGACGACGCCGCCACCGCCGCCGCGCTGCTCAACACCCTCGCCGACCGCCGACGCGCCGACGGAGGCTGAGCGGATGCTGTTCCGCGTCGATCCCTCCTCCGGCCTGCCCCTCGGCGAGCAGATCGCCGGCTGCGTCCGCGGTGCCATCGCCGACGGATCCGTACGGGCCGGCGAGCGCCTGCCGTCCGCGCGCGAGGTGGCCCGGTCCCTGGGCGTCAACATGCATACCGTGCTGCGCGGTTACCAGCAGCTGCGCGACGAGGGGCTGCTCGAGCTGCGCCGCGGGCGCGGCGCCGTCGTGACCGGGGAGGCCTCTCCCCGGCGCGCGCAACTCGCCGACCAGGCCCGCGCCCTCGTCTCCGACGCCCGCGCGCTCGGCCTCACCGACGGGGAGGTCATCGCGCTGGTCAAGGCCTCGCTGACCGGAGGATGACCAGCGATACCCCCCGCTCGTTCTTGCCGTCATGACATCACACCGCATCCTGTCCGCCGGCCTCCTGGCCGCCGCCGCCCTCGGTCTCGCCGCGCCCGCCCACGCGGCCACCGTCGTCGGCCTCTTCAACGAGGCCTCGAACAACACCTGCAGCAACACGAGCGGCGACGCCGAGGCCCGCTCCGACGGCAACGCCGGCATCCGCACCGGGCGCATCGCCTCGCTCCCCGTCGCCGCACCCGGCAACGCGTGCGGATAGGACCCTCACGATTCCCCCCGCAACGCCCGCCCCAGCTCCACGTTCCCGATGAGGATCCCGCCGTCCACCGGCAGCGTCACCCCCGTGATCCACGCGGCATCGGAGGACGCCAGGAACGCCACCGCCGCCGCGATGTCCTCCGGCCGCCCCACCCGCCCCAGCGGGTAGTAGGAAGCCGCCCGCTCCAACGCCGCCTCCCGGCCGTCCCAGCCGGGGGTGGCGACCGTCCCCGGCGCGACCAGATTGACCCGCACGCCCCGGCCCGCGCACTGGCCCGCCAGCGTGCGGGTCAGGCTCGCCAGGCCCGCCTTCGCCGCGCTGTAGGCGTGGGCACCGAAGTCCTGCTCGCCGTTGACGGAGCCGATGTTGACGACGGCGCCGCGGCCGTCCGCCGCCGCCAGGTGGGGCATGGCCGCGCGGGCGCAGCGCAGGGCGCCGGTCAGGGTGATGTCCAGGTCGCGGGCCCAGTCCTCGTCCCGGACGTCCTCCAGCAGCTCCGGATCCTTGTGGAAGGCGTAGGCGTTGTTGACCAGCACGTCGAGCCGGCCGAAGCGCTCGACCGCGTACGCCACCGCGGCCTCGACCGCCGCGCGGTCGGCGACGTCGCACGGCAGCGGCTCGACGGCGAGGCCGTCCGCCCGCAGCGCGGCCGCCGTCTTCGCC
>KL569411.1:11335-17365 GCA_000715685.1 Streptomyces lilacinus
CCCGCAGCGCGGCCGCCGTCTTCGCCACCCGCTCGCCGTCCACGTCGGTGGCGAGCACGCGCGCGCCCTCCGCCGCGAGCCGCCGCGCCGTCGCGGCACCGATGCCGCGCCCCGCGCCCGTGATCAGTACCGCGTGCCCCTCGAACCGCCGGCCAAAGACCATGCGGCCAGCATTACCCCGCCAGGGACTTCGCAACCGCCCGGACGAGCGCCTGTGCGCGCGGGTCCGCGGTGACGTTCTTCTGCATGCCGTTGGTGACGTAGCCGAGGGCGATGCCCGACTCCGGGTCGGCGAAGGCGAGGGAGCCGCCGCGGCCCGGGTGGCCGAAGGAGCCGGGGGCCAGCAGCGGGGAGGCCGGGCCGTGGAGCATGTAGCCCAGGCCGAAGCGGGTGTTGACGACGAGGACGCGGTCCGGGCCCGCCGACTCCTCCGTACGGGCCACCGTCAGCGTCGCGGGGGCGAAGAGGCGGCGGCCGTCGTCGACCACGCCGATGAGGGAGGCGTAGAAGCGGGCCAGCGCGTCGGACGTGGCGATGCCGGCCGAGGCGGGGAGCTCGGCGGCGCGGTAGGCGGGGTCGTTCTCGTCGGCGACGGGGTCGATCGCGGCGAAGGCGCGGCGCGTGAGGGAGGCGGGGTCGCGGTAGGCATCCGTGACGGAAGCCTTCGGGCGTACGCGCAGGCCCGCCGACGCGGGCGCGGCCGGCGCCTCGATGTCGCCGATGCGGCCCACGCGGTCGCGCTCGGCCTCCGGCAGGCCTATCCACAGGTCCAGGCCCAGCGGCCCGGCTATTTCCTCGGCCACCCACGTGCCCAGGGACCGGCCGGTCACCCGCAGCACCAGCTCGCCGAGCAGCCAGCTGTAGGTCTGGGCGTGGTAGCCGTGGTCGGTGCCGGGCTCCCAGACGGGCGCCTGCGCGGCCAGGGCGCGCGGCCCGCTGACGCCGTCGACGGCCTCGGCGGGGGTGAGCGGGGTGTCGAGGGCGGGCAGCCCGGCGCGGTGGGCGAGGAGGTGCCGGACGAGCACGCGCTCCTTGCCGTTCGCCTTGAACTCCGGCCAGTACGTGCCGACGGGCGCGTCCAGGTCGACCTGCCCGCGCTGGTGCAGCAGGAGCAGGACGGCGGCCGCCACGCCCTTGGTGGCGGAGCGGACGACCTGCGCGGTGCCGTGCGTCCAGGGGGCGGTGCCGTCGACGTCCTTCGTGCCGCCCCACAGGTCGGCGACCTTGCGCCCGTCCCGGTAGACGGTCACGGCCGCGCCGCGCTCGCCGCGCCGCGCGAAGTTGTCCGCGAAGGCGTCCCGGACCGGCTCGAAGCCGTCCGCCACCGTGCCCTGGACGTCCACCACTGTTGTCCGCTCCCACCGTGCCGATCACTACAAATCCATCCACCATGGTGCAACGTGATCGCGGATGCTCGGAACGGCGGGGGTGCCGCCGGGCCGTGACGAGAGTCACCCCGAGGCGGCCAAGAAGACGGGACTCACCCCGGGACGGCCACCGAGCGCGGGTCGAAGCCGAAGGGCAGCTCGAGCCGGTGCGCCCGCATGAGTTCCTCGTCGCACAGCACCTCGCGCGTGCTGCCGTCCGCGACGATCACGCCGTCGCTGAGGATCACGGACCGCTCGCACAGCTCGAGCGCGTACGGCAGGTCGTGCGTGACCATCAACACAGTCACGTCCAGCGAGCGCAGGATGTCGGCGAGCTCGCGCCGCGAGGCCGGGTCGAGGTTGGAGGACGGCTCGTCCAGGACGAGGATCTCCGGCTCCATGGCGAGGACGGTCGCCACGGCCACCCGGCGGCGTTGCCCGAAGGAGAGGTGGTGCGGGGGACGGTCCGCGAAGGCCTCCATGCCGACGCGCGCCAGCGCCCGGCGCACGCACGCCTCGAGCTCGGCGCCGCGCAGCCCGGCGGCGGCCGGGCCGAAGGCGACGTCCTCGCGCACGGTGGGCATGAAGAGCTGGTCGTCCGGGTCCTGGAAGACGATGCCGACCCGGCGCCGGATCTCGGCGAAGTTCCGCTTCTCCACCGGCAGCCCGGCCACCCGCACCGTGCCCGCGCCGCCGGTGAGGATGCCGTTGAGGTGCAGGACGAGGGTGGTCTTGCCGGCGCCGTTGGGGCCCAGCAGGGCGACGCGCTCGCCGCGTCCGACGGTCAGGTCGACGCCGAAGAGGGCCTGGTGGCCGTCGGGGTAGGCGTAGGCGAGGCCGGAGACCTCGAGGGAAACCCCGGGAGAAACGGTCATGCGATCACCCATCCGGTCAGGCAGACCGCCAGCGCGGCCAGCGGCAGCACGGCCGCGCGCGCCCACTGCGCACGGGAGGCCGTCACCTCGTCGATCACGGGCATCGCGCCCGCGTACCCCCGGCTGACCATCGCCAGGTGCACCCGCTCGCCCCGCTCGTAGGAGCGGATGAACAGCGCGCCCGCCGACTTGGCCAGCACCCCCCAGTCCCGCGTCCCGCGCGCGGTGAAGCCGCGCGACTCGCGGGCGATGCGCATGCGGCGCATCTCGTCCGTGACGACGTCACCGTAACGGATCATGAAGGACGCGATCTGGACCAGCAGCGACGGCATCCGCAGCCGCTCCAGCCCCAGCAGCAGCGCGCGCAGCTCGGTGGTCGAGGCGAGCAGCACGGACGCCGCGACGCCGAGGGTGCCCTTGGCGAGGATGTTCCAGGCCCCCCACAGGCCCTCCACGCTGAGCGACAGGCCGAGGACGTCGACCCGCTCGCCCCGCGCCACGAACGGCATGAGCAGCGCGAACGCCACGAACGGCACCTCGATCAGCAGCCGCCTCAGGACGAGGCCCGCCGGGATCCGGGCGACCGCGGTGACCGCCGCGAGCAGCAGCGCGTACAGCCCGAAGGCCCACACCGCCTCGCGCGGCGTGGCGACCACGACGAGGACGAAGCAGAAGACCGCGGCGATCTTGCAGTGCGGGGGGAGGCCGTGCACGGGGGAGGAGGCGTGCCGGTAGAGCTTGTGGGCGTGGCCCGCACCCATGTCAGACGGCCTCGATACGGTCTGAGGCGGCCGTCTCGGCGCGGTCCCGCCGGCGGCGGACGACCACGAAGACGCCCGTGCCCGCGGCCAGCGTCGCGCCGACCCCGATCACGCCGGCCAGGCCGCCCGAGATCCGCTCGTCGTCGACGTCCTTGACCTGGTAGTCGGCCAGCGGCGAGTCCTTGACGGCGTGCTCGCGCTCCTTGCTGTCGATGCCCTTGTCGTGGGCGACCTTCTCCAGGCCGTCGGGGCTGGTGGAGGCGTAGTAGCTGACGAAGCCGGCCAGCGCGAGGGCGGCCACGAGGCCGACGGTCATGATGCGGCGGTTCGAGCGGGGCGCGGCCGTGGAGACCTGCGGCTGAAGCACCGTGCCGTCCGCGTTGCGCAGCTCGAGCGGCCTGGCCAGCCCGCGCGCGCCGTGGACCAGGTCGGGGCGGACGGCCATGACCGCGCCCACCGTCAGGGCGGTGATCGCGGCCTCGCCGAGGCCGATGAGGACGTGCACGCCGACCATGGCCGTGAAGACCTTGCCGATCGGCACGTCCGTCGTACCACCGAGGGCGTAGATCAGGGTGAAGGCGCAGGCGGCCGCCGGCACGGAGACCAGCGCGGCGACGAAGGCGGCGACGGTCACGGACGGGCGGCGCCGGGGGAGGGCCTTCACCAGCAGCCGGAAGAGGGCGTAGGAGACGACCGTGGTGACCACGGCCATGTCGCTGATGTTCACGCCGAGCGCGGTCAGGCCGCCGTCCGCGAAGAGCACGCCCTGCATCAGCAACACCACGGATATACAGAGGACACCCGTCGCGGGGCCGACGAGGATCGCCGCCAGCGCCCCGCCCAGCAGGTGGCCGCTCGTGCCCGCCGCGACGGGGAAGTTCAGCATCTGGGCGGCGAAGACGAACGCCGCGACCAGACCGGCCAGCGGCGCGGTCCGCTCTCCCCCATAGCTGGACGCATGGGAGGTACCCCCATGCTCGCGCCGCGCGCCGCGCAGGCTGACGGCGACGGCCGCCGCCGCGACGGCACCGGTCGCCAGCGACACCGGGGCGTCGATGAATCCGTCGGGTACGTGCATGACGGCGCTCCGTCCGAAATGGGCCAGGTCAGTGGTGGGTGGACCGCTCGATGATAGGGCCGATCTGCGAAGAGGTCGCAAGAGCGTGCAGGACGCGACAGCGCGCCCCTCGCTCAGTCCCACGCCCGTCAGAGGTGGCGAGCCGGGACATCTCCCCAAATGCTGGGCACGGGAGGTACGCCACCATGACCACGGCCACCGCGCCCGCCCCGCTCGCACCACCCGTGCTCAGCCGCCGTCGCACCAACCTCGTCTTCGTCACGATCGTGCTCGGCATGCTGCTCGCCGCCCTGGACCAGACGATCGTCTCCACCGCGCTGCCCACGATCGTCGCGGACCTGGGCGGCGGCGGGCACATGGCGTGGGTGGTGACGGCCTACCTCCTGGCCGAGACCGTCTCGACCGTCCTCGTCGGCAAGTTCGGCGACCTCTTCGGCCGGAAGGTGATCTTCCAGCTCAGCGCCGTCGTCTTCGTCGGCGGCTCCGTCTTCGCGGGCGCCGCGACCTCCATGCCGATGCTGATCGCGGCCCGCGCCGTGCAGGGCATCGGCGGCGGCGGACTGATGGTCACCGCCATGGCCCTGATCGCCGACGTCATCCCGCTGCGCGAACGCGGCAAGTACCAGGGCGCGCTGGGCGCCGTCTTCGGCGTCACCACCGTCGTCGGACCCACCCTCGGCGGGATCTTCACCGACCACGCCACCTGGCGCTGGTGCTTCTACGTCAACGTGCCCGTCGCGATCGTCATGGTGACCATGGCGGCACGCACGATCCCGGTCGTCCGCTCGGCCGTCCGGCCGGTCATCGACTACGCGGGCATCGTGCTCGTGGCGCTCGGCTCCTCGGCCCTGGTCCTGGGCCTGGAGTGGGGCGGCACCACGTACCCGTGGGGCTCGGCGACGATCATCGGGCTCTTCGTGGGCGCGGTCGTGCTGCTCACGGCCTTCGTCCTCGTCGAGCGCCGCGCCCCCGAGCCCATGCTCCCCCCGCACCTCTTCCGCAACCCCGTCTTCACCGTCTGCTCCGTCCTCAGCTTCATCGTCGGCTTCGCGATGCTCGGCGCGATGACGTACCTGCCGACCTACCTGCAGTACGTGGACGGGGTCTCGGCCACCATGTCGGGCGTCCGCACCCTGCCCATGGTCGCCGGGCTGCTCGGCACGTCCATGCTGTCCGGCACCGTCGTCAGCCGCACCGGCCGCTACCGCGTCTTCCCCATCGTGGGCACCGCCCTGACGGCGTTCGGCCTGTACCTGATGTCGACCATGGGCCGGTCGACGGGCGTGTGGCTGGAGTCGCTGTACATGTTCGTCCTCGGGCTCGGCATCGGCCTGGCCATGCAGGTCCTGACGATCGCCGTGCAGAACACGGTCGCCTACCGGGAGCTGGGCACGGCCACCTCGGGCGTGACCTTCTTCCGCACCCTCGGCTCCTCCTTCGGCACGGCCGTCTTCGGCACCCTCTACAGCGCCCGCCTCACCCCCAACCTCCGCGACGCCCTCGAACGGACCCCCGGCGTACCGGTGGCCGCGGTGCAGAGCCCGCAGGCGCTGAACTCCCTCCCGCCGGAGCAGGCGGCACCGATCGTCGACGCCTACGCCGCCACCGTGGACTACGTCTTCCTGTGGGTGGTGCCGGTCGCGCTGGCCGGCTTCGTCGCCGCGTGGTTCCTGAAAGAGGTGCCGCTGCGCGACAGCGCGCGGGCCGGGGCCTCGGACATGGGCGAGGGCTTCGCGGCGCCGGACTCCGCCGAGGCGGACCTCCAACTGGAACGGGCGGTGGCCGGCGTCATGCGCAGGGCGAAGGGCGGCCCGGTCAGCCGGCAGATCCTCGCCGAGTCCGGCAGCCCCCTCGACCCGGCCGACGCGTGGGCCCTGGGCCAGATCCACTGGCGGCTGCGCGTCCGCGGCGAGGCGACCCTGGCCTCCGTCGCCGCCGCCCACCGGATG
>KL569411.1:17569-21138 GCA_000715685.1 Streptomyces lilacinus
CTGGGCGCGGCCTGGCGCGCCTGGCTCGCCGCCCGCCTCGACGACTGGAACCTCGCCGACCCCCGGGACCGGGCCCGCCTGGACCGCGCCCTGGACGCCATGGCGGCCAAGCTCCTGGAGGAGGACGAGGAGGCGCGGGAACGGACCGGGGTGTGAGGCCGAGCGGGTGACGTCCCGAGGGCCACCCGGGTGATGTGCCGTTCCGCCGCGCATATGTCCTCTTTTTTGGCTCACTCCGCAGGGCGGCCACCGCGGCCGTCACGGCCGCCACGAAGAGAGCCACCAAGGGAGACGACATGCGCATCAGCCGGCACCGGAGGTCGCACCTCATATCCGTCACCACCGCCGCCCTGCTCCTGGGAGCGCTCCCGGGCAGTGCCGCCCAGGCCCTGACCCCACCCGGGGCGGGCGCGGCGGGGCACCGGCTCGGTGCGAAGCCCATGGACTACGACGAGGTCGACTGCGAGGGCCCGGCGGAGGGCAACGTCTACGAGAAGCCGCCCCAGACCGGCCCCCCGAAGACCACGCCCGCCAAGGACCCGGAGCGCAAACCCGCCAAGGAGCCCGCCAAGGACACGCCCAAGGGCACCGCCCCCGCCAAGGACCCGGAGCACAAGCCCGCCAAGGAGCCGGAGCGCAAACCCCCCAAGCCCCCGGAGACCGCGCCCGCCAAGCCCCCCGAGGACCCGCAGCAGAAGCCCTACGAGGACTGGAAGAACACACGCCACAAGGCCCGTGCCGCGACGTCCGCCGCCCCCCGCGCCCTCCCGCGGAAGTGGCCGCGGAACATGCCCGACCGCGACGAGGCCCTGCGCATGCTCGGCGAGCTGGACGTCAAGCCCTTCGACAGCAGGGGCTACGACCGCGCCTTCTTCGGCACCTCCTGCTGGGTCCGGCACGGGGTCGACCGGTGCACGACCCGTGAGATCGCCCTGAAGTACCACTCCGTCGTGCCGGCGACGCTCGACGGCAAGTGCAGGGTCGTCGGCGGCAAGTGGCACAGCGAGTACGACAACAGGGACATGGCCGACCCGACGCACGTCGACGTCGACCACATCGTGTCGCTGCGGAACGCCTGGGGTTCCGGCGCGCGCACCTGGTCGGCCGAGAAACGCGAGGAGTTCGCCAACGACCTGAGCGCCACGCCGCAGCTGATCGTGGTGTCCACCTGGAGCAACCGCCGCAAGGGCGACAAGGGGCCGGACAAGTGGCTGTCTCTTATACACATCTCTTGTGTATAAGAGACAGTGCCAGTACAGCCAGGCCTGGATCGCGGTGAAGGACTACTACGGCCTGAGCGTCACCCGAGCCGAGGAGGCCAAGCTGCGCGAGGCCCTGGGCAAGTGCGAATGACCGTCCGGCGCACGTGCCCATGACCGCCCCACGGCCCGGGTGACGAACCGCCCCGCGGTCCGGGTGTCGACCTCCTCGCCGTCCGGGCGGCGCTACAGCGCCGCCCGGCTGCCCGTGCTCACGGGCGCCGTCGCGGTCGCCGCCCGCCGGGCCGCGTCCGCGACCTGGTCGGCGGTCAGCACGTAGCCGGTCTCGGAGTCCGACGTCGACCGGGCGAAGACCACCCCGAACACCTTGCCGGAGGGCGTCAGGAGGGGGCCGCCGGAGTTGCCGGGGCGGACGGTGGACCGCACCGAGTACACCTCGCGGGTCGTGATCCCGTCGCCGTAGATGTCCTGGCCCTTGGCCCGGACCTCGTTGGCGACCGTGGCGGCGCGCAGGTCCAGGCCGCCGTTCTGCGGGAAGCCCGCCACGACGGCCGCGTCGCCGCGCTTGGCGGTCTTGTCGAACGGCAGGACGGGCGCGGTCAGGCCCGGCACGTCCAGCACGGCGACGTCGGTGTTCGGGTCGAAGAGGACGACCCGTGCCTTGTACGCCCGGCCCACGCCGCCCACCCGGACCGTGGGGTCGGTCACGCCGGCCACCACGTGGGCGTTGGTCATCACGTGCTCGTCGGAGAAGACGAAGCCGCTGCCCTCCTGGCCGCGCCGCCCGCCGCCGACGTCCGCCACGCCCTCGATCTTGACCACGCTCTGCCGGGCGGCCCGGGTCGCGGCGGCGGTGACCGCGTCCCCGGAGGGCTCGGGCACGCTGGTGGCGGGCTCGTGCTCGAAGGGGTTGAAGACCTGCGGGAAGCCCGCCCCGGACAGCGCGTCCGTCGTCCGGCTGAACCAGGTGGGCGCCTGCTCGGGCATCGCCTTCTGCACCGCGCCCAGCAGCGTCGACTCCCTGACCTCCCGGGTCAGCAGCGTGGAGTTCGCCGAGACGAGCACGCTCGCCGCCACCCAGCCGACCAGCAGGACGGCCAGCGAGTTCACGACGGCACCGCCGATCCCGTCGATGCCCCGCACCGGCGCCCACGTCAGCTTCGACCGCAGCCGCCAGGCGAGCCGCCCGGCCAGGGCGTGCCCCACCGCGGCCGGCAGCAGCACCACCAGCACCGCGACCACGGCCGCCGTCGACGTACCGGGCTCGAAGGGCTCCAGCGCGTAGGGCAGCGCCCACACGCCCACCACCGCCCCGCCGAGGAACCCGGCGAGCAGCACGGCACTGGCCACCAGCCCGCGGCGGAAGCCGGAGACGGCGTAGCCGAGGACGATCAGCATCAGAAGCACATCGATCAGGTTCAACGCGGAGCCCTTTCCTTCACACGCGCCCCCCGAACCGCGTCCACAGGTGTGTGGACTGAGAAAAACGCCCGGACGAAGGCTCGTGGTTCCCCTTCGTGCCGAATTCATGGCGTACGCCACGTGCACGGCGCGCCCGGGACGCGCACGGACTCGTTCCCTACGATGGCGCGGTGACCAGTGACACCGCGACGCACGCCCGGCAGGGCCGATCGACGACGGACGAGCAGCCGCCCCCCTGGCAGCGCAGACTCCGCCGCTTCGGCTACGCGGGTCCCACGACGCAGCCCGGCGTGCGGGACCGGCTCGTGCCGCCCTTCCCCGAGCCGGGGACGCGGCTGTGGGCGGCGGCGGGGCTGGGACCGGGCGCGGCCCGGGCGCTGGCGCGGTCCACGGGGTGGCTGGGGCCGCTGGTGGTGGCGCTCTTCGCGGGACTGATCCGGTTCTGGAATCTGGGCTCGCCCAAGTCCGTCATATTCGACGAGACGTACTACGCCAAGGACGCCTGGGCCCTGCTCCGCCGCGGTTACGAGGCGGACTGGTCGAGCGTCAAGGACATCAACGACCGGATCGTCGACGGGTACTCCGCCGTCCCCGACGCCCCCGGGTACGTCGTGCACCCGCCCGTCGGCAAGTGGGTCATCGCGCTCGGCGAGTGGATGTTCGGGCTGAACCCCTTCGGCTGGCGCTTCATGGTGGCGGTGCTCGGCACGCTGTCGGTGCTGATGCTGTGCCGCATCGGGCGCCGGCTGTTCCGGTCGACGTTCCTGGGCTGCCTGGCCGGCGGGCTGCTCGCCGTGGACGGGCTGCACTACGTGATGAGCCGCACCGCGCTGCTCGACTCGGTGCTGATGTTCTTCGTGCTGGCCGCCTTCGGGTGCGTGCTCGTGGACCGCGACCGGGCACGGGAGCGCCTGGCGGCGGCCCTGC
>KL569411.1:21387-28788 GCA_000715685.1 Streptomyces lilacinus
TGTGTATAAGAGACAGCCTGGCGGCGGCCCTGCCGGCGGACGACCCGGACGGGCGGCCGGACGCGGACGTCGGCGACCGCACCCGCCTGGGGCCGCGGCCCTGGCGGCTGGCGGCCGGGGTCTTCCTCGGGCTGGCCTTCGCCACGAAGTGGAACGGCGCGGTGTACCTGGCGGCCTTCGGCGTGATGATCGTCCTGTGGGACGTGGGCTCCCGCCGCCTGGCCGGCGCCCGACACCCGTGGCGGTCGACGCTGCTGCGCGACGCGCCCTGGGCGTTCCTGTCGACGGTGCCGGTGGCCGTCGGCGTGTACGTGGCCTCGTGGGCCGGTTGGTTCTCCCACAGCGGCACGTACAGCCAGACCACCGGCTGGCGGCACAGCGGCTACTTCCGGCACTGGGCGGAGACCGAGGGCGGGCAGAGCCCGGACGGGCTCTTCGCCGGCGTCCTCAACCCGCTGCGCAGCCTGTGGCACTACGAGCGGCAGGTGTGGGACTTCAACACCACCCTCTCCTCGCCGCACACCTACCAGTCCAACCCCTGGAGCTGGCTGGTCCAGTCCCGCCCGGTGTCGTACTTCTACGAGTCCCCGGGGGCCGGCAACGACGGCTGTCCCATCGACACCGCCGACAAGTGCGCCCGCGAGGTGCTCGCGCTGGGCACCCCGCTGCTGTGGTGGGCGGGGTGCGCCGCGCTGGTCTACCTGCTCTATCGGTGGGCGCTGCGGCGCGACTGGCGGGCGGGCGCGATCCTGGGCGCGGTGGCGGCCGGTTATCTGCCCTGGTTCATGTGGCAGGAACGGACGATTTTCGTCTTCTACGCGGTCGTCTTCGTGCCCTTCCTGTGTCTGGCGGTGGCCATGATGATCGGCGCGATCCTCGGCCCGCCCGGCTCCCCGGAGCGGCGCCGGGTCGTGGGCGCGGTCGCGGCGGGCACGCTGGTCCTGCTGATCGCCTGGAACTTCATCTACTTCTTCCCGATCTACACCGGTCAGGCGATCCCGATGGACGCCTGGCGGAACCGGATGTGGTTCGACACCTGGATTTGACGTCACATCAGCCCCTGAAATCACAGCTCTCGCGCTGGAATCCATACGCATGAGCGATGATTTTCGGACACTTCATGTCATGTGTCGGCGCTCTCCCGTACAGTGCGTCTCCGAGGTTTTAATCGGGTGATTAAAATCAGGAGGGGGCAGGGGAGCATGCGCACTGGCGCGAAGATCGCGACCGGCGTCGTCGTCGCCGCGGTGGTAGGGGCGGCCGGGATGGGGGCCTACAACCTGGTCGACGCCGTCGCGAGCGGCGGATCGGGGACGGGCACGCAGGCCGCGCCCGTCCGGACCGGGCCGCCGACGGCGGACGAGACCGGGAAGACCGCGCGGGACTTCCTCGCCGCGTGGGCGGCCGGCGACACGGCCAAGGCCGCGGGCCTCACCGACAACGCCCAGGCGGCGACCGTCACCCTGACCGCCTACCGCGAGGCCGCGCACGTCGAGAAGGTGACCTTCAAGCAGGGCGCGGCCGTCGGGGCGAAGGTGCCGTTCTCGGTCACCGCCGAGGTCGCCTACGGCAAGCAGCGCTCCACCTGGGCGTACGACTCGGCCCTCGAGGTCGTGCGCGGCCGGACGACGGGCAAGGCGCTCGTCGGCTGGCAGTCGACCGTCGTCCACCCCGAGCTCGCCGCCGGGCGGGCCCTGCGGACCGGCGCCACCGAGGCGCCGAAGGTCGTCGCCGTCGACCGCTCCGGCGTCGAGCTGGACGTCAAGAACTACCCCTCGCTCGCGTCCGTCCTGCCCGAGCTGCGCAAGCGGTTCGGCGAGAAGGCGGGCGGGGAGCCGGCCGTCGCCGTACGGGTCGAGGGCGCCGCCGAGCCCAAGACGCTGCACGTGCTGTCCGAGGGGAAGCCCGGCAAGCTCCGCACCACGCTCGACGCGGGCGCCCAGCGCGCCGCCGAGGCCGCCGTGAGCAGACACAACGACGCCTCCGTGGTCGCCGTGAAGGCCAGCACCGGCGAGATCCTCGCGATCGCCAACGCGAAGAAGACGGAGTTCAACCCCGCGCTGTCCGGCCAGACGGCGCCCGGCTCCACCATGAAGGTCGTCACGTCCGCGATGCTGCTGGAGCAGGGCAAGGCCTCGCCCGCCAAGCGCCTGCCGTGTCCCAAGAACGCCACCTACGGCATGACCTTCCACAACGTCGAAGACAGCGAGAACCCGAACGCCACCTTCGCCCAGGACTTCGCCGCGTCCTGCAACACCGCCTTCATCTCCTTCGCGGGCGGCCTCTCCGACGGCGCGCTGGCCGCCGAGGCCCGCGACGTCTTCGGCATCGGCCTGGACTGGAAGGCCGGAATCGGTACGTTTGACGGCAGCGTTCCGTCAGACGGCGGAGCCGGCAAGGCGGCCGCGCTGATCGGGCAGGGCCGGGTGCAGATGAGCCCGCTGAACATGGCCTCGGTCGCCGCGACCGTCCGCGCCGGCTCGTTCCACCAGCCCTACCTCGTGGACCCCGCCCTCGACGGGCGCCAACTCGCCCGCGCCGCCCGGCCCCTGCCTGACTCCGTCGCCCGCGACCTGCGCGCGATGATGCGGCTCACCGCCGTCTCCGGTACGGGCGCCCGGGCCATGGCCGGCCTCGGCGGCGACATCGGCGCCAAGACGGGCTCGGCCGAGGTCGACGGCCAGACCGCGCCCAACGGTTGGTTCACCGCCTACCGGGGCGACGTGGCCGCCGCAGCGGTCGTCCCCCAGGGCGGCCACGGCGGCGGCTCGGCCGGCCCGGTCGTCGCGGCGGTCCTGCGCGCGGGCGGCCACGGCGGCGACTCGGCCGGCCCGATCGTCGCGGCGGTCCTGCGCGCGGGCTGACGGCGCTGCCTGACGGCGCCGCTGGGCTCGCACGGTGTGCGTCCGGCCGTCGGGCTCGGGCGCGGCGTCGGCGGGGTCGCCGCAGCGTACGCCTACGCGGTGCCGGACCCGGCGCGGGCGGCGCGGGCGTCGTCGCACGCACCCGCGCTCAGGCCGTGACGGCCTGGCACCCGTCGCCAACTGCCGTGCCGGGCCGAGCGGGTGACGTGCGGGTGACGCACACGACATCGCGTCGCCCCGGCTCCGACGGCTAGCGTCGAGCGTCATGAGCATCCTCACTCGTCGGACCTGGCGACCCGGGCGTGCCGCGTGACCCCGTTGGTCGCCGTCGCCGTCCTCATCGCGGCGGTGACGCACGCCAGTTGGAACGCCATCGCCCACGGCATCAAGGACCAGCTCCTCGCCTTCACCCTTGTGGGCGGCGGGGGCGCGGTCTGCGGGCTGGCGATGCTGCCGTTCGTCCCCGCGCCGGCCGCCGGGGCGTGGCCGTACCTGCTCGCCTCCGCCGCGCTGCACATCGTCTACCAGGTGCTGCTCATGCGGTCGTTCACCCTCGGCGACTTCGGCCAGATGTACCCGATCGCGCGCGGTACCGCGCCGCTCGCCGTCACCGTCCTCGCCGCGCTCTTCGCCCACGAGGTCGCGGGCGGCCGGCAGCTCGCCGGCGTCGCGGTGGCCTCGGCGGGCCTGGTCGGCCTCGCCCTGTGGGGCATCCGCGGCGCCGGCGCCCGGCCGCACTGGGCGGCGATCGGCGCGGCCGTCGCCACCGGGCTGGCCATTGCCTCCTACACGGTCGTCGACGGCCTGGGCGTGCGCGCCGCCCACTCCCCGCTCGGCTACATCGCCTGGCTGATGATCCTCGAGGGCCTGGTCATCCCGGCCTGGGCGGTGGCCACCCGGCGCGGCCGGTTCCGCGCCGAGATCCGGCCCTTCCTCGCGCGCGGGCTGTTCGGCGGGCTGCTGTCCGTCTTCGCCTACGGGCTCGTGCTGTGGGCCCAGACGCGGGCGGCCCTCGCCCCCGTCGCGGCCCTGCGCGAGTCGTCGATCCTCGTGGGCGCGGGCATAGGCGCGGTCTTCATGAAGGAACGCTTCGGGGCGCCCCGCGTCGCCGCGGCCGGTCTGATGGTCGTGGGCATCGGCCTGATGCTGCACGCGGGGTGACGTGCCCGGTAGGGGTGAGGTTCGGCCACTCCTGCCCCGCTTTCGGGTATCCATGGCCCTTCGTCACGAAACGGAGGATTTTGAGCCATGGGTATGCACACGGCGCCGCGCGTCCTCGCGGCCGCGGTCGCCCTCGCGGCGGCGGCCTCGACCGCGCCCGCCCCGGCCGCCGCGGCCCCCCGGGCCGCCCCGGCGTCCACCGGCGCCATGACCATCGACCGCACCGCCTCTCTCGCGCCCGACGGCACCGTCACCATGACCGGTACGTACCGCTGCACCGTCACCCGGCCCGCCGGCCTCGTCGTCGTCGGCAGCAACGTCATCCAGGGCGCCCGCTACAGCGGCATCGGCGGCAGCACGGCCGTCTGCGACGGCAAGGAGCACCGCTGGCGCAATACCGCCCGCCCGGCCCACGTGACCTACCAGCCGGGGCCGGCCCGCGCCGACGGCACGCTGATGCAGTTCCGCAGGGACAAGACGGGGATCCCGCTCCCGTACTTCCTGGCGGTGGTGAAGGAGCAGGACATCACGCTGGTGACGCGGGGATGAGCCCGGTGGGGTTCCTGCGAGGATGGAAGGCGTGACTGGAACTCTCGTACTCGCAGGAACCCCCATCGGCGACGTCGCCGACGCGCCCCCGCGGCTGGCCGCCGAGCTCGGCGCCGCCGAGGTGATCGCCGCCGAGGACACCCGGCGGCTGCGCCGGCTGACCCAGGCGCTGGGGGTGCAGACCACGGGCCGGGTGGTCTCGTACTTCGAGGGCAACGAGTCCGCCCGTACGCCCGAGCTGGTCGAGGCGCTGGTCGGCGGGGCGCGGGTGCTGCTGGTCACGGACGCGGGCATGCCGTCGGTGTCCGACCCCGGCTACCGGCTGGTCGCGGCCGCCGTCGAGCGGGGCGTGAAGGTCACGGCCGTGCCGGGCCCCTCGGCGGTGCTGACGGCGCTGGCCGTCTCCGGCCTGCCGGTGGACCGCTTCTGCTTCGAGGGCTTCCTGCCGCGCAAGGCCGGCGAGCGGCTCGGCCGGCTGCGCGAGGTGGCCGACGAGCGGCGCACCCTCGTCTACTTCGAGGCCCCGCACCGCCTGGACGACACCCTCGCCGCGATGGCCGAGGCCTTCGGCGCCGACCGCCGGGCGGCCGTGTGCCGGGAGCTGACGAAGACGTACGAGGAGGTCAAGCGCGGGCCCCTGGCCGAGCTGGCGGCCTGGGCCGCCGAGGGCGTGCGCGGCGAGATCACGATCGTCGTCGAGGGCGCCCCCGAGCGCGGCCCGGCGGACCTGGACCCCGCGGAGCTGGTCCGCAGGGTGCAGGTGCGGGAGGAGGCCGGGGAGCGCCGCAAGGAGGCGATCGCGGCCGTGGCGGCCGAAACCGGCCTGCCCAAGCGCGAGGTGTTCGATGCCGTCGTGGCGGCAAAAAATGCCGCACAGCGGGGTTGACAGTAAGGTAAAGGGCTAACCTGAAAAGCAAAGCCCAGGCATGGCAGCCAGCGCTTTAGGACATGGAGCCGCCAAGTTTGCCCCAATTCGCGGGTCAGGCTGCTGCGCCATCGCCGGGATGGGCGTTCCCTGGTGGTGGGACGTCCGATCCCGGAGAGACTTGTCCAGCGGACAAGAGGGAGCTGCCATGAGCGAGATCGCAGGAGCTTCGAGCGGTGCCCGCCGGCCCGTGACGACGCGCACGGTGTCCGAACAGGGCGCCGATCCGTTCGAGCCGGCGCACGAGTCCTATTCCTTCGCCTGCATGCGGTGCGGTCACGGCTGGGAGCAGTCGTACGAAATACGGCACCACGTCGACGCGAAGGGTCAGCCCTTCGTCACCTACTACGCCGACGGCGAGCGGGTGCCTTCCCCGCTGACCCGTCCGACGTGCATCAACTGCGGCGAGCACGTCGTGCGCATCATGCGGTCCGGGCAGGTGTCCCAGATCGCCGACGCCCTCCATCTGCAGACCCGCACGGTCGTGCCCGCCACCCAGCAGGCCGCCGCCGGGCCGATCATGGACGGCGGCCCGCGCCCGGACCGCGGTGACCGCAGCGGTCACCACTGGCACCTCTCGGACCTGCTGCATCCCTTCCACCGCAAGTAGCCTCCCTCGCCCCTGGGCGCGGTGCGGCCCACAGGTCACGATCCCTAGAATCGCGACCATGGCGGCAACAGCATCGAACAGCGGTCCGGTCGGCGGCGAGCGCAAGAACGAGCGCGACAAGAACACCGACAAGGACGTCCCCCCGCCGCCCCCGGCACCGCTGAACGTGCCCGTCGCCGACTCGCACACCCACCTGGACATGCAGGCGGGCCCCGTCGAGGACGCCCTGGCCAAGGCCGCGTCCGTCGGGGTCACCACGGTCATCCAGGTGGGCTGCGACGTGTCCGGCTCCCGCTGGGCGGCCGAGACGGCCGCCGCGCACGACGCCGTCTGGGCGGCGGTGGCCCTGCACCCCAACGAGGCGCCCCGCATCGTGCACGGCGACCCCGACGGCTGGTCCCGGCAGGGCGCCCGCGAGCCCGGCGGCCGCGCCGCCCTCGACGCCGCCCTCGAGGAGATCGACCAGCTGGCCGCGCTGCCGCAGGTCAAGGGCGTCGGCGAGACCGGCCTCGACTTCTTCCGCACCGGGCCCGAGGGCATGGAGGCCCAGGAGTACTCCTTCCGCCGCCACATCGACATCGCCAAGCGCCACGGCAAGGCCCTGGTCATCCACGACCGCGACGCCCACGCCGACGTGCTGCGCGTGCTCGAGGAGGAAGGCGCGCCCGAGCGGGTGGTCTTCCACTGCTACTCCGGCGACGCGGAGATGGCGAAGGTGTGCGCCGCCGCCGGCTACTACCTCTCCTTCGCCGGCAACGTCACCTTCAAGAACGCCCAGCACCTGCGCGACGCCCTCGCCGTGACCCCCCTCGACCGCGTCCTCGTCGAGACCGACGCGCCCTTCCTGACCCCGATGCCGTATCGCGGACGGCCCAACGCGCCCTACCTCATTCCGGTCACATTGCGCGCGATGGCCGCGGTGCGGGACATCGACGAGGACGCCCTGGCCACGGCGGTAGCCGCGAATACCGCACGCGCCTTCGGGTACTGACCCCGGATTTCGCGACACCGTGTGACCATACGACTTTGGTGGGTGATGGTCGCTCCGCTACAGTCCCGGGCCTAGTCGGACCCAGTGGAGTGTCGTGAGTCATGGACAGGGCAGCCCCCACGCTGCACCGCGCACCGCGACGGAGACCCCGTCGTACGACCCGTACGCGCCCCGAGATCCGTACGGGCCGCCCGACCCGCACGCCCTGTACGAGCCGTACGGGACCTACGAGCCGTACCCGCAGTCCCGCCCGCCGTCGCCGTACGCGCCGCAGCCGCCGCACGGCGCGCCCGGCGGGGAC
>KL569411.1:29044-31137 GCA_000715685.1 Streptomyces lilacinus
CCCGAGGCCTACGAGCCGTACGCGCCGCCGCCGGTGCCCGCGCCGCAGGAGCCGTACGAGCCCTTCGGCCGCCCCCACCTGCCCCGTCAGACCGCCGCACCCGGCACGTACGAGCGGCCGGAGACGGACGAGGGCCCCGCCGACCCGGGCGGCCCCGTCGCGCCGCCGGCCGGCCCCGGCCGTGCCGCCGCCCGCCGCGCCGCGGGGGAGCGCCGCAGGCGCGGCCCCCAGCGCGCCGAACGGCCCGAGACGCTGCGCCGGCTGCTGCCCCAGGCCCTGGTCGTGGCCTTCCTCGCGGGCGGCACCGCCGCCTTCGTCGGCGCCGACAAGTCCGTCCAGCTCAGCATCGACGGCAAGCCGCGCACCCTCCACACCTTCGCCGACGACGTCGAGGAACTGCTGGCCGACGAGGGCATGACCGTCGGCGAGCACGACATCGTCGCCCCCGGACCCCACCACGACCTGGCCACCGGCGACCGGGTCATCGTCCGCTACGGGCGGCCCGTCGCCCTCACCCTCGACGGCGAGCGCCGCCAGGTGTGGACCACCGCCCGGACCGTCGACGGCGCCCTGCGCCAGCTCGGCGTGCGCGCCGAGGGCGCCTACCTCTCCGCCTCCCGCTCCGCGCCCATCGGGCGCCACGGCCTCGACCTGCACGTCCGCACCGAGCGCAGCGTCACCTTCATGGCCGACGGGCGCGAGCGCACCGTCCGCACCAACGCGGCGACCGTCCGCGAGGCCATCGAGCAGGCGGGCATCGGCCTCCACGGCCAGGACACCACCTCCGTCGACCCCGACAGCTTCCCCCGCGAGGGCCAGACGATCTCCGTCATGCGGATCTCCGCCGACGAGGAGACCCGCGAGGAGCCCATCGACTTCACCACCGAGCGCCGCGAGGACCCCGCGCTCTACAAGGGCACCGAGGTCGTCGTGCAGCGCGGCGAGAAGGGCGTCCAGCGGGTCACGTACGCCCTGCGGACCGTCAACGGCGTCAAGCAGAAGCCCAGGAAGATCTCCTCCGAGGTCGTCAAACAGCCCCGCACCGAGATCATCAAGGTCGGCACCAAGGCCCGGCCCACCTCCGTGCAGGGCGCGGACGGCCTGAACTGGTCCGCGCTCGCCCACTGCGAGGCGGGCGGCCGGCCCAACGCCGTCGACCCGTCCGGCACCTACGGCGGGCTGTACCAGTTCGACGTCCGCACCTGGCACGCGCTCGGCGGCACCGGCCGCCCGCAGGACGCGTCCGCCGACGAGCAGACCCTCCGGGCCAAGAAGCTGTACGTCAGCCGGGGGGCGAGCCCCTGGCCCGTGTGCGGCCGTAAACTTCACGGGTGAGCTCCAGCCCCAGCACAGACGAGTCCGGCGAGTCCGGCGCCCTCCTCGGCCCGGCCGACATCCGCGAACTGGCCGCCCGCCTCGGGGTCCGCCCCACCAAGCAGCGCGGCCAGAACTTCGTGATCGACGCCAACACCGTCCGGCGCATCGTACGGACCGCGGGCGTACGGCCCGACGACGTCGTCGTCGAGGTCGGCCCCGGGCTCGGGTCCCTGACCCTCGCCCTGCTGGAGGCCGCCGACCGGGTCACGGCCGTCGAGATCGACGACGTGCTGGCCGCAGCGCTCCCCGCGACGATCGCCGCCCGCATGCCCGCCCGCGCCGACCGCTTCGCGCTGGTCCACAGCGACGCCATGCACGTCCAGGAGCTGCCCGGCCCGGCGCCCACCGCGCTGGTGGCCAACCTGCCGTACAACGTCGCCGTGCCGGTGCTGCTCCACATGCTGGACCAGTTCCCCACCATCGAGCGCACGCTCGTGATGGTCCAGTCCGAGGTCGCCGACCGGCTCGCCGCCGCGCCCGGCAACAAGGTCTACGGCGTGCCCTCGGTCAAGGCCAACTGGTACGCCGAGGTCAAGCGCGCCGGCGCCATCGGCCGCAACGTCTTCTGGCCCGCGCCGAACGTCGACTCCGGCCTCGTCTCCCTCGTCCGGCGGGCCAAGCCGATCGAGACGACCGCGACGAAGGACGAGGTCTTCGCCGTCGTCGACGCCGCCTTCGCCCAGCGCCGCAAGACGCTGCGGGCCGCGCTGGCCGGG
>KL569411.1:31369-32442 GCA_000715685.1 Streptomyces lilacinus
GGCGCTGACCGTGCACGAGTTCGTCGCCATCGCCGAGCGGAAGGGTGCCGCGCAGTGACCGCCGACGCCGTGACGGTGCGGGTCCCCGCCAAGGTCAACGTCCAGCTGGCCGTGGGCCCCCTGCGGCCCGACGGCTTCCACGACCTGGCCAACGTCTTCCTCGCCGTGGGCCTCTACGACGAGGTCACGGTGCGCCCGGCGGACGAGCTGCGCGTCACCTGCTCCGGCCCGGACGCCGCCCAGGTCCCGCTGGACGCGAGCAACCTCGCCGCCCGGGCGGCGCTCGCCCTCGCGGCGCGCCACGGGCGGGACGCGAACGTCCACATCCACATCGACAAGGGGCCGGCGGCAGCGCCGACGGCGCGGGCGCCCTGCTCGCGTGCGACGCGCTGTGGGGCACGGGCGCGTCGCACGAGGAGCTCCTCGAGATCTGCGCGGAGCTGGGCAGCGACGTGCCGTTCAGCCTCGTGGGCGGTGCGGCGCTGGGGCGCGGGCGCGGTGAGCTGCTGACGCCGCTCGAGGTGGGGGGCACCTTCCACTGGGTCTTCGCCGTCGCGGACGGGGGCCTGTCGACACCGGCGGTGTACGCGGAGTGCGACCGGCTGCGCGGGTCGGCGGCGGTGCCGGAGCCGGAGGCTTCGGCGGCCCTGCTGGCCGCGCTGCGCGCGGGCGATGCGGTGGGGCTGGCGGCTGCTGTGACCAACGACCTCCAGGCGGCCGCTGTTTCGCTGCGGCCGTCGCTGGCGGAGACGCTGGGCGCGGGGGCGCAGGCCGGTGCGCTGGCGGCGATGGTGTCGGGTTCCGGCCCGACGACGGCGTTCCTCGTCGAGGACGCCTCCGCCGCCGAGAAGGTCGCGGATGCGCTGCGCTCTTCGGGCACGTGCCGAGCGGTGCGGGTGGCGTCGGGGCCGGTGCCGGGAGCGGTTCTCCTCCCCTGACCCGCCCTCCCCCAGCTACCGCTGGGAGGTGCCCCCATCCCGGCTGTATCGATTTGCGGCTCCGCCGCGTGGGGGGCTCCGCTCTCGGACGGGCTGACTTTGTCAGCCGGTCCGGGCGAGAGATTCAGCCCGTCC
>KL569411.1:32753-33389 GCA_000715685.1 Streptomyces lilacinus
GGGGTCCGGGGCGGGGCCCCGGGAAACGGTGAAAGGGCGGGACTGGGGAAAACCCCCAAAACCTAAGTACCCGCGCCCATGCGCGCACCCCACCCCCCACGCCAAACTGCCCGCATGCCTTCGAAGATCCGCCCGCGGGACCTGGCCGCCGCGACCCCCGTCGGTCGCGACCGCTACATAGACCTGCTCCGCGTAGCCTCCCTCGGCACCGTCGTCCTCGGCCACTGGCTCATGGCCGCCGTCACCGTCGACGCCGACGGCCGCGCCCAGGTGGGCAACCTGCTCGCCGTGCAGCCGGAGCTGCAACTCCTCACCTGGGCGCTGCAGATCATGCCGGTGTTCTTCTTCGTCGGCGGCTTCTCCCACGCCCTCTCCTACCGCTCCCTCGCCCGCCGTGCAGACGGCCCCGCCTACGCCGCCTTCCTGCGCGCCCGGCTGCAGCGCCTGCTGCGGCCCACGATGGTCTTCATAGCCGTCTGGGGCGCCGGCGCCCTCGCCGTACAACTCCTCGGGGGCGGCGGCGCACTGACGGACGTGGCCGCCCGCCTCGTCGCCCAACCCCTGTGGTTCATCGGCATCTACCTGGCCATGGTCGCCCTCACCCCGCCCCTCCTGCGGCTCTGTCTCTTATACACA
>KL569411.1:33727-36906 GCA_000715685.1 Streptomyces lilacinus
TCTCGCCGTCGTCGGGCTGGTGTCCGCCGCGGCGCTGGTGGCCTTCGGCCCGTATCCGCTGTCGATGGTCGGCATGCCCGGCGAGAAGATCAGCAACATGTCGCCGCCCACCGCGGCCCTGCTCTGCCACGGCATGTGGCTCGTCGGCGCCGTGGAGCTCCTGGCCCGCCCCGGCGCGCGCCTCGTGGCGCGGCCGCGCGTGTGGCGCGGGGTGATCGCCGCGAACGGCGTCGCGATGACGGCCTTCCTGTGGCACCTGACGGCGATGCTCGGCGTGTACGGGGTGCTGCTCGCCCTCGACGTCCCGCTGCCCGTCCCGGCGAGCGGCGCCTGGTGGGCGCGGACGCCCCTGCGTATCGCCTCGGCCGCCGTGGTGACGGCGGTCCTGGTGGCCGTCTTCCGCGGCGCGGAACGGCCCCCGGCGCCCGCCGGGGTCCTCGGCGCGGGCCGCCGCGCCTCGGGCCCGGCGGCCGCCTTCGGCGTCACGCTCGCCCTGTTCGGCGTCCTCGGGCTGTCGATGGTCGGCTTCGGCGGTCTCCTGGAGGGCCGGACGGCCGTGCTCGTCGCCGTGCGCGTCACGGCCCCCGCCGCCGTCCTCATGGCCGTGGCCGGCTGGCTCCTGGTGGAGGCGGCGGCACGGCGGAGGGTGCCGGCGGAGCGGTAGCCACCCCAAGATCTGCCCCATTTGTCCGATGCCCGGGAGCTGCGGGAGCTGCGGGAGCTGCGGGAGCTGCGGGAGCTGCATGGAGTTCTCCCTCTCCGGAGCCGCCACCTCGGCGGCTCCGCCCCCGTCGCTACCCGCCTCGCGTCCGCCCCCACCGCCTTGTGCCCAAGCCCTCGCGCACTCCCACACCGCGCTCCGCGATCACCCCGTCCCGGCGGCCCGGGGCTGCGGCCGGGGCCCGCGGGCGGCCGTGGGATCCTGGAAGGAGTCCCATCGAGCAAGGAGCGGCATGGCAGCCAACCTCGTCAATCTGGAAGCCGTCGACAAGGTGTACGGCACCCGTGCGCTGCTCGACGGCATCTCCCTCGGGGTGAACGAGGGCGACCGGATCGGCGTCGTCGGCCGCAACGGCGACGGCAAGACCACGCTCATCCGCATCCTGGCCCGGCTGGAGGACGCCGACAAGGGCCGCGTCACCCACGCCGGCCACCTGCGCCTCGGTGTCCTCACCCAGCACGACTCCCTCGACCCGGCCGCCACCGTGCGGCACGAGGTCATCGGCGACATGGCCGACCACGAGTGGGCCGGCAACGCCAAGATCCGCGACGTGCTGACCGGCCTCTTCGGCGGCCTGGACCTGCCGGCCTTCCCGCAGGGCCTGGACACCGTCATCGGCCCGCTCTCCGGCGGCGAGCGCCGCCGCATCGCGCTGGCGAAGCTGCTGATCGCCGACCAGGACCTGATCGTCCTCGACGAGCCGACCAACCACCTCGACGTCGAGGGCATCTCCTGGCTCGCCCAGCACCTGCGCGAGCGCCGCTCGGCGCTGGTGTGCGTCACCCACGACCGCTGGTTCCTCGACCAGGTCTGCACCCGCATGTGGGACGTCCAGCGCGGCGCGGTCCACGAGTACGAGGGCGGCTACAGCGACTACGTCTTCGCCCGCGCCGAGCGCGAGCGCATCGCCGCCTCCGAGGAGGCCAAGCGGCAGAACCTGATGCGCAAGGAGCTCGCCTGGCTGCGCCGCGGCGCCCCCGCCCGCACCAGCAAGCCGCGCTTCCGCATCGAGGCCGCCAACGAGCTGATCGCCGACGTGCCGCCGCCGCGCGACAGCGCCGAGCTGATGAAGTTCGCCAGCTCGCGGCTCGGCAAGACCGTCTTCGACCTGGAGAACGTGACGGTCCAGGCCGGCCCCAAGGTGCTGATCGAGCACCTGACCTGGCAGTTGGGCCCCGGCGACCGCATCGGCCTGGTCGGCGTCAACGGCGCGGGCAAGACCTCGCTGCTGCGCACCCTCGCCGAGGCGGCCCGTACGGACGGCGAGAAGCAGCCCGCGGCCGGCAAGGTCGTGGTGGGCAGGACCGTCAAGCTGGCCTACCTCTCGCAGGAGGTCGGCGAACTCGACCCCACCAAGCGGGTCCTGGAGGCCGTCCAGCAGGTGCGCGACCGCGTCGACCTCGGCAAGGGCCGGGAGATGACGGCGGGGCAGCTGTGCGAGAAGTTCGGCTTCACCAAGGAGAAGCAGTGGACGCCGGTCGGCGACCTCTCCGGCGGTGAGCGGCGCCGGCTGCAGATCCTGCGGCTGCTGATGGACGAGCCCAACGTCCTCTTCCTGGACGAGCCGACGAACGACCTCGACATCGAGACGCTGACGCAGCTCGAGGACCTCCTCGACGGCTGGCCCGGCTCGATGGTCGTCATCAGCCACGACCGGTACTTCGTCGAGCGCACCACCGACCGCGTCTTCGCCCTCCTCGGCGACCGCTTCCTGCGGATGCTGCCGCGCGGCCTCGACGAGTACCTCGAGCGCCGCCAGCGCGTGATCGACGCCGCGACGCCGGCCGCCCCGGCCCCCGAGGTCGCGAAGGCGAAGCCGTCCGCGGACGCGCGGGCCGCCAAGAAGGAACTGCAGAAGATCGAGCGCCGCCTCGACCGCATCAGCGAGCAGGAGGCCAAGCTCCACGAGCGCATCGCCGAGCAGGCGACCGACTTCGAGGCGGTCGCCAAACTCGACGCCGAGCTGCGCGAACTGGCCGGCGAGCGCGAGGAGCTGGAGATGCGCTGGCTGGAACTGGCCGACGACGCGTGAGGCGTGGGGCGGCGTCATAAGGCGCAACAGTCTCGTCACGGGCCGGTCTCAGGTGGTTGATACGTCTGAGATCGGCCCGTTCGCCGTCCGCGTCGGGTGATACAAAGAACACCCGCTCGCCTGCCGCACACTGGCGGGATTTATGCGATGCAATGCGACGAATGGCAACGCATCGCGGTGCATGCCCCGGTCCGCGCGTACAGAGGAAAGCTGATGTCACAGCCGCCCCAGCCACCCCAGCCACCGCAGGGCCAGCCGGCCCAGCCGGGCGGAGGCTTCGGCGCGCCACAGGACCCTCCCCCCGGTTTCGGCCCGCCCGCCCAGCCCACGGGGCAGCCCGCGTACGGCTATCCGCAGACTCCGCCCCAGACCCCGCCTCCCGGCGGTCAGCCGGGCCAGCCGGGCTACGGTCTGTCTCTTATACAC
>KL569412.1:0-609 GCA_000715685.1 Streptomyces lilacinus
GTGTATAAGAGACAGGGTCTCCAGCAGCGGCACCCGGGCCAGCACCCCGCCGGCCTCGCGGAGCACCAGGCACAGGGCGATCGGGCCGAGGCCCGCGCCGCCGTCCGCCGGCGGGCACAGGAGACTCAGCAGGTCGGCGTCGGCCAGGCGGCGCCACAGCGCGCGGTCGAAGTCCTCGGCCACGGCGCCGGGGACCAGGGCCGGGCTGGGCACGCCGTCGGGCGCGACGCCGGCGAAGACGGCCCGGGCCGCCTCGGCGGCCGCCTGCTGCTCCTCGGTGAAGGTGAAGTCCACTGCCCGGCCCCCTTCGGCTCCGACTGAGCTGACGGACCGTCAAGTTAGGGTAGTGGGGCGGGATTGGGAACCCACAGGGGTGGGGAACCTCAGCGGTCGAAGTCCAGCTCCACCTTCTCCGTGACCGGGTGGGACTGGCAGGCCAGCACGTAGCCCGCGTCCAGCTCCTCCTGTTCCAGCGCGAAGTTCCGGTCCATCCGCACCTCGCCGGCGACGAGATGGGCCCGGCACGTCCCGCACACCCCGCCCTTGCAGGCGTAGGGCGCGTCGGCGCGGTTGCGCAGCACCGTCTCCAGCAGCTGTCTCTTATACACA
>KL569412.1:880-1120 GCA_000715685.1 Streptomyces lilacinus
GCCGCTGCGGCCGTCGAGCGTGGCGGTCACCGTGCTGTGCGCGGGGGACGTCGCCGACGTACGAGGCGGGGCCGCCGCACCGGACGTCGCGCCGACCGGGGGCTCCTCCTCGAGGTGGAAGATCTCCTTGTGGATCCGGTCCCGGCCGACCCCCAGCTCGCGCAGGGCCCCCTCGGCGCCCCGCACCAGCCCGTACGGCCCGCACAGGAACCAGCCGTCGATCCCGTCCACCGGCAGCAG
>KL569412.1:1398-6519 GCA_000715685.1 Streptomyces lilacinus
AGATGTGTATAAGAGACAGGGAGAGGGTCTGGAGGAGCTGGAAGCGGTCGGGCCAGCGGTCCTTGAGGTCGGCGACCTCGTCCAGGAACATCGTGGAGGCGGTGGTGCGGTCGCTGCGGATCAGGCAGAACCGCGCCTCGGGCTCCTCGGCCAGCAGGGTGGAGACGATGGACAGCACCGGCGTGATGCCGCTGCCGCCGACGATCGCCGCGAAGTGACCCGGGCGGGGCTCGAGCACGAACCGGCCGGCCGGCGCCATCACCTCCACGGTGTCACCGGCGGTCAGCTCCTTGAGCGCGTACGTCGAGAAGACGCCGCCGTCCACCAGCCGCACCGCCACCCGCAGCGTCGCGGGGCCCTCGGGGCCGGAGGCCCGGTCGCAGACGGAGTAGGTGCGGCGTATCTCGGTGCCGTCCACGACGCGGCGGAGGGCGAGGTGCTGGCCGGGGGCGTGGCGGAAGGCGGCGCGCAGCTCCGCGGGCACCGCGAGGGTGACGGCGACCGAGTCGTCGGTGAGCGGTTCGACGGCCGCCACCCGCAGGGGGTGGAAGGCGCCAAGGTGGGCCGCTGCCATCACAACTCCTTGAAGTGGTCGAACGGTTCGCGGCACGCCTCGCAGCGGCGCAGGGCCTTGCAGGCGGTGGAGGAGAAGCGGCTCAGCAGCGTGGTGTCGGTGGAGCCGCAGTGGGGGCACCGGATGGCCAGGTCGACCATGACCGGGCCGCCCTTGACCCCGCCTCCGCCGCCTTCACTGGTCGGCCTCGGCGGGGCGATGCCGAACTCGGCGAGCTTGCGTCGCCCCTCGGCGGTGATGTCGTCGGTGGACCAGGCCGGGGAGAGGACCGTGCGGACGGTCACCTCGCGCTGGCCCCGGTCGCGCAGCACCCGCTCGATGTCCGCCGACATGGCCTCGACGGCCGGGCAGCCGGTGTAGGTCGGGGTGAGCTCGACCTCCACCCGGCCGGGGCCGGTGACGTGCAGGCCGCGCAGCACGCCCAGCTCGGCCAGCGTGAGCACGGGCAGCTCGGGGTCGGGGACGGCGCCGGCCAGCGCCCGGAGCTCCTCCTCGAGCGGGGTGGGGGACGCGGCCGCGCTCACCATGTCGCCCCCGGGTGGCTGCGGTGCAGGTGCTGCATCTCGGCGAGCATGCGGCCGAACGGCTCGGTGTGGATGCCCTGCCGGCCCGCTCCCGCCGTCCAGGCGCCGCCCCCGGGGCCGCCGGGCAGGGTCAGCGTGGCGCGCTCCACGATGTCGGTCACCTGGGCGAGCCAGCCGTCCCGCAGCGCCGGCCAGTCCACGGGCAGCCCTTCGACGGGCTCGAACAGCTCGTCCGTGAACCGCCACAGCGCGTCCAGGCCGCGCTGCATCCGCGCGTGGCTCTCCTCCGTGCCGTCGCCGAGCCGCAGCGTCCACTGCTCGGCGTGGTCGCGGTGGTAGGCGACCTCCTTCACGGCCTTCGCGGCCAGGGGCGCCAGCCGGCCGTCGGCGGCGGCCAGCTGCCCGTACAGCAGGTGTTGGTAGACGGAGAAGTAGAGCTGGCGGGCCATCGTGTGGGCGAAGTCGCCGTTGGGCTGCTCGACGAGCTGGACGTTGCGGAAGGCGCGCTCCTCGCGGAGGTAGGCCAGCTCGTCCTCGTCGCCGACGAGGGAGAGCAGCGTGCGGGCCTGGCCGAGGAGGTCCAGGGCGATGTTGGCGAGGGCGACTTCCTCCTCGAGCACGGGCGCGTGCCCCGCCCACTCGCCGAGCCGGTGGGAGAGCACCAGCGCGTCGTCGCCGAGAGCCAGAGCCGCGGTCACAGGTGCCGCACCCCCTCCGGGATGTCGTAGAACGTCGGGTGGCGGTAGGGCTTGTCGGCGGCCGGCTCGAAGAAGGGGTCCTTCTCGTCGGGCGAGGAGGCGGTGATCGCGGTGGCGGGCACCACCCAGATCGAGACGCCCTCGGAGCGGCGGGTGTAGAGGTCGCGGGCGTTGCGCAGGGCCATCTCCGCGTCCGGGGCGTGCAGACTGCCGGCGTGGGTGTGGGACAGGCCCCGCCTGCTGCGCACGAACACTTCCCACAGGGGCCAGTCGGTGCCGGTCATGCCGTCGCCTTTCCGTGTTTGGCCGCGTGGGCCGCGGCTGCCTCGCGCACCCAGGCGCCGTTCTCGTGTGCCGTGCGCCGCTGGCCGATCCGCTGGTCGTTGCAGGGGCCGTTGCCCCGCAGGACCTCGTGGAACTCGTCCCAGTCGATGGCGCCGAAGTCGTAGTGGCCGCGCGCCTCGTTCCACCGCAGGTCGGGGTCGGGGAGCGTGAGGCCGAGCGACTCGGCCTGGGGGACGCAGATGTCCACGAAGCGCTGGCGCAGCTCGTCGTTGGAATGCCGCTTGATCTTCCAGGCCATGGACTGGGCGGAGTGCGCGGACTCGTCGTCGGGCGGGCCGAACATCATCAGCGAGGGCCACCACCAGCGGTCGACGGCGTCCTGCGCCATCGCGTGCTGGGCCTCGGTGCCCCGGCTCAGGGTGAGCAGCAGCTCGTAGCCCTGGCGCTGGTGGAAGGACTCCTCCTTGCAGATGCGGACCATGGCGCGGGCGTAGGGCCCGTAGGAGCAGCGGCACAGCGGGACCTGGTTGGTGATGGCCGCGCCGTCCACGAGCCAGCCGATGGCGCCGACGTCGGCCCAGGTCAGGGTGGGGTAGTTGAAGATCGAGGAGTAGCGCTGGCGGCCGGCGTGCAGCTTGTCGAGCAGCTCGTCGCGGCCGGTGCCGAGGGTCTCGGCGGCGCTGTACAGATACAGGCCGTGGCCGGCCTCGTCCTGCACCTTGGCCATCAGGATCGCCTTGCGCCGCAGCGAGGGCGCACGGGTGATCCAGTTGGCCTCGGGCTGCATGCCGATGATCTCGGAGTGGGCGTGCTGGGCGATCTGCCGGACCAGCGTCGCGCGGTAGGCGTCCGGCATCCAGTCGCGTGGCTCGATGCGCTCGTCGGCGGCGACGGCGGCGTCGAACACCGCTGCCAGCACTTCTGTCTCCGGCGCCGTCGTGGTCATGCCGAGCCCCCTCGCGTTCCGCGAAATCTCCCTACCGACCGATCGTTCGGTTCAATGGTGGGGCGCCTCCGGAGGACTGTCAACCCTGTGGATAACTCGTGGACGCTGTGCCTCGTGGGGCTGCCTCGGTACGGTTCGGTGGCGACAGGACGACACGTCGAGGCATCAGGGATCGGGGCGGCATGGACACGGACGACGCGCGCGAGCGGGCCGGCGGCGGCGCCGGGCCCGAAGGGCTGTCCCCGCCGGGACGCGTCGCCCTCGCGGTCGGCGTCGCGCTGATCGCGCTCGCCGCGACCGCGCACCTGGCGATGATGTTCCTGCACGTGGCCCCGCCGAACACGGTCAGCAGGCAGCACGCGGCGGCGATCGACGACTACGTCCTGCCAGAGTTCGAACAGAACTGGAAGTTCTTCGCCCCCAACCCCCTCCAGCAGAACATCGCCGTCCAGGCCCGCGCCGAGCTGCGCGGCCCCGACGGGCGGCCGGTCGTCACCCCCTGGACCGATCTGTCGGCCCGGGACGGCGCCGCCATCCTCCACAACCCCCTCCCCAGCCACACCCGGCAGAACGAGCTCCGCAGGGCCTGGGACTTCTACACCGGCACCCACGACGCCCAGGAACGCTCGAGCGGGATGCGCGGACACCTCGCCGAGCAGTACGTCCGCCGCATCGTCGTCTCCCGCCTCGGCGCCGAGCGCGACGGCCGCCCGGTCGAGCGGATCCAGGTGCGGTCCGTGACCTCGCCCATCGCCCCGCCGCCCTGGAGCGACGAGAAGGTCGACACCGCCCCCACCTACCGGGTCCTGGGCTGGTGGCCGGTCACCACCGCCGATCTCGCGGAGACGAAGAACCGATGATCACCGCACTCTCCCGCGGCCTCGACCGCGTCACCGGCTCCTCCCTCGGCGCGTACCAGACGGCCGTCATACGCGTCGGGCTCTCCTTCGCCTGGCTGTGCTACCTGCTGCGCGAGTGGCCCAACCGCCATGAGCTGTACGGGCCCGACGCCCCCTGGAGCTGGGGGATGGCCCGCGAACTGACCGGCGACAACCACGCCTTCACGGCCCTGATGTGGTCCGACAGCCCCGCGTGGTTCGAGACCGTCTACGCGCTGGCCGTCGTCTCCAGCGTGCTGCTGATGCTCGGCTGGCGGACCCGGACCATGTCCGTGATCTACATGATCGGCGTGCTGTCGCTGCAGAACCGCAGCGTCTTCGTCGGGGACGGTGGCGACAACGTCATCCATCTGATGGCTCTCTACACCGTCTTCACGAGGTGTGGGCGGGTCTGGTCGCTCGACGCGCGCCGGGCCGCTCGGCGCGGCCGGGCCGGCGACGGCGAGCGGGATGCCGACGTGGCCGGTGTCGTGCTGTGGACGGTCTGCGGCCTGGCCCTCGTCGCCGCGCAGGTGCTCAGTGACCCGCCCCTGTTGTGGACGGCCAACGGGCCGGTGCCCGGCATCGGGTGGGCGACCGTCCTGTGGGGACTGTGGTTCGTGCAGGGCCTGTGGTGGGCGGTGCGGCGGTACGCCCCCGGGGAGCCGCGGGCGGTGCTCGAAGCGCTGGCCCATGTGGCGCACAACGCCGCCCTGTTGGTGATCATGGCGGAGGTCTGCCTGATCTACGCCACGGCCGGCTGGTACAAGATCCAGGGCTCGCGGTGGCAGGACGGCACGGCGCTCTACTACCCGCTGCACATCGAGTACTTCTCGCCCTGGCCGTGGCTCTCCCACGCGCTGGCCGCCAGCGGGCTCGTCGTGCTGCTGCTCAGCTACGGGACGGTGGCGCTGCAGGTCGCCTTCCCGTTCACGCTGCTGAACCGGCGGGTCAAGAACGTGCTGCTGGTGCTGATGATGGCGGAGCACGTGGGCATTGCGGTGCTGATGGGGTTGCCGTTCTTTTCGCTGGCGATGGTGGTGGCGGATGCGGTGTTCTTGCCGACGGGGTTCTTGCTGCGGGTGGGGGCGGTGGGGCGGCGGGTCCTGCCCCGTCTTCTGCGTCTTCTGCCGACGGGCGGCCCCTTCCGGACGCCGGGACCGCGTCCGGAGGCCGGGCCTGTCGTGGTGCCGGCGCCGCCGGTGCGGCCGGTGCC
>KL569412.1:6825-6947 GCA_000715685.1 Streptomyces lilacinus
CGGTGCGGCCGGTGCCGCCGGCGAGCGAGGACGACGGGGCGGTGCGGGGTGGTCGGCGCCGCTAGGGTCCGGGCGTGGGTTTCTTCCCCGATCCCGCCCCTTCCCGTAACCGGGGCTCCGCC
>KL569412.1:7309-15418 GCA_000715685.1 Streptomyces lilacinus
GCCGGACGGGCTGGATTTCGCCTGGTCAGCGGGCCCGTAGGCTGAGGTCATGACTCAGGACAACGCCGTGGCCGCCGCCCTGCGGGAGTGGGCTGACCGCGCACCGGACGCCGTGCTGCTCGACGGCTTTCACGCCCTCAAGCACGCGCTGCGCTTCGGGGCCCGGGTGGGGCCGGCGCTGGCCAGTGACAAGGCCGCTGTCCTCGAGCTGGCGAGCGAGCTGGCCGACGACGTGACGGACGCGCTCGAGCGGCTTCTCGTCGAGGTGCCCGCGCAGACGCTGCGCGAGCTGCTGCCCCGGGTCCATCCGACGGGCGTGGCCGCCCTGGCCGTCCGGCCGGAGCGCGCGGCGAACCTCGCCGCGCTGGCCGAACGGCCCCGACGGGCGCCCGTCGTCGTCCTGGACAACCCCCGCAACCTCGGCAACGTCGGTGCCGTGGTCCGCCTGGCCGCCGGCTTCGGTGTCACGGGCGTGGTCACCACCGGTGACCTCGACCCCTGGCACCCCAACGCCGTGCGGTCCGGCGCAGGCCTGCACTGGGCCACGGCCGTCGAGCGGCTGCCCTCGGAGGAGCTGCCGCCCGGGCCGCTGTACGTCCTGGACCCGGAGGGCGAGGACATCCGGTCCGTCACCGTGCCCGACGACGCGCTGCTCGTGTTCGGCTCGGAGCGCCACGGGGTGTCGGCGGAGCTGCGGGGCAGGGCGGACCGGTTGGTCGCCCTGCCCATGCGGCCCCAGGTCTCCAGCTACAACCTGGCCACCAGCGTGGGCATGGCGCTCTTCCGCTGGAGCGGGCCCAAGAGCTGAAGGGCGTCACTACGCCCTTACGCCCTTACGCCCCTACGCCTGGCGCCGCACCTCCACCGTGCGGAAGCGGGAGGCGACGAAGGCGCTGTCGCACAGCACCGCGTTGGCCGCCGGGTTGCCGCCCGAGCCGTGGAAGTCGGAGAAGGCGGCGGTCTGGTTCACGTAGACACCGCCCGTGAGGTTGAGGGAGAGCTGGGCGCACTCCTCCAGGCAGGCCTCTTGGATCAGGCGCTCCACCTCCTGCGAGGTGGTGTACGCGCCGACCGTCATCGCGCCCTTCTCCCGGATCGTGCGCCGCAGCAGGTCCACGGCCGCCGCGGCCGAGTCGACGGCCACCGCGAACGACACCGGGCCGAAGCACTCCGAGAAGTAGGCCGCCTCGGCGTCGGGCTTGGCGCCGTCGAGCTTGACCACGACCGGCGTGCGGACGGTGGCGTCGGGGAAGTCGGGGTTGGTCACCCGGCGGGAGGCCAGGGCGACCTCGCCGAGCTGCGCGGCGGCGTCGACGCGGGCCTTGACGCCGTCGTTGACGATGGCGCCCAGCAGGGCGTTGGCCCGGGCGTCGTCGCCCAGCAGCCGTTCCACGGCCGTGGCGAGGTCGGCGACCACCTCGTCGTACGACTTGTGCCCGGCGTCGGTGGCGATGCCGTCGCGGGGGATGAGCAGGTTCTGCGGGGTGGTGCACATCTGGCCGCTGTAGAGGGACAGGGAGAAGGCCAGGTTGCCGAGCATGCCCTTGTAGTCGTCGGTGGAGTCGACGACGACGGTGTTGACGCCGGCCTTCTCCGTGAAGACCTGCGCCTGGCGGGCGTTGGCCTCGAGCCAGTCGCCGAAGGCGGTGGAGCCGGTGTAGTCGATGATGCGGATCTCCGGCCGGACGGCCAGGGGCTTGGCGATGCCCTCGCCGTCGCGCTCGGCGGCCAGGGCGACGAGGTCGGGGGAGAAGCCGGCGTCGCGCAGCACCTCGCGCGCGACCCGCACGGTCAGCGCGAGCGGCAGCACGGCGCGCGGGTGCGGCTTGACCAGGACGGCGTTGCCGGTGGCGAGGGAGGCGAACAGGCCGGGGAAGCCGTTCCACGTGGGGAAGGTGTTGCAGCCGATGAGCAGCGAGACGCCGCGCGGCACGGCCGTGAACTCCTTGGTCAGCTTCAGGGGGTCGCGCTTGCCCTGCGGCTTGACCCACTCCGCGGACCGCGGGGCCGCGGCGGTCTGCTCGGCGTAGGCATAGGCCACGGCCTCCAGGCCGCGGTCCTGCGCGTGCGGCCCACCGGCCTGGAAGGCCATCATGAAGGCCTGGCCGCTGGTGTGCATGACGGCGTGGGCGAACTCGTGCGTACGGGCGTTGATCCGGGCGAGGATCTCCAGGGCGACCGCCGCGCGGGCCTCCGGCCCCGCCTCGCGCCAGGCGGGCATCGCGGCGCGCATGGCGGGCAGCAGGACGTCGATGTCGGCGTGCGGATACTCGATGCCCAGCTCCGGGCCGTAGGGCGAGGTCTCCGCGCCGGCCCAGCCGTCCGTGCCGGGCTGGTCGAGCTCGAAGCGCTTGCCGCGCAGCGCCTCGAAGGCGGCCTGGCCCGCGGCGGCGTCGAGGCTGCCGGGCACGCCCTCGGGGCCGTACGCCTTCGGGTGCTCGGGGTGCGGGGACCAGTAGGCGCGCGTACGAATCGCGTCCAGGGCCTGGTCAAGGGTGGGGCGGTGCTTCTCGATCAGCTGGGCGGTGGTGAGTCCGGCGGTCACGTCTGACCAACTCCTCGTCGAGCGGGGCTCCGATACGGGGGACCAGATGCACCCCCGATGGATACAGTAACCGAACGATCGGTCGGGACAAGGGGGCCCGGCGAAGCTGTGGACAACGCATCGGGGAGGATCACTGACATGACCGCAATCGACCCGGCCCGTACCGTCGCCGTCGTCGGCACCGGCACCATGGGCCAGGGCATTGCCCAGGTGGCTCTGGCCGCGGGCCACCCCGTGCGGCTGTACGACGCCGTGCCCGGCCGTGCGGAGGAGGCGGCGCGGGCGATCGCCGGCAGGCTCGGCCGCCTGGTGGACAAGGGCAGGCTCGAGGCGGCCGACCGGGACGCGGCGCTGGCCCGGCTGCGGCCCGCCGCGCGGCTCGCCGAACTCGCCGACTCCGCGCTCGTCATCGAGGCGATTCTGGAGCAACTCGACGCCAAGCAAAAGCTGTTCCGCGAGCTGGAATCCGTCGTGGCCGAAGACTGCCTGCTCGCCACCAACACCTCTTCTCTGCCGGTGACCGCCGTCGCGGGCGCCCTGCGCCGGCCCGGCCGCTTCGTCGGCCTGCACTTCTTCAACCCCGCCCCGCTGCTGCCGCTGGTGGAGGTGGTCCGCGGGCTCACCACGGACGCCGGCGCGGCCGACCGGGCCCGGGCCACCGTGGCCGCCTGGGGCAAGACGCCGGTGGCCTGCGCCGACACCCCCGGCTTCGTCGTCAACCGGCTCGCCCGGCCCTTCTACGCGGAGGCCTTCCGGGTCCACGAGGAGGGCGGCGCCGACCCGGCGACCGTCGACGCCGTGCTGCGGGAGTGCGGTGGCTTTCGCATGGGCCCCTTCGAACTCACCGACCTCATCGGCCAGGATGTGAACAACTCCGTCACCCATTCGGTGTACGAGGCCTTCTTCCACGACCCCAAGTTCACGCCCTCGTTCGCGCAGGGGCAGCTGGTGCGGGCGGGGTTGCTGGGACGGAAGACCGGCCGAGGGTGGTTCGCGTACGGCGAGGGGGCCGCCGCGCCGGAGCCGAGCACCGCGGAGCCGTGCGCGGCGCCGCCGCGGGTCGGCTGGCACGGCACGCCGCCGCCCGTCTGCGCCCCGCTGCGCGACATGATCGAGAAAGCGGGCGTCGAGATCGTCCGCGACCGCCCGCCGCACGGGCCCGAGTGGTCCATCGGCCTCCCCGACGGCGCGCGGCTCACCCTGACCCACGGCGAGGCCGCCACCCCGGAGCCCGCCGGGACGTACATCTACTTCGACCTGGCCCACGACTACCGCGCCTGCACCCGCGTCGCCCTCGCCCCCTCCGAGAAGGCCTCGGCGGCGGACGTGCGGGCCGCGATCGGGCTGTTCCAGGCGCTCGGCAAGAAGGTCAGCGTCATCGGGGACGTCCCCGGTCTGATCGTCGCCCGCACGGTCGCGATGCTCGTCGACTTCGCCGAGGACGCCGCCGGCCGGGGCGTGGCCGGCCGCGAGGACATCGACACCGCCATGCGGCTGGGCGTGAACTACCCGCGCGGCCCCCTCGAGTGGGGCCGGGAGCTCGGCCTGAGCTGGGTGCGGAGCGTCCTGTGGGGGCTGAGCCGGGAGTACCCCGGCGGCCGCTACGTCCCCTCCCTGTCCCTCCGCCGCCGTGCGGCCGTCGAAGAGAGCCTGCTGTAATCATGACCATGGCCAAGCGCGACACCTACACGCCCGAGTCGCTGCTCGCGGTCGCCGTCAAGGTGTTCAACGAGCGGGGCTACGACGGCACGTCCATGGAGCACCTCTCCAAGGCGGCCGGGATCTCCAAGTCGTCGATCTACCACCACGTCAAGAGCAAGGAAGAGCTGCTCAGGCTCGCGATAAGCCGCGCCCTGGACGGCCTCTTCGCCGTCCTGGAGGAGCCGGGCGCCGTCGGCGGGCGGGCCATCGACCGGCTGGAGTACGTCACCCGGCGCACGGTCGAGGTGCTGCTGGCCGAGCTGCCCTACGTGACGCTGCTGCTGCGCGTGCGGGGCAACACGGACACCGAGCGCTGGGCGATGGAGCGGCGGCGCGAGTTCGACCACCAGGTCGCCGAGCTGCTGAAGGAGGCCGCCGCCGACGGCGACCTCCGCCAGGACGTGGACGTCCGCCTGGCCACCCGACTGCTCTTCGGCATGATCAACTCGATCGTCGAGTGGTACCGGCCCGAGCGCGCCGGGGCCGCCACCACCGACGAGGTGGCCGACGCCGTGGTCCACACCGCCTTCGCGGGCCTGCGGACGTACCGCTAGCGGCCGTCGTCGAGGGGACGGCCGGCGTCCTTGAGGTCCGTCTCCTCGAAGACCAGCAACGTCCTGGTGCTCAGGACCTCCTCGATGGCCTGGATGCGCGTGAGCACCAGCTCGCGCAGGGCGCGGTTGTCGCGTGTGTGGACGAGCAGCAGGACGTCGAAGTCCCCGCTCACCAGGGCGATGTGGGCGGCGCCGGGCAGTTCGCGGAGCTTCTCGCGGACCGTGCGCCAGGAGTTCTGGACGATCTTCAGCGTGATGTACGCGGACGCGCCGTGCCCGGCCCGCTCCTGGTCTATGCGGGCGCCGAAGCCCCTGATCACGCCGTCGTCCAGGAGCCGGTTGATCCGCGCGTAGGCGTTGGCGCGCGAGACGTGCACACGCTCGGCCACGGAGCGTATCGACGCCCGGCCGTCGGCCTCGAGCATGCGCAGGATCGAGCGGTCGATGTCGTCGAGCGGGCGGGCGGCCGATCTGCCGCCCGAAGTGGCCATCTGTTCGTCCGGCATACCGCCATGCCTCCCCTTCATGGACGCCCTGCCCATATCTCAGGTTGTGGAGAACCGTTTGTCCACAGGCTTGGGCCGCCTGTAGCCAAAAAGTGCCGTCAACCGAACAATCGGTAGGGAGAGCGCAGGACGCTTTCCGGTCAAGCTCGTCCCAAGAGGAGGTGCTCGCCATGACGGTTCTGGAGCAGCCCGGCTCGTACCGGCCCACCCCGCCCCCGGCCTGGCAACCCCGTACCGACCCCGCGCCGCTGCTGCCCGACGCGGAGCCGTACCGCCTGCTGGGCACCGACGCCGCCGACGGGCTCGACCCCGAGCTGCTCCGGCGGCTGTACGGGCACCTGGTGCGCGGCCGGCGGTACAACACCCAGGCCACCGCGCTGACCCGGCAGGGTCGGCTCGCGGTCTACCCGTCCTCCACCGGCCAGGAGGCGTGCCAGGTCGCCGCCGCGCTGGTCCTGGAGGACCGCGACTGGCTCTTCCCGAGCTACCGCGACACCCTCGCCGCCGTCGCCCGGGGCATGGACCCGGTGCAGGCCCTGACCCTGCTGCGCGGCGACTGGCACACCGGCTACGACCCGCACGAGCACCGCGTCGCCCCGCTGTGCACCCCGCTGGCCACCCAACTCCCCCACGCCGTGGGCCTGGCGCACGCGGCCCGCCTCAAGGGGGACGACGTCGTCGCGCTCGCCCTGGTCGGCGACGGCGGCACCAGCGAGGGCGACTTCCACGAGGCGCTCAACTTCGCCGCCGTCTGGCGCGCCCCGGTCGTCTTCCTCGTGCAGAACAACGGCTTCGCGATCTCCGTCCCGCTCGCCAAGCAGACCGCCGCGCCCTCCCTGGCCCACAAGGCCGTCGGCTACGGCATGCCCGGCAGGCTCGTCGACGGCAACGACGCCCCCGCCGTCCACGAGGTCCTCTCCGAGGCGGTCCACCGGGCGCGGGCCGGCGGAGGGCCCACGCTGGTGGAGGCCGTCACCTATCGCATCGACGCCCACACCAACGCCGACGACGCCACCCGCTACCGCACCGACGTCGAGGTCGAGACCTGGCGGGCCCACGACCCGATCGCCCTGCTGGAGCGGGAGTTGACCCGCCGGAAGCTGCTGGACGAGTCCGCGATACGGGCCGAGGCGGACGCCGCGGAGCGGATGGCCGCGGACCTGCGCGAGCGGATGCACCAGGATCCCGCGCTCGACCCCATGGAACTGTTCACACATGTTTACGCCGAGCAGACTGCCCAACTGCGCGAGCAGGCAGCACAATTGCGTGCTGAGCTGACTGCCGCGGGGGAGCTCCCGGGCCCCCAGGCGGGCGGCCCCCAGGAAGGAAGGCAGCGATGACCACCGCGCCTGTCGACACCGGCCGCAAGGCCGCCAGTATGGCCCAGGCCCTGGGCCGGGCGCTGCGCGACGCCATGGCCGACGACCCCGCCGTCCACGTCCTGGGCGAGGACGTCGGCACCCTGGGCGGCGTCTTCCGGATCACCGACGGGCTGGCCAAGGAGTTCGGCGAGGACCGCTGCACGGACACCCCCCTGGCCGAGGCCGGCATCCTCGGCACGGCCGTGGGCATGGCCATGTACGGGCTGCGGCCCGTGGTGGAGATGCAGTTCGACGCCTTCGCCTATCCCGCCTTCGAGCAGCTCGTCAGCCACGTCTCCCGGATGCGCAACCGCACCCGCGGCGCGCTGCCCATGCCGATCACCGTCCGGGTGCCCTACGGCGGCGGCATCGGCGGCGTCGAGCACCACAGCGACTCCTCCGAGGCCTACTACCTGGCCACCCCCGGCCTCCACGTCGTCGCCCCGGCGACCGTCGCCGACGCCTACGGGCTGCTGCGCGCCGCGATCGCCTCCGACGACCCGGTCGTCTTCCTCGAGCCCAAGCGGCTCTACTGGGCCAAGGACGACTGGGACCCCGAGCACCCCGAGCAGGTGCCGGGCATCGGCCGGGCGGTCGTCCGCAGGCCGGGCACGTCGGCGACGCTCATCACCTACGGGCCGTCGCTGCCGGTCTGCGTGGAGGCCGCCCGCGCGGCCGCGGCCGAGGGCTGGGACCTGGAGGTCGTCGACCTGAGGTCGCTGGTGCCGTTCGACGAGGAGACCGTCTGCGCGTCCGTGCGGCGCACGGGCCGCGCCGTGGTCGTCCACGAGTCGACCGGCTTCGGCGGTCCCGGCGGGGAGATCGCGGCCCGGATCACCGAGCGCTGCTTCCACCACCTGGAGGCACCGGTGCTGCGCGTCGCGGGCTTCGACATCCCGTACCCGCCGCCGATGCTCGAGAAGCACCACCTGCCCGACGTGGACCGGGTCCTGGACGCGGTGGCGCGGCTGCAGTGGGAATCGGAATGGACCTCCAACGAATATGAGAGTGGTGCGCGCTGATGGCGGTCGTGCGCGAGTTCACGCTGCCGGACCTGGGTGAAGGACTCACGGAGGCACAGGTCGTCCGCTGGCTGGTGAAGGTCGGCGACGTGGTCGCCGTCGACCAGCCCGTGGTCGAGGTCGAGACGGCCAAGGCCATGGTCGAGGTCCCCTGCCCCTACGGGGGCGTGGTCACCGCCCGCTTCGGCGAGGAGGGCAGCGAACTGCCGGTCGGCGCACCGCTGCTGACCGTCGCCGTGGGCGGGACGGCCGCCCCGTCGGGCGGCGCCTCCGCCGGTTCCACCGAGACCGACTCCCTTGGCGAAGGCGCTGGTCAGGGCCCGGGTGAAGGCGCCGGCGAGGGCTCGGGCAACGTGCTGGTGGGCTACGGCACCCAGGCGCCCGCCGGGCGCCGCCGCAGGGTCCGGCCGCAGGGCCACC
>KL569412.1:15666-17179 GCA_000715685.1 Streptomyces lilacinus
CCCCGCCGAGCGGGTGCCCGCGACCGCGTCGGCGGCGGTGATCTCCCCGCTCGTCCGGCGGCTCGCCCGCGAGCGCGGCGTGGACCTGTCCCGGGTCCGCGGCTCCGGGCCCGACGGCCTGATCCTGCGCGCGGACGTCGAGGACGCCGTCCACACGGCACCCGCCGCTCCCGAGGCCGCACGGCCCGCGGCCCGTCCGGCGGCCCGCGCCGGCCGCCGCGCGGGGGCCGGACGCAAGGGCAGCGAGGGCCTGCGCGTGCCGCTGCGCGGCGCGCGCGGCGTGGTGGCCGAGAAGCTCAGCCGCAGCCGCCGGGAGATCCCCGACGCCACCTGCTGGGTCGACGCGGACGCCACCGAGCTCCTCGAGGCGCGCCGGGCCATGAACGCCTCCGGCGGCGCGAAGGTCTCCCTGCTCGCGCTGCTGGCGCGCATCTGCACCGCCGCCCTCGCGAAGTACCCCGAGCTCAACGCCACCGTGGACACCGACGCCCACGAGATCGTCCGGCTGCCCGACGTCCACCTGGGCTTCGCGGCCCAGACCGACCGCGGCCTGGTGGTGCCCGTCGTGCGCGACGCCAACCAGCGCAACGCCGTCGAGCTGTCCGTCGAGATGGCGCGGCTCACGGAGGCCGCCCGGGCGGGCAAGATCAGCCCGGCGGAGCTCACGGGCGGCACGTTCACGCTCAACAACTACGGGGTCTTCGGCGTCGACGGCTCCACGCCGATCATCAACCACCCCGAGGCCGCGATGCTCGGCGTCGGACGAATAGCGCCCAAGCCCTGGGTCCACGAGGGCGAGCTGGCGGTCCGTCAGATCGTGCAGCTGTCCTTCACCTTCGACCACCGGGTGTGCGACGGCGGCACGGCGGGAGGGTTCCTGCGGTACGTGGCCGACTGCGTCGAGCAGCCGGCGGTGCTGCTGCGCACCGTCTGAGCGCCGTCTGAGCACTGCGAGACCCGGAGGGTGGTCGACCGGGTGGCCCGCCGGGTGCCCGACATACTCGACGGGTGACGGTTTACGACGCGGTAGTACTTGCCGGAGGTGCCGCCCGGCGGCTGGGCGGGGCCGACAAGCCCTCGCTGCGGGTCGGCGGCCGGCCCCTGCTCGACCGGGTCCTCGGCGCCTGCGCCGGCGCCGGACGCACCGTGGTCGTCGGGCCGCGGCGGCCCACGGTCCGCCCGGTGACCTGGGCGCGCGAGGAGCCGCCCGGCGCCGGGCCGCTCGCCGGGCTGGCCGCCGGGCTGCGCCGGGTCGAGGCCGACCGGGTGCTCGTCCTCTCGGCCGACCTCCCCTTCCTCGCCCCCGAGCCGGTACGGGCCCTGCTCGACGCCCTCGACGGGAACGACAAGGGGAACGACAACGGGCCCGAGGGGTCCGACGCACCCGAGGGTGCGCTGCTCGTGGACCCCGGCGGGCGGGACCAGCCCCTGGTCGCCGCGTACCGCGCGGAGCCGTTGCGCCGCGAGCTCGGCCTGCTCGTGGCGGAGCACGGCACGCTCACCGGCCTGCCGT
>KL569412.1:17452-18327 GCA_000715685.1 Streptomyces lilacinus
CCTGACGCTCGCCCGCCTCCCGCACCCGACGGCGTCGTTCGACTGCGACACCTGGGAGGACATCAGCGAGGCCCGTGCCCGGATCAGGGACGATAGGACCGTGCTGGATGAATGGATCTCCGCGGTCAAGGCCGAGCTGGGCATCGATCTCGACGTCGACACAGCGGGCCTCCTCGACCTCGCGCGCGACGCCGCGCACGGCGTGGCGCGCCCTGCCGCGCCCCTGACGACGTTTCTCGTCGGCTACGTCGCCGCCCAGCGCGGCGGCGGGGCGGAGGCGGTCGCCGAGGCGATGCGCGCGGCCGGGGCGCTGGCCGCGCGCTGGTCCGAGGAGACGGCTCCGGGGAGCGGCGCTCCCGAGGGGGCCGGCGGGGCGTCATGAGCGACGAGAGGGTGTCCGACGGGGACGCGGCGCTGGACCGGGCGACGGAGGAGGCGCTGGCGCTGCTCGCGCCGGACGAGCGGCGTTTCCACGGCGCCGGCGGCGCGCGGGCCCGGTTCGAGCCGCGGTCCGACGACCGCGCGCGGTTCGACTTCGACTTCGCGGCGGACCCCTTCGCCGACGAGACGGCCCCCTCCCGGAAAACGCAGAAGACGCAGAAAACGCGCCTCACGAAGCCTGTGGAGACCGCGGGCGCGGAGGGCGAGGAGGAGGACGTCCTCGACGTCCCGTTCCCCGGCATCCGGTACTACGACACGGTGCCGCCCCTTCCCACCCCCCTCGCCGGCACCGAAGCCCCCACAGACCCCGAGGTCCCCACAGGCACCGCAGACTCCGACCTTTCCGAAGACGGGTCCACCCCCATGCCCCCGCCCGACCCCGCCGCCCCCGCCGCCACGCCCTGGCCCCTCGCCCGGGAGCTCGCCGCCGAGGC
>KL569412.1:18628-29735 GCA_000715685.1 Streptomyces lilacinus
CTGCCGGTGCGGCGGGTCCCGCTCGACGAGGCGCTCGGGCAGGTCCTCGCCGACCCGCTCGCCGCGCTCACCGACCTGCCGGCCTTCGACACCTCCGCCATGGACGGCTGGGCCGTCGCCGGCCCGGGCCCCTGGCGCCTCCCCGAGGGCGACGACGCCGGCATCCTCGCCGGGCGGGGCGAGGCCGAGCCGCTGCAGGACGGGCACGCCGTCCCCATCGCCACCGGCGCCCGCGTACCGCCCGGGACCACCGCGGTGCTGCGCACCGAGCGCGGCACCGTGCGGCCCCACGGCGAGCTGTACGCGAACCGCCACCTCACCCACGGGCAGGACGTCCGGCCCCGCGGCCAGGAATGCCAGAAGGGCGACGTGCTGCTGCACACCGGGACGTTCGTGACGCCGGCCGTCCTCGGCCTGGCCGCGGCGTGCGGCTACGACCAGGTGGCCGTCGTGCCCCGGCCGCGCGTCGAGGTGCTGGTCCTGGGGGACGAGCTGCTGCGCGAGGGGCTGCCGCACGACGGGCGGATCCGGGACGCGCTCGGCCCGCTGCTCGGGCCCTGGTTGCGCGCCCTCGGCGCGGACGTCGTCGCGACGCGCCGCCTGGGGGACGACGCCACGGCGCTGAGCGCCGCGCTGGAGTCCTCCGACGCCGACCTCGTCGTCACCACCGGCGGCACCGCCGCGGGGCCGGTGGACCACGTCCACCCCACCCTGCGCCGCCTCGGGGCCGAGCTGCTGGTCGACGGGGTCGCGGTGCGCCCCGGGCACCCGATGCTGCTCGCGCGGCTCTCCCCCGCCCGCCACCTCGTCGGCCTGCCCGGAAACCCGCTCGCCGCCGTCGCCGGCCTGCTGACCCTCGCGGCGCCCCTGCTGCGTACGCTCGCGGGCCGCCCGCCGCAACGGCCCGCGTGGGCCCGGATCACCGAGGCGGTGCCCGGTCACGCCACCGACACCCGGCTGGTCCCCGCGGTCCGGCGGGCCGACGGGCGGGTCCGGCCGCTGAGCTTCCACGGGCCCGCGATGCTGCGGGGCCTGGCCGCCGCCGACGCGCTGGTCGTCGTGGAGCCGGGCGGCACGGCCGCCGGCGCCGAGGCCGAGCTCCTCGAGCTGCCGGGCCGGGACGCACCGTGATCCTGCCGAACGACGACGCCGCGGCGCACACCGGCCACGGTGCCGGCCACCACGGCACCGACCCCCACAGCGCAGACCACCACGGCACCGCCCCCCACCACACCGATGCGCGCCGACACAGCGGCGGTTTCGTCGACCCGCGGCAGCTGCACAGCACCGACTCGCGGGTCGTGCTGCCGCGCTACCGCGTGGCCCCCATACGGCAGGTCGGCCGGCGGCTGCTCGTCGCGCTGCTGGTCATGGTCGCCACGGTCCTCATCGTCTACGCGGACCGCGGCGGCTACCACGACAACGCCGACAGTAATGTCGACTTCCTCGACGCCGTCTACTACTCCACCGTCACCCTCTCCACCACCGGATACGGCGACATCGTCCCGTACAGCGACAGCGCGCGGCTGTCGAACGTGCTGCTCGTGACGCCGCTCCGGATCCTGTTCCTGATCATTCTGGTCGGCACCACCCTCGAGGTCCTCACGGAGCGCACCCGCGAGCAATGGCGGCTGGCCCGTTGGAGGTCCGCCTTGCGCGAGCACACCGTCGTCGTCGGCTTCGGCACCAAGGGCCGGTCGGCCGTGCAGACCCTCTGCGGCAGCGGCCGGCCGCCTCGGGAGAAGGAGCGCATCGTCGTCGTCGACCCGAACCCGAAGGTCGTCGAATCGGCCACGGCCCTCGGCTACGTGGGCGTGGTCGGGGACGCGACCCGCAGCGACGTCCTGCTGCGCGCAGAGGTCCAGAAGGCCCGTCAGGTCGTCGTGGCGACGCAGCGTGACGACACGGCCGTCCTCGTCACCCTCACGGCCCGCCAGCTCAACCGGGGCGTGAGGATCGTCGCCACGGTGCGCGAGGAGGAGAACGCGCCGCTGTTGCGCCAGTCCGGCGCGGACGCGGTCATCACGAGTGCGAGCGCGGCGGGCCGCCTGCTGGGCCTGTCGGTGCTCAGCCCCAGCGCCGGCACGGTCATGGAGGATCTCATCCAGCAGGGGAGCGGCCTGGACCTCGTCGAACGCCCCGTGGTCAAGGCCGAGGTGGGCCGGGGCGTGCGGGAGACCGACGATCTGGTCGTCTCCGTGCTGCGCGGCCACCGGCTGCTCGGCTACGACGATCCGGAGGCGAGCCCGCTGAAGGCGACGGACCGGCTCATCACGATCGTGCGGGCCCGGCCGCCCGCCGCCGGCGAGTAGCCTCGCGTAGCCTCGCGCTCATGCATGCGATCACGATTCCCGTACCCGGCGGACCCGAGTCCCTGGTCTGGGCCGAGGTCCCCGATCCCGTACCGGGCGAGGGCGAGGTCCTCGTCGATGTCGTGGCCAGCGGTGTCAACCGCGCCGACGTGATGCAGCGCCAGGGCTTCTACGATCCGCCGCCCGGCGCCTCCCCGTACCCCGGGCTGGAGGTCTCCGGCCGCGTCGCGGAGCTCGGTCCCGGCGTGAGCGGCTGGGCGGTCGGCGACGAGGTGTGCGCGCTGCTGGCCGGCGGCGGGTACGCGGAGAAAGTCCGCGTGCCCGTGGGGCAGTTGCTGCCCGTGCCGGACGGCACGGACCTCGTCACGGCGGCGGGGCTGCCCGAGGTGACCGCCACCGTCTGGTCGAACATCTTCATGATCGCGCACCTGCGGCCCGGCGAGACGTTCCTGGTGCACGGCGGCGGCAGCGGCATCGGGACGATGGCCGTGCAGCTGGGCAAGGCGGTCGGCGCGCGCGTGGCGGTCACCGCCGGCGGCGCGGAGAAGCTCGAGCGCTGCCGCGAGCTCGGCGCGGACATCCTCATCGACTACCGCGAGCAGGACTTCGTCGAGGAGCTGCGCAAGGTGACCGGCGGCATCGGCGCCGACGTCATCCTCGACATCATCGGCGCCAAGTACCTGGGCCGGAACCTCGACGCCCTCGCCGTCAACGGACGCCTGGCGATCATCGGTCTGCAGGGCGGCCGCACGGCCGAGCTGGACCTCGGCAAGCTGATCACCAAGCGGGCGGCCGTCGCCGGGACGTCGCTGCGCGGCCGGCCCCTCGCGGAGAAGGCCGCGATCGTGGCGGCGGTCCGCGAGCACGTCTGGCCGCTGATCGCCGGCGGGCGGGTCCGGGCGGGCCCACCGGGTGCTGGAGGAGAGCGCACACGTCGGCAAGGTGCTGCTGACCACCGGCGAGTAGCCCCGCGAAGAGCCCGGGAGCGGCCCGCGCCGTCACCCGACCGGCCGCTCAGCGCGCCTCGCGGGAGGGGCCGTGTGAGGGTTGGGGTGTCCGTAGGGGGGTGTCTCTTACGGAGGACGGCGACATGGGTGACGGTGAACCGCACGCCCCGCCCCGGCGGGGCCCGCGCGGACACAGGGCGATCCTCTTCGGGCTCACGGTGTCGGCGGCGCTGATAGTCACGGCGCCCGGTCCGGCACGGGCAGCGGACCGGGAACCCACCGATCCGCCGTCCGCGCCGATCGTGGCCACGACGTCGACCACCGTCTTCCCCTCCGCGCCGCCGTCGCCCGGGGCCGGTCACCTCGCCGGCACGGAGGCGGGCGAGGGGCGCCGGCACCCCGGCCGGGCCGACGAGCCGCCCCCCGGCGGACACCGCCACGTCCGACAGGCCCCCGGCGGGCCGCGTACGGGCCGTGGGGACGGCACGGGAGGGCCGGGCGGTACGGACGGCTCCGACGACTCGACCGGCGAGCAGGACGCGGCGGAGGAGTCCCCCCAGCAGACCGCGCCCCCCGCGCCGTCCTCGCACCCCCCGGGTGCGGCGCGCGCCCCCGTCCCGGCACGACCCGCGCGGCCCGCGGCCACCGGGGACACCGATCGCGTGATGCGGGTGTTGCCCCTGGGGACAGGGATGACGCTGACAGGGCTGGGCCTGGGCTTCATCGCCCTCCGCCTGCGACGCCGATAGACACCGGACAGGCGCGCACAGGCGGACAGGCGCCGGCAGCCCGGCAGCGCCCCGGCGCCCGCAGGGGAGGCGTGCGCCCGGAATTCGTTCGCGCCCCTGCGCGCCCCCGAGGTGGATCAGACGTGTACGGGGGCATCAACAGGGGGAAATCACATGTGCGAGAGAATGGCGGCATGGATATGCCGAGGAATGAACGGTCGCAGGAGAGCCCGCACATCCTGGTCGTAGGACCGGACGGCATGGCTCTCGGCAGCGCCAGCCCCGGCGGCGGGGAGGGCGACGACGAGTCGCGCGAGGTCCCGGTGACGGAGATGGTGGAACAGCCCGCCAAGGTCATGCGCATCGGCAGCATGATCAAGCAGCTGCTCGAGGAGGTCCGGGCCGCTCCTCTCGACGAGGCGAGCCGGGTCCGGCTCAAGGAGATCCACCACAGCTCGGTCAGGGAGCTGGAGGACGGCCTCGCGCCCGAGCTGGTGGAGGAGCTGGAGCGGCTGTCGCTGCCCTTCACCGACGAGACGATTCCCACCGAGGCCGAGCTGCGCATCGCGCAGGCCCAGCTGGTCGGCTGGCTGGAGGGGCTGTTCCACGGCATCCAGACCGCGCTGTTCGCCCAGCAGATGGCCGCCCGCGCCCAGTTGGAGCAGATGCGCCGGGCCCTGCCGGCCGGCGTCATGGGCGACGACGACCACGACGGCCAGCAGCACGGCGGCGCCCGCTCGGGCCCGTACCTCTGAGCCGCACACAGCGCGCCAACGAAGAAAGGCCGGTTGTCGCATCCGACAACCGGCCTTTTCATCGAGCCAAGAACCCTACGGAGCCTCGCCCGTCGAAACCGTGAGGACGAACTCACCGGTCTTGGGGTCGAAAGGGTCGCCCGTCTGGGGCTGCTGCGCCATCACGGTGCCCTTGCCCCAGGTGTTCTCGTTCTGCGGGTCGACGCGGTACTTCCAGCCCGCGGCCTGCAGGCACTCCTTCACCGAGTCGATGTAGATGTACTTGAAGTCCGGGGCGCTCTTCTTCGACTTGTCCCGGTAGTTGTCGTACGCCTTGGTGCACTTCTCGGTGCCGATGATCTTGGACTTGTCGCCCTCCTTGACCTTCGACTGCGTGCCGCCCGTGGTGCCGCCGCCGGTCGTGCCACCGGTGGTGGCGCCGTTGCCGCCGCCCGGGCCGACCGTGGCCGGGGACGCGCTGCTGTCGCCGCGCGCCTCGTTCTTCGTTCCGCTGTTGCCGTTCAGCGCGATGGCGGCGACGACGCCGATGACCGCGAGCACGGCGACGACGCCGGAGCCGATGAGGACCGGCTTGTTGCTCTTGCCGCCCCCCGAGCCCGAGGCGGCGCCCACGGGCGCGGACGGGGCCGCGTACGGGGGCGGGGTGCCGGGGCCGGTCTGGTACGCCGGAGCCGGGGTCTGGTACGCCGGGGGGCCCTGCGGCGGCGTGGCGTGGCCGTAGCCCGGCCCGTACGGGCCCTGCGGCGTCGGGTGCGGCTGGTACGGCGTCTGGACGCCCTGCGGGCCCGGAGCGGGCGTCTGGCCGTCCACGGGCGGGAAGACGGCCGAGCCGACGCCGGCGCCGCTGCGCGCCGGGGGACCGCCCGCGATGATGATCGGGGAGGGCGCCGCCTGGGCCGTGCCGGCGACGCGGGCGCACTCGTCGCGCATCGCCTCGGCGCTCGGGAAGCGCTCGTTCGGGTTCTTCTTCAGCGCGCGGGCGACCAGCGCGTCCACGGCCGGCGGGATCGAGCGGTTGATCGTCGACGGGGCGACCGGCTCCTCCTGGACGTGCGCGTACGCGATCGCCAGCGGGGAGTCCGCGTCGAAGGGCAGCCGTCCGGTCAGCAGCTCGAAGAGCATGATGCCGACCGAGTACAGGTCGGAGCGGGCGTCCACGCCGCGCCCCAGCGCCTGCTCGGGGGAGAGGTACTGCGGGGTGCCGACGACCATGCCGGTCTGCGTCATCGACGTGACGCCGGACTGCATGGCGCGGGCGATGCCGAAGTCCATGACCTTGACCACGCCGCGCTTGGTCATCATCACGTTGCCGGGCTTGATGTCCCGGTGGACGAGGCCCATCTCGTGGCTGACCTCGAGCGCGGCCAGCACATCGGCTGTGATCTTGAGCGCTTTTTCGGTCGGCATCGCGCCGTACTGCGCGACGTCCGCGTCGAGCACCGAGCGCAGCGGCTGGCCCTCGATGTACTCCATGACGATGTACGGCATCGTCGAGCCGTCGAGGTCGTCCTCGCCCGTGTCGAAGACCGAGACGATGTTGGTGTGGGTGAGCTTGGCCACGGCCTGGGCCTCGCGGCGGAAGCGCTCGCGGAAGGAGGATTCCCGGCCCAGCTCGGTGTGCAGGGTCTTGACCGCGACCTGTCGGTCCAGCACCGTGTCGTAAGCAAGGTGCACGGAGGCCATGCCGCCCTCGCCGAGCAGGTCGCGCAGCTGGTAGCGGCCGCGGCCGACCGATCGTCCCGCGTAGCGGCCCTGGGCGCCGTCCTGGCTCATCGTGTTGCTTCCCCCTCGGCGCGCGGCCTGGCGTATCGATCCGGCTCGCAGCCGGCCCGGCTCGTCGCTCTGACCCAGCTGTTCTTCGTCTGTCCTGCGGTGTATCCCGGCCAAGTCTGCCCGAGGGCGCGGGCACGTCAAGCCGCGTGCCCGTTCCGTGACCGGATGCGCGACAAGCCGTCACGGGATTTGCCTCGCTCGTACCGGTACGGGTTTGATAGCCGGTCCATCCCGGACCGGAGGGCGGCGCGAAGGCTGTACCGTGCCTTAGCGGAAGCAGCTTCATCGACTTTCCGCGCAACGCCCCACGCGAAGCGGCCAGACACGACGGCGAGGACTGATGGCACAGACGCAGAGCGCCCAGGGTCCATCCGACCCTGACGCCAACAGCGGCGGTATGCCCGATGCGCCTGAAATGTGGGGTAACGGGGGTCTTGTCGGTGACGGTCGTTACCGACTGACCCACCGGCTGGGCCGCGGTGGCATGGCGGAGGTCTTCGCCGCCGAGGACGTGCGCCTCGGTCGTACGGTCGCGGTCAAGCTGCTCCGTGCCGACCTCGCCGAGGACCCGGTCTCCAAGGCCCGTTTCACGCGCGAGGCACAGTCCGTCGCCGGCCTGAACCACCACGCCGTGGTCGCCGTCTACGACTCCGGCGAGGACACCGTCGGCCGCAACGTCGTGCCGTACATCGTCATGGAGCTGGTCGAAGGTCGCACCATTCGCGACCTCCTGCTCAACGCCGAGGCCCCGCCGCCCGAGCAGGCCCTGATCATCGTCTCGGGCGTCCTCGAGGCCCTGGCCTACAGCCACCAGCACGGCATCGTGCACCGCGACATCAAGCCCGCCAACGTGATCATCACGAACACGGGCGCGGTCAAGGTCATGGACTTCGGCATCGCCCGCGCCCTGCACGGCGCGGCGTCCACCATGACCCAGACCGGCATGGTCATGGGCACCCCGCAGTACCTCTCCCCCGAGCAGGCCCTCGGCAAGACCGTCGACGCCCGCTCGGACCTCTACGCCACCGGCTGCCTGCTCTACGAGCTGCTGGCGCTGCGTCCGCCCTTCACCGGCGAGACCCCGCTCTCGGTGGTCTACCAGCACGTGCAGGACACCCCCGTGCCGCCGTCCCAGGTGGGCTCGGTGCCGCCGGAGCTCGACGGGCTCGTCATGCGCTCCCTCGCCAAGGACCCGGACGACCGGTTCCAGAGCGCGGAGGAGATGCGCGGGCTGGTCCAGTACGCCCTGCAGATGCTGCACGAGGCCGGCAGCCACACCGGCACCTGGAACACCGGCCCGGTCGACCAGGCCACCGCGGCGACCCAGGTCATCGGCGGCATGGGCGGCGGCATGGCCGCGACGACGGCGATGGCGCAGCCGCACCACGGCGGCTACGGCAGTGGTCAGGGCTACGAGGGAGGCCAGGGCGGCCACGGCGGTCAGGACTACAACGGTGGCTACGGCTACGGCGGCGGTCACGGCGGCCGGGGCGCGAACGGCGGCGGCAAGGGCAGGCTCTGGCTCGTCGCGGCGATCGCGGTGATCGCGCTGGCGGTCGGCGTGATGTACGTGCTCAAGCCCACCGGGGGCACCAAGGGCACGGAGAACAACCCCAAGGACCAGCCCTCGGTCTCCACCTCCAAGTCGCCCACGCCCTCCCCGTCCAAGTCGCCCAAGCGTCACAGCCCCGGCACCGGCCAGAACGGCACCACCGGCGGCGACACCGGCAACGACCGCGGCGACTGGTCGGACGACCCGGGCAACGAGACGACCACCGAGCCGACCAGGGGTTCGCACTCGCAGGGCCCGACCACCGGCCCCACGAACGAGCCGACGTCCAAGCCCTCCGACGACAACAAGCCGCCGACCACGCAGCCGTCGACGGGCACGGACACCGGTGGCACCACCACCGGCGGCACCGGCACGACCACCGGTGGCACCGGCACCACCACGGGCAACACCGGCACCACCACGAAGGGCACCACGGGCGGCTGAGCCGCCCGGGCCCACCGCTGTCGCGGCGCGTCAGTCGGTTCAGTCGGTGAACGCGTCGCGCACGGATTCGTACGACCGCGTCCACCACACCGACAGCGCCGCCGACGCCGGGAAACCGGGGTCGGCGCGGTGGTCGCCCAGCTGGTAGCGCCAGCGCAGCATCCAGAAGTCGTTGAGCCGCTCCCACCACACCCGGTGCACGGCGGCCCCCATCTCCGCGGCGTCCGCGCCGGTCGCCCGGCGGTAGGCGCGCGCGTACGGCCGTATCTTCGCGAGGTCCAGCGTGCCGTCGGGCCGCAGGAAGAAGATCACGGCGGCCCGGACGGCCTCCTCCGCGCGCGGCTGGACGCCCAGCCGGTCCCAGTCGACGATCGCGGCGGGCTCGCCGTCCCGGTAGAGCAGGTTGAGCGGGTGGAAGTCGCCGTGCACCCAGCCCCGGGCGGGCGTCGCGGCGGCGGGCGGCCGGCGGTGGGCGTGCCGCTCCAGCAGGGCGCGGCGCTCGATCAGGCGGTGTTCGGCCAGCTCGTCGAAGGCGTCGCGGGGGCGGCGCCGCACGAGGCTCAGGAGCTCCTCGATGAGCGCGAAGGTGTCCTCGGGGTCGGCCGCGGCGTCCGGCGCCGCCCCGGCGGCCGGGGAGCCCCCCTCGCGGCCCTCCATGACCCGCTCCAGGCAGGTGTGCACCAGACCCAGCAGCGCGCCGAGGCGCCGCGACTGGGCCGCGGTGAGCTCGCCGCCGTCGCGGTGGCGGCCCTCGATCCAGGGGTGGAGGGCGTAGCAGCGGCCGCCGATGACGGTGACGGTGTTGCCGTCGGCGTCGGCGACGGGCGGGGCGACGGGCAGGCCGAGCGCGTCCAGACGGCGGGTGGCCTCGTGCTGGTGGGCGATGGCGTCGCGGTCGCCGTCGAGGTGGTGCTTGAGGAAGAAGCGACCCCGGGTGGTGGAGAGGCGGTAGCCGCGGTTGAGGAGCCCTCCGTCAGCGTCTCGCACGCCACGGGCTCGCCGGCGCGTTCGTACCGGCCCAGGAGCGTGCGCAGGGTGCCGGTGTCAGGTGGGGCGTGAGAGGCGACCGAGGAGACAAGTGAGCGCGGCACGCCCCAAATGTTAGTTCACGCAGAGTGTGCGGGTCGTCGCGCGGGTACGCCCTCGAGGTGGTGCATGGTGATGAACTGGGGTTCTATGCACAGGTATTCGGGAACGAAGGGCGTGCTGTCGGCGGCCACCGGGGCCCGGCCGAACGCCTCGAGGTCCGCGGGGCCCGGGACGTACCGGCGCGCCATCCCGACGAACTGCACGGTCCAGACGGACTCGTCGCCCTCCTCGCGGTCGGCGAGGTTGTCGGCGCCGTAGGCCACCACGCTGCCGTCGCAGGCCTGGGCGTAGCCGAAGCCGCCGTGCAGGCGCAGGACGACCCTGCCGTCGACCACGATGTGCCGGGCGACGGTGACGAAGGGCAGGGCGCGCATGCTCACCGCGACCCTCCCGTAGGGGGTGCGGGAGAGCAGTTCGAGCGCTCGGTATTCGTCCTGGGGTGCGGTGGCCATGGGCACTACTGTGACCCCTCGCCCCACGGACCCGTAGAGTCACCCGCCCCTGATGGGCCGGGACGTAAGTCCTTGCCGGAGCTTTGTCACTGCTTCTCGGCCTGCATGCGGGCCACGTAGGCGGCGGCCTGGGCGCGGCGTTCCATGCCCAGTTTGGAGAGCAGGCTGGAGACGTAGTTCTTGATGGTCTTCTCGGCGAGGTGGAGGCGTTCGCCGATGGCTCTGTTGGTCAGGCCCTCGCCGATGAGGTCCAGGATCCGGCGTTCCTGGTCGGTGAGGGAGGCGAGCCGGTCGTCGCCCCGGGAGCTCCTGCCGTCGCGCAGCCGCTCCAGCACGCGGGCGGTCGCCACGGGGTCGAGCAGGGATTTCCCGGCGGCCACGTCCCGTACGGCCGAGAGGAGCTCGGCGCCGCGAATGGCCTTGAGGACATAGCCGGCCGCGCCCGCCATGATCGCGTCGAAGAGGGCCTCGTCATCGGCGTACGAGGTGAGCATCAGGCATTTGATGTTTTCGTCCTGCGAACGAATCTCACGGCATACTTCGACTCCGCTGCCATCCGGAAGGCGAACGTCCAGTACGGCGACGTCGGGCCGGGTGGCGGGAATGCGCACCAGCGCGTCCGCGGCGGTACCGGCCTCGCCGACCACCTCGATGTCCTCCTCGCAGGAGAGGAGCTCGTGGACGCCGCGACGTACGACTTCATGGTCGTCAAGCAGAAATACCGTGATTTTTCCTTGTTCGCGCACGGTGCCAGTCTCACACATCAAGTCTTCCCCCGCCCTTGTCCTCCGGGATAACGTGCCCCCGTTCCGGCTGGCCGCAAGGCGCTGACCAGTGGATTGGCACCCGCATTGGCCCGGCTTTCTCGATTTACTTGGAAATCCAAGCAAAATCGCAGGTCAAGCAGGGTTTCGCAGGAATGCCGAGCTCTGGGTAACGTGCTTATTGCAGGCCATTCGCCGGGGCACCTGTCACGCCCGGTTCCGGCCTCGGCACACCCACCCCGTGTGCCGTCGGGGATCGAGCGAGCCTCTTCCCCTGTCTCTTATACACAT
>KL569412.1:30020-32161 GCA_000715685.1 Streptomyces lilacinus
GAGCCTCTTCCCGCCTCACGGCGGGAGGACCCCCTCTGGCCGCCGGCGACCCCGGGGGCCGGACAGACGGAGGAGCACACGTGACCGTGGACAGCACTGCCGCGCGCAAGCCGCGACGCAGCAGCAAGCGCGCCGGAGCCAAGAAGGCCGCCGGCGAGCCCGAGCTCGTACAGCTGCTGACGCCGGAAGGCGATCGGGTCGAGCACCCGGACTACTCCATCGACCTGTCGCCCGAGGAACTGCGGGGGCTGTACCGCGACATGGTCCTGACCCGCCGCTTCGACGGCGAGGCGACCACGCTGCAGCGCCAGGGCGAACTGGGCCTGTGGGCCTCGCTGCTGGGCCAGGAGGCCGCGCAGATCGGCTCCGGCCGGGCGACGCGCGACGACGACTACGTCTTCCCGACCTACCGCGAGCACGGCGTGGCCTGGTGCCGCGGGGTCGACCCCACCAACCTGCTGGGCATGTTCCGCGGCGTGAACCACGGCGGCTGGGACCCCAACGAGAACAACTTCCACCTCTACACGATCGTCATCGGCTCCCAGGCGCTGCACGCCACCGGCTACGCCATGGGCGTCGCCAAGGACGGCGCCGACTCCGCCGTCATCGCCTACTTCGGCGACGGCGCCTCCAGCCAGGGCGACGTGGCCGAGGCCTTCACCTTCGCGGCCGTCTACAACGCGCCGGTCGTCTTCTTCTGCCAGAACAACCAGTGGGCCATCTCCGAGCCCACCGAGCGCCAGACCCGCGTCCCGCTCTACCAGCGCGCCCAGGGCTACGGCTTCCCCGGCGTCCGTGTCGACGGCAACGACGTGCTGGCCGTGCTGGCCGTGACCCGGGCCGCCCTCGAGCGCGCCCGCACCGGCCAGGGCCCGATGCTGGTCGAGGCGTTCACGTACCGCATGGGCGCCCACACCACCTCCGACGACCCCACGCGCTACCGCCGCGACGAGGAGCGGGAGCTGTGGGAGGCCAAGGACCCGATCCTGCGCCTGCGCGCCCACCTGGAGAAGGAGGGCCACGCCGACGAGGCCTTCTTCACCGCGCTCGAGGCGGAGAGCGACGCGCTGGCCAAGCGGGTGCGCGACACCGTGCGCACCATGCCCGACCCCGACGACATGGCGATGTTCGAGCACACCTACGCCGACGGCCACGCGCTCGTCGACGAGGAGCGTGCCCAGTTCCTGGCCTACCAGGCGTCGTTCGCAGACGAGGAGAGCAAGTGACCATGGGCATCGAGAAGCTCACGATCGCCAAGGCGATCAACGCCTCCCTGCGCACCGCCCTGGAGACCGACCCGAAGGTCCTGGTCATGGGCGAGGACGTCGGCAAGCTCGGCGGCGTCTTCCGCGTCACCGACGGCCTGCAGAAGGACTTCGGCGAGGACCGGGTCATCGACACCCCGCTGGCCGAGTCCGGCATCGTCGGCACCGCGATCGGCATGGCGCTGCGCGGCTACCGACCCGTGGTGGAGATCCAGTTCGACGGCTTCGTCTTCCCCGCGTACGACCAGATCGTCACGCAGCTGGCGAAGATGCACGCCCGCGCGCTGGGCAAGATCAAGCTGCCCGTCGTCATCCGCATCCCCTACGGCGGCGCGATCGGCGCGGTCGAGCACCACAGCGAGTCGCCGGAGTCGCTGTTCGCGCACGTGGCGGGCCTGAAGGTGGTCTCGCCGGCGAACGCCGCGGACGCGTACTGGATGCTGCAGCAGGCCATCCAGAGCGACGACCCGGTCATCTACTTCGAGCCCAAGCGTCGCTACCACGACCGCTCCGAGGTCGACACGACCGCCATCCCGGGCCCGCTGCACACGGCCCGCACGGTGCGCGAGGGCACGGACCTGACGCTGGTCGCCTACGGGCCGATGGTCAAGACGTGTCTCGAGGCCGCCGCGGCGGCCGAGGAGGAGGGCAAGTCGCTGGAGGTGCTCGACCTCCGCTCGATCTCGCCGATCGACTTCGACGCCATCCAGAAGTCGGTGGAGAAGACCGGCCGCCTGGTCGTCGTGCACGAGGCGCCCGTCTTCTTCGGCTCGGGCGCCGAGATCGCCGCCCGGATCACCGAGCGCTGCTTCTACCACCTGGAGGCCCCCGTCCTGCGGGTCGGCGGCTACCACGCGCCCTACCCGCCGTCGCGGC
>KL569412.1:32394-32976 GCA_000715685.1 Streptomyces lilacinus
ATACCTGCCCGGCCTGGACCGGGTGCTCGACTCCGTCGACCGCGCGCTGGCGTACTAGGGACGAGGGAGAGTCGTGACGATGACAAGCACCGCCAACACCGGCCAGCGGTTCCGCGAGTTCAAGATGCCCGACGTGGGCGAGGGACTGACCGAGGCCGAGATCCTCAAGTGGTACGTGAACGTCGGCGACCCCGTCACCGACGGCCAGGTGGTCTGCGAGGTCGAGACCGCCAAGGCGGCCGTCGAGCTGCCGATCCCCTTCGACGGCGTGGTCCACGAGCTGCGCTTCCCCGAGGGCACGACGGTCGACGTCGGCCAGGTGATCATCTCCGTGGACACCCAGCCCGGTGCGGGGCCCGCGGAGGAGGCCCCCGCCTCGACCGCCGCCCACGCCGAGAAGAGCGCGGCCTCCGCGCCGGCCGCCGAGGCCGAGCCGGAGCAGCAGGGCCGGCAGGCCGTGCTGGTCGGCTACGGCGCCGCGCCGTCCTCGACCAAGCGCCGACCGCGCAAGGCCCGCCCCGACGCCGGGCAGGCCTCGGTGGCCGCGGCCGTGCAGGCCGAGCTCAACGGGCACGCGGCGCC
>KL569412.1:33211-39162 GCA_000715685.1 Streptomyces lilacinus
ACCCCTTCCGCTCCGGCACCCGCCGCGGTCGCACCGGCCGGCCCCCGGCCGCTGGCCAAGCCGCCCGTGCGCAAGCTCGCCAAGGACCTCGGGATCGACCTGGCGGCCGTCGCCGCCTCCGGTGCCGACGGCGTCATCACCCGTGAGGACGTGCACGCCGCCGCGAACGCCCGCGCCGCCGCCGCGCAGCCGGTCGTGGAGGCCCCCGTCGCCGAGGCGGCGGCCCCGGTGGCCGGCCTCGCCGCACGGGAGACCCGCATCCCCGTCAAGGGCGTCCGCAAGGCGACCGCCCAGGCGATGGTCGCGAGCGCCTTCACCGCGCCGCACGTCACGGAGTTCGTCACCGTCGACGTCACCCGCACGATGAAGCTCGTCCAGAAGCTCAAGGACGACCCCGACATGGCGGGCCTGCGCGTCAACCCGCTGCTGCTGGTCGCCAAGGCGCTGCTGGTCGCGATCAAGCGGAACCCCGACGTCAACGCGGCGTGGGACGAGGAGAACCAGGAGATCGTCCGCAAGGACTACGTGAACCTGGGCATCGCCGCCGCCACCCCGCGCGGACTGATCGTGCCGAACATCAAGGACGCCCAGGCCAAGACGCTCCCCGAGCTGTCGCGGGCCCTGGGCGAGCTGGTGGCCACCGCGCGCGAGGGGAGGACGAGCCCGGCGGACATGTCCGGCGGCACCGTCACCATCACCAACGTCGGCGTCTTCGGCGTCGACACCGGCACCCCGATCCTCAACCCCGGCGAGTCCGCGATCCTGGCCTTCGGTGCGATCAAGCTCCAGCCGTGGGTCCACAAGGGCAAGGTCAAGCCGCGCCACGTCACCACGCTGGCGCTCTCCTTCGACCACCGCCTCGTCGACGGCGAGCTCGGCTCCAAGGTGCTCGCCGACATCGCGGCGGTCCTGGAGGACCCCAAGCGCCTGATCACCTGGGCGTGAGACGGGCCGGCGCCCGGTGAGGCGCCGGGCCCGGACCGTCGGGACAAAACCGGACCGACGGTCGGAGAAGGGGCGCGCGGCCGCTTGCGGTCGCGCATCGCGTGACAACGGACAGAGGGCCCGGACGCCCTCTCCTCACCCCCCTCCAGTGAGGAGAGACGTGGCGTCCGGGCCCTCTGCCCGTGTGCGGAGCGGCCTCGGGCACCCACCCTGACAGAGGGGGGAATGGCCCGTGCTGGGCAATTTACTTAAGATTGACCGACACTTGCAGTGTCGGATTGGGAGGCCGCCTTGAAGGCCGCGATGGACCGCGTGGACGACGGTGAATCCATCAGCCGCCTGCTGCGCGCCTGGCGGGCGCGCGTCGACGCCCGGACGGTGCCCGAGCTGCGCGGCGTGTTTCCCAGACCGGGGCGTCGGCTTTCGCAGAAGCACGTGGCCCGGATGACCGGAGTCAGCGAGGGCTGGTACAGAGCCCTGGAGGCCGGGCGCCGCCAGGACTTCTCCGAAAGCTTTCTCCTCCGCGTCGCCCAGGCGCTCCGGCTGAGCGAGGCCGAGACCCTCACCCTCTTCCTGGCCGTCACCGGTCGCCGCCCGCCCACCGCCGGCGGGGCGGGCACCGACCTCCCCCGGGGGGTGCGCGCCCTGCTCGAGCAGCAGGTCAGCTACCCCGCCTACCTCTCCGACGGCGCCTGGAACGTCGTCGCGGCCAACGCCCTGATGGGCGAGTGGTTCCCCTGGGTCCTGCGCCCCCGGCCCAACCTGATGCGCTGGGCGCTCCTCCACCCCGAGGCCCGCGAGCAGATGCTCGACTGGGAGGACAGCTGCGCCCGCGTCTACCTCGCCATGCTCCGCGTCGCCGCCAACAGCAACCCCGACAACGCCGAACTGCGCGCCCTCGTCCAGGAGATCCTCGACTCCGACGCGGACTGCCGCCGTATCTGGGCCGAGGAGTACGACGTGGTCGAGCACCGCGACGGCCACGTCTTCCGGCTCCGCCTGCCGTACCACGGCAATGCCGAAATCCACGTCACCAGCCACGTCCTGCTGCCCATACAGCGCATGGACCTGCGGTTCGTCTTCATCACCCCCGCCGACGGCTGGGCCGGCATCTGACGCCCCCTCGGGCACCCCGACGGCCGCGGGCGGCCGGGCGGTCCGCATCGCGGACAGGGGCTCACCACGCATCTGTGTTGTATCTATGCTGTGCGCATGCCGAGCGCCCCCGCCGTCCAGGTCAGACGTCCCGCCGCCGCCGAACGCGTCTACGCGCATGTCAAGGAAGCCGTACTGCAACGGCGTTACGAAGGCGGCACGCTCCTCACCGAAGGCGATCTGGCCGAGGCCGTCGGGGTGTCCCGGACCCCCGTGCGCGAGGCGCTGCTGCGGCTGGAGGGCGAGGGGCTGCTCAAGCTCTACCCCAAGAAGGGGGCGCTCGTGCTGGCCGTGTCCGCCCAGGAGATCGCGGATGTGGTGGAGACCCGCCTGCTCGTGGAGAAGCACGCCGTGGGCAAGGCCGTACCCGCACCGCCGGAGCTCGTCGACCGGCTGGAGGCACTGGTCGCCGACATGCGCCGACAGGCCGCGGCCGGCGACCTCGCCGCCGTCTCCCACAGCGACCGCGCCTTCCACGCCGAGATCGTGCGCAGCGGCGGGAACCGCATCCTCTCCGGCCTCTACGAACAGCTGCGGGACCGTCAGCTCCGCATGGGCGTCGCGGTGATGCACGCCCACCCCGACCGGATCGCCAAGAACATCGCCGAGCACACCGAGATCCTCGAGGCCCTGCGCGCGGGGGACGCCGAGGCGGCGACCGCCGTTGTCGACCGGCACATCGGCTGGGTGCGCAACCTCGCCCGGGGGGACGCCCGATGAGTACGGACGCGGGGGCGCCGACGCTGCCCGGAGACCCGCCCGGCGGCCGCCGCGCGGTCGGCGTCTGGTCCATCGGCGTCGCCGTCTACTTCGTCGCCGTCGTCTTCCGCACCAGCCTCGGCGTCGCCGGCATCGACGCCGCCGACCGCTTCCACATCGGCGCCTCGGCCCTGTCGACGTTCTCGATACTCCAGCTGCTCGTCTACGCCGGAATGCAGATACCCGTCGGCCTGATGGTCGACCGGATGGGCACCAGGAAAGTGCTCGCCCTGGGCGTCGTCCTCTTCACCGCCGGCCAGTTCGGCTTCGCGTTCGCGCACTCCTACGGCACGGCACTCGCCTGCCGCGCGCTGCTGGGCTGCGGCGACGCCATGACGTTCATCAGCGTGCTGCGCCTGGGCGCCCGCTGGTTCCCCGCCCGCACCGGCCCGATGATCGCCCAGGTGGCGGCGCTCTTCGGCATGGCGGGCAACCTCGTCTCCACCGTCGTCCTCGCCCGGCTGCTGCACGACGCCGGCTGGACGACGACCTTCGCCGGCAGCGCGGGCGCGGGCATCGCCGTCCTCCTGCTGCTCCTGGTCTTCCTCGAGGACCACCCCGAGGGCCACGAGCCGGCCCCCGGCCCCCGTCCCGCCGGGGGCGCGTCCCCCGCCGTGGGCCGCCAGATCGCCCGCGCCTGGCGGGAGCCCGGCACCCGGCTCGGCATGTGGGTGCACTTCACCACGCAGTTCCCCGCGATGGTCTTCCTCCTGCTGTGGGGCATGCCGTTCCTCGTCGAGTCCCAAGGGCTGACGCGCGGCACGGCGGGCGCGTTGCTGACGCTCGTCGTCCTGGTCAACATGGCCGTCGGGCTGATCTACGGACAGATCATCGGCCGCCACCACGCGGCCCGGCTGCCCCTCGCCCTCGGCACGCTCGCCGCGACGGCCCTGCTGTGGGCGGCGGTCGTCGTCTGGCCCGGCACGCACGCGCCGATGTGGCTGCTGATCACGCTCTGCGCGGTGCTCGGGGCCTGCGGCCCAGCATCGATGATCGGCTTCGACTTCGCCCGCCCCGCCAACCCGCCCGAGCGCCAGGGCACCGCCTCCGGCATCGTCAACATGGGCGGCTTCGTCGCCTCCATCACCACCCTGCTCGCCGTCGGCCTCCTGCTGGACGCCACCGGCGGCGACTACCCCACCGCCTTCGCCTCGGTCTTCGCGCTGCAGGCGCTGGGTCTCAGCCAGATCCTGCGACTGCGCGGCCGGGCCCAACGGCGCGAGCGGGAACGGATCGTGGCCTCGCGCGTGGAGACCGTGCACGTGCCCGCGCCGGGACCGGCGGGCGGCGAGCTCAGGACGTGAGTGGCCTCATGGCGTGACGGAGAAGTCGCGCAGGATCGCCTCGGCCAGCCGCAGGTCCCCCTCCGCCTTGATCTGCCCGGCCACCGCCTCCGGCCGCACCCGCCCGCACGCCAGCCGGGCGTACGTCTCCCAGTCCATGCCGAGCGTCACCGTCGGCCCCAGCGTGACGCTGCCGTCGATCGTCCCCTTGCCCTGCGGCCCCACCCGCACCGTGCGCAGGAACTCCAGCGGCCCGTGCACGTCGAAGACCACCGTCGAGCCCGGCCGCGCCCCCGCCTGCCGGGCCACGGCGTCGGGCAGGGACAGCAGCAGCTGGTCCCGCGCGACGGCGGCGGCCGGCGAGTCCAGGTTCCCCGGCACGCCCAGCGCCCGGCGCAGGTCCTGCTCGTGCGTCCACACGTCGAACGCCCGCAGCGCCAGCGTCCGTTCGAGCGTGCGCTCGGTGGCGGTGCCCAGCGGCCAGCGGATCGGCGTGTGCGGGGCGCGGTGCTCGTTGCGCAGCTGCCGCGAGCGCCGAATGATCGTGTACTCGAGCTCGGAGGTCATCTCCAGCGCCGTGTGACAGCGCCGCACGTCCACCTGGACCTCGATGTAGCGCGAGAACTCGTCGGTGACATGCCGGAGATCGCGCGGCAGCGTGTGGATCGGCCGTGGCTCGCCCAGCATTTCGCACTCGACGCCGATGATGTGCGAGACCACGTCGCGCACCGACCATCCCGGGCACTCGGTGGCCCGGTTCCAGTCGTGCTCGGCGAGCGGCTTCACCAACTCGTTGACGGCTTCGACGGAGTGGGTCCAGGCGTCGATCGCGGGCTGCAGGCTGGGGTGGACTGTCACGGGCGGATCCCTCGGCGGTGCGGGTGCGTGCGCGGCAAGTGGCGAGGAGCAAGTGCTGTTGGGGTTCTCTGCAGTTAAGTTACGCTGCGGGGCGTCGCCCCGGCAGAGGTTTCGTGTGACGCATGCGGAGAGTGGTGGTACTGTGCGCGCCTCGTTGATCCAGTTGGGTGTCGACCCGACCGAGCCCGTCGCCGCCCGCCGCGAGCGCGCCGCGGCGCTCGTCCGCGAGCAGGCCGGCAGCGACCTGGTCGTCCTCCCCGAGCTGTGGACCGTCGGCGCCTTCGCCTACGACGCCTACGCCGCCGGCGCCGAGCCGCTGGACGGCCCCACGGCCGCCGCCATGTCCGCCGCCGCGCGGGACGCCGGCGCCTGGCTGCACGCCGGCTCCGTGGTGGAGACGACGCCGGAGGGCACGCTCTACAACACGTCCCTGGTCTTCGACCCCGCCGGCGAGCTCGTCGCCACGTACCGGAAGATCCACCGCTTCGGCTTCGACAAGGGCGAGGCCGTGATGATGGGCGCGGGCACGACCCCCGTCACCGTCCGGCTGCCGGACACCACGCTCGGCCTGGCCACCTGCTACGACCTGCGCTTCCCCGAACTCTTCCGGGCCCTGGTCGACGCGGGGGCCCAGGCCTTCGTCGTGCCCGCCGGCTGGCCGGAGCGGCGCCGCGAGCACTGGACGCTGTTCGCGCGGGCGCGGGCCGTGGAGAACCAGGCGTACGTGCTGGCGTGCGGGACGGCGGGGACGCACGCGGGTGTGGAGCAGGCCGGCCACAGCGTGGTCGTGGACCCCTGGGGCGAGGTCCTCGCCGAGGCGGGGGCGGGCGAGGAGGTCCTCACCGTCGAGGTCGACCTGGCGAAGGTAGCGGCGGTCCGCGACGACTTCCCGGCGCTGAAGGACCGCGTGCTGCGGTAGGGGTCCCGAACCGGGGCTCCGCCCCGGACCCC
>KL569413.1:0-1292 GCA_000715685.1 Streptomyces lilacinus
GCCCCCGCCCGCCCCGCGCCAGCGGGCGGCACCCCATGAGCCTCCGCTCCCGCATCCCCGCCCCCCACCCCCCGCCCGACGGCGGGACCGGCGAGGCGAGCCACCTCGTCCCCGTCTACCGCGCCAAGCTCCTCGAGGAGATCGACCTCGCCGAGATGTCCGCGCTCGCCGCGGCCGAGCGGCGGTCCCGTCTCGAGCGGGTGCTCGGGCACATCATCAGCCGCGAGGGCCCCGTCCTCTCCACCGCCGAGCGCGACCGGCTCATCCGGCGCGTCGTCGACGAGGCGCTGGGGCTCGGCGTGCTCGAGCCGCTGCTCGAGGACCCCACCGTCACCGAGATCATGGTCAACGGCCCGGACCGGATCTACGTCGAGCGCGCGGGCCGCGTCGAGCCCGTACCCGTACGGTTCGCCTCCCACGAGCAGCTGATGCAGACGATCGAGCGCATCGTCTCGACCGTCAACCGCCGCGTGGACGAGTCGAATCCGATGGTCGACGCCCGCCTGCCGACCGGCGAGCGCGTCAACGTCATCATCCCGCCGCTCGCGCTGAACGGCGCGACCCTGACGATCCGCCGCTTCCCCCGCGCCTACACCCTGCGCGAACTCATCGGCATGGGCACCCTGGACGAGCACATGCTGATGCTGCTCGCGGCCCTCGTCCGGGCGAAGTTCAACGTCGTCGTCTCCGGTCCCACCGGCGCCGGCAAGACCACGCTGCTGAACGCCCTGTCCGGGCTGATCCCCGACGGCGAGCGCATCATCACCGTCGAGGACGCGGCCGAGCTGCAGCTGCAGCAGTCGCACGTGATCCGGCTCGAGTCCCGCCCCCCGAACGTCGAGGGCAAGGGCCGCATCACCATCCGCGACCTCGTCCGCAACTCCCTGCGCATGCGCCCCGACCGGATCATCGTCGGCGAGGTGCGCGGCGGGGAGACCCTCGACATGCTGCAGGCCATGTCCACCGGCCACGACGGTTCGCTGGCGACCGTGCACGCCAACAGCGCCGAGGACGCGCTGATGCGCCTGCGCACCCTGGCCTCCATGTCGGAGGTGCGGATCCCCTACGAGGCGCTGCGCGACCAGATCAACAGCGCCGTCGACTGCCTCGTCCAGCTCACCCGCCACGCGGACGGCTCCCGCCGCATCGCCGAGATCGCCCTCCTCGAGGCGAGCGGAGGCGACACCGGACACACCGGATACCGCCTCGCCACCGTGGCCCGCTTCGCCCCCGAGCCCATGGCCGCCGACCGCGTCGTCCGCGGCGCGTTCGCCCACTTCCCCCTCCCCGAG
>KL569413.1:1556-2883 GCA_000715685.1 Streptomyces lilacinus
GCCTTCGGCGTCGCCGCGTTCCCGGCACAGCTCACGACCCGCGAGACCGGAGGCGACCGCGCGTGAACCCCCTGCCCCCGCTCACCGCCGGCGCCGCCCTCCTGTGCGGCGTGCTGGCCGTCGCGGGCGTCCGCGCGTACGTCACCGGGCGGGACCGCCACCAGGCGCTGGTCGACCGCCTCTCCGACGCCCCCGCCCCGCCGCCCGCCGGCCGCGGCCGCCACTTCCGTCGTACGGACCGCTGGCTGCGCGCCACCCGCCCCGGCGCCCGGCTCGAGCGCAGGATCGCCTCGACGGGCCTGGACGTCACCGTGGGGGAGTTCGCGGTCGGCGCGGTCGGCGCGGCGGCCGGCATGTGGATCCTCGCGGCGGCCGTCCTCGCGCCGTTCTTCGGACCGCTGGCGGCCGTCGTCGCGCTCTGGTCCGCCCACGGCTTCCTCGCGTGGCAGCGGCGCAAGCGGATCGAGAAGTTCATCAACCAGCTGCCGGAGCTCTCCCGGATCCTCGCCAACGCCACCCAGGCCGGCCTCGCCCTGCGCACGGCCCTCGGCATGGCGGCGGAGGAGATGGAGGCCCCGGCGGGCGAGGAGCTGGCCGAGGTCGCCGACAAGCTCGCCGTCGGCCACTCCGTCGACGAGGCCCTCGGCGAGCTCGCGGACCGCCTGCCCTCCCGCGAACTCGTCGTCCTCGTCACGACGCTCGCCCTCTCCCACCGCGCCGGCGGCACGGTCGTCAGCTCCCTGCGCAACCTCACCGCCACCCTGGAGGAGCGCAAGGAGACGCGACGCGAGGTGCGCACCCAGCTGTCCCAGGTGACGGTGACCGCCTACGTCGTCCCCCTGATGGGCATCGGCACGCTGCTGCTCATGGACCGCATCGCCCCCGGCTCGATCGACCGGATGACGGGGAGCTGGGCCGGACAGGCGGCGGTGGTCGCGGCGTTCGGGCTGTACGGGGTGGGGTTCTTCCTCATCCGCCGGCTGTCGAAGATCGACGTATAGGAGGGTCTCGTGGGGCTGCTGCTGGCTCTGCTCGCGGGGGTGTCCGTGGCGGGCGTCTGCTACGGCGTCGCCCTGCTGCGCAGCGAGGCCAGGCTGCCACCGGACCTCGCCCTCGCCCTCGAGGTCGGCGCCACCCGCACCACGGCCGTCGGCTCCGCCGTCGACCGGCTCGGCATGCGCTGGGCCCCGCTGGTGCTGCGCCTGATGGGCGAGAAGCGCGTGGCCGGGATCCGCCGCCGCATCGACCGCGCCGGCAATCCCGGCGGCCTGACCGTCGACCGCTACGCCGCCCGCCGCGCCGTCTACGACTGTCTCTTATACACATC
>KL569413.1:3114-14091 GCA_000715685.1 Streptomyces lilacinus
ATGCTGGCCAAGGGCCAGCCGGTCGCGGCCCTGCTCCTCGTCGCCTTCGGGCTCTTCTGGATCGAGGTCGGCATCTGGGCGGCGGTCCGGGAGCGCCGGGACGCCATCGAGCGGACGCTGCCGGACTTCCTGGACGTCCTGGCGGTGGTCGTCAGCGCCGGCCTCGGCTTCCGGCAGGCGCTGGACCGCGTCGCGGAGCGGTACGAGGGCCCGTGGGCGGACGAACTGCGCATTACGCTGAGACAGTTGGACATGGGCGTCAGCCGCCGCCAGGCCTTCGACGAATTGCGCAAGCGCAACGACTCGGAGCAAGTCGCCCAGTTCGTCACCGCGTTGCAGCAGGGTGAAGAGCTGGGCACACCCATCGTCGACACGCTGATCGAGATCGCCACCGACATGCGCCGTACGGACGCCCAGCTCGCGCGGCGCCGGGCGGCCAGGGCGGTGCCGAAGGCGACGATGGTCATCACGACGTTCATGGTCCCGGGGACGATGATCCTGCTCATCGCGGGCTTCTTCCTCGGGTCCGGCACGGATTTCGGCTCCATCACGGGGGATTGAGCGACGAAGTGAAGCGACCTGTGAGAGGAGACCCACCACCATGCCGAACGCTTCCCAGCACATACACCTGTCACCCCACCACCCCGCCCCCTGCTCGGCCCCCTGCCCGGAACGGGCGGAACGCCCGCCGTTCCTCGGCGATTTGCGGGAAGACCGTGAAGGCCCTTCGCGGCTGCAATCGGATGTGGGACAGTCGTCGCCGGAAGGCGTCACCGCCGAGCGGGGGTGAGACACATGGTGTCCCCACGTCCTTACGGGGGAAGGCAATGGGCTCGTACGTACGCAGTGGGCACAGTGGACACAACGGCCGCCTCCCGAGGAGGGGAACATGATGCGCAAGCGCCTGTCCGACCGTCTGCCGGACCGTCTGTCCGACGACGACCGGGGGCAGACCTCGATCGAGTACCTCGGCATCATCGCCGTCGTCGTGGCGATCATCCTCGTCCTCACGACGACGGACTTCGGCACGATGATCGCGACCGCCATCACCAATCAGATCAGCAAGATCACGGGCTGAGTGGAGGGCGTAGACGGACAGCGGTGGTCCGCGGGGACGCCGGGCAGGCCTTCCCCCTCTACATCACGGCCGTCGCCGCCCTGCTCTTCCTCGCCCTGGCCCTCTTCGCCGTCGGCCGGGCGGGCGCGACTAAGAACGGCGCCCAGACCGCCGCCGACGCCGCGGCCCTGGCCGCCGCCCAGGACTACCGCGACCAGCTGCGCACGGGATTCCTCACGGCCGTCGGCGCCGGCGGCGACGCCTGGACCGCCTGGCTCGCCGGCCGCGGTGCCCAGGACGACCGCGCCTGCGCCGCCGCCGCGTCGTACGCCGGCCGCAACGACGCCGCACCCGGCGTCGCCTGCGGCCCGGGCGACGAGCCCGGCTCCTTCACCGTGACGGTGACCTCGCGGCGGACGGTCGGCGAGTCGGTCGTACCGGGTACGGAGTCGCGGCACGCGACGGCGACCGCGAAGGCCGTGGTGGAACCGCGCTGCGCCCCGCGCCCGGGGCCGATGCCGGGCCCGACGTCCAGCCCGACAGCCAGCCCGGGTCCGACCTCCAGCCCGTCGGCCGGCCCGAGCGCGACGCCCGGCCCGGTCCTCCTCTGCGACGGCAAGGTGCTGGTCATCCGGCCCGGGGGCGTCGGGGGCGCGGACGCGGCGGTCAAGGCCACCGACCTGTTCACGGTGCACCTCGCCGACTGACCATCCACGGCCGACCCGACCGGCCACCGACGGAGGAAGCCAGCACCCATGAGCCCGCGGATCGCAGGAGCGGCCCTTGTGGTCGTCATAACCCTCGCCCTTGTCGGCTGCGGGGGAGAGGGAAACGACGGAGACAGCGGCACCACCCCCCGCCCCGACGCGGCGAAGAGAGCGACGACCCCCGCCGGGAACGCGCCGTCGGCCGTCCCGACGACGGTCATCGGCGAGATCAAGGGTCCCGAGGGCATCGTCGTCACCCTCGCCTCCGCCGTCCGCGACAAGGGCGGCTTCGTCACCGTCAGCGGCACCGTCGCCAATCGCGGCACCAAGCCCTACACCCCGCTGACGTGGCGCTCCAAGGAAACCGAGATGAAGTCCCAGTCCTCGGTCTCCGGCGCCTCCCTCATCGACCAGGCCGGCAAGAAGCGCTACCTCGTCCTGCGCGACACGGACGGCGAGTGCCTGTGCACGACAGGCCTCGTCAACATCCGCCCGGGCGAGACCCGTTCCGTCTTCGCCCAGTTCCCGGCCCCGCCGGCCGGCGTCACGGACGTCGACTTCCAGCTCCCCACCATGCCGTCCGTCCGCATCAGGATCTCGGGATGAGCGCGTCAACGTGCACACCTACGCGTACCCGTACTCGTGCACGTTCGTACCGCGCGGTGCTGCTCGCCGCGCTCGCTGCGGCCCTGTGCAGCCCCCTCTGCGTACCGTACGCACCCGCGTACGCCGCCGGCCCCGGCGCCCCCGCCGACACCACCCCGCCGGTCCGCATCGACCCCCGCGCCCCCGGCCTCAAGCTCCGCGCGGGCGCGAGGCTCGCGCCGGGGCGGGTCCTCGACATCAAGTCGGTCGTCGAGACGGAGGGCGGCGACGAACGCCGCGAGGACACCAACGTCGACGTCACCTTCGCCCTCCAGACCGAGGTCGTCTTCGACAAGGACAGCTCCGACCTGAGCGGCGCCGCGAGCGCCCGCATCCGCGCGATCGCCGAGGAAGTGAAGAAGCAGCACGCCACGTCCCTCCGCATCTTCGGCTTCACCGACAACCTCGGCTCGGCCGACCACGGCATCGCCCTGTCGAAGGAGCGCGCCAACGCCGTGCAGAGGAAGCTGGCCGAGGAGCTCGGCTCGTCCTCGATCCGCTACGAGATCCGCGGCTACGGCGAGGAGTACCCGATCTCCGACAACGCCACGGAGGACGGCCGCCGCAAGAACCGTCGCGTGGAGGTCAGCTTCCCTCGGGGCAGGTCGGGTTGAGGCCGGTGGGTGTGTTCCCCGCCCCGGGGAACACACCCACCGAACGACCCCTCAGCCGATTCCCCGTAAGGTCACTCCCAGCTGCCTCCCCAGACGGCGGAGGTGCCCACCGGGCAGGTCAGTCGGTGGTTCCAGGTGCCGTAGAAGAGCGTGTTGAACTTGTAGCGGCCGTTGGTGCAGTCGACGTAGACCTTGTAGCCGTTGCCGGAACAGGTCATGAAGAAGTCGCGGCCCGAGACGCGCCCGTTCCAGCACCGCCCGAGACCGCGCTCGCTGGCGCTGCTGGCCCGCTGTCCGTTGTCCGTGGCGGCGGGTGGGGTCACCACGGCGCTGCCGGTGTCGGTGCGGCCGTCGTCCACCGAGGTGGACTGCGAGACGGCGTCCCCCGGGCCGGGCTCCGCGGCCGCCGGTGACGCCAGACCGCCGAAGCCGCCGAAGGCCATGAGCACGGCCGCCCCGAACGCGACCAGGGAATTGCGGATCCTCACAGTGCTGCTCCTTCTCTTCCCCTCGCCGGTGCGGGACAGCGGTCGGGCGGAGGCCCGATGCCGGCACCGGCGGGGCCCATCGTCGCCGGGGTGGGGAGGAGGAACCGGACGGCCGGTTCATTCCGCGCTGATGGTGCTGATGGGTGCAGAAACGTTGTGAACCGCAGAGAAGGGGCATTGGGGGAGGGGAATGGACCAGTCGCCGGATACTTCTCGTAGGTGATGGCCGTTTATCCGGCTTTACATCGGATCGGGTCACGTTGGGCCGATCGGGGTTTGATGATGCCTGCACCTCAGAACAGAGGGCCGGGACATGGGGCTTGAAGTTGCCGCAGCGGCAACTTCTACCGTCCTGAACGGGGCCGGAAAGACCGGCCCGGTGAAGCAACTCGTGGGGGAGGAGGCGGCGATGGCCTGGCCGATCGCCGAGGTCGCCCGGATGTCGGGCGTGACGGCCCGCACGCTGCGGCACTACGACGAGATCGGCCTGCTGCCACCGGCCGGGATCGGTGCGGGCGGCCACCGCTACTACGAGGAGGGGGAGTTGTTGCGGTTGCAGCAGCTCCTCGTGTTGCGGGCGCTGGGGCTGGGGCTGACCGACATCGGCCGCATCCTGGCCGCGCAGGTCGACGAGCTGGACGCCCTGCGCGGCCACCACCGCCGGCTGCTCGCCGAGCGCGACCGCATCGACGCCCTGGCCGGCACCGTCTCCCGCACGATCACCGAACTGGAGCAGTCCAGGAAGGACGGCGGATCCATGACCGTCATCAACCGACCGGAGAACCTCTTCGAGGGCATCCGACCCGCCCAGTACCAGGAGACCCTGCGCGACTTCCCGGAACTGGCCGAGGAGGTCGAGCGGCGAACCGCGACCATGAGCGAGGCCGAGATCGAGGCCGGGCAGCGCGAGCGCACGGCGCAGATGATCCGCATGGCCGAGTTCCTGGCCGCCGGTACGCCCGCCGACGCCGACCCGGTGCGGGTCGAGCTCGACGCCCAGTACCGCGGGCTGACCGAGCTGCGAGCGGTCTCCGCCGAGGAGTACCGCGCGATAGCGCGCTCCTGCGTCGAGAACGAGCCGTGGCGCGCGGCGTACGAGAAGATCGCGCCGGGCCTGGCCGCGTACCAGCGCGAGGCGATGGAGGCGTACGCGGCGGCCCGGCTGGACGGCTGAGCACGCGGGGGCGTTCCCGGATGCTGTCCGGGGCGCCGTCCGAGGTGCCGTCCTGGGTGCCGCCCGGGGTGCTTTCCGGCTGGAAGTCTGACAGTCTCCCCGGATGCCTGAACTGCTGGAACACGCCGGGCGCCACTACGCGGTGCAGTACGTCTACTCCCTGCCGGACGACGCCTGGTGCGTGGAGCTGAGCGAAGCGGTCCCGCTGCCGGCGGGGCCGGGTGAGGGCGCCGGGCGGCCGGACGCCCTCACCCACCGCGCCGGGCGGGTCTTCGTCATGGCGATGGTGCCCGACGAGGACCCGGCGGCCGAGCCGACCGTGCGCATTCACGGTGACGACGAGCACGTGGTTCCGTACGCGGTCATGCGGTGGTTCATGGACCACGTGGCCGATCAGGTGGAACGGTGCCGCGTCGCGTTCGCGTTGGCCGAGGGTGAGCCCGACGGGGTGGGGTAGGGGCCCCTCGCGCCGGACGGACGTCCGGAGCTACTCCCACAGCCCGGAACAGCTGTAAGCGTAGGTGGACTTCTCCGGTCCGGTCGTGATGTGGAGTCGTGTGATGTGCCCGTGGCAGATGCCGCCGTCGGGAGCCACCTCCAGCAGCGAGGCATCGACGAGAAGACGGTTGACCTCCAGCCCCTCGGCCTCGGTGATGCGCCTGAGGAACTCGTGCGGCGCCTTACGGAATTCGCCCCAGTCCTCTTCGGTGAACTCCACCTCCCATGACTCGATCTGGTGGTCCTCCTCCTGGTACTTGGGCATGAAATTGACCACGGTTGATCACCCCGCAATCGTGGGCGGTCCCCCAATTCCAGGCTGCTGCTCGCGGACCATCCCTGCAACTGCTGGCACACGGACGCACCGGGGCGAGCCCTCCACGACCATGACCAGCGCAGACTCGCCACCCGATCAACGAAGTGCGGCTGGAGTACTAGGGGCGGACGTAGGGCCGGGTCATGATCTCCATGTTGTGCCCGTCCGGGTCGGCGAAGTACGCGCCGCGACCGCCGAAGAGGCGGTTGATCCGGCCGGGTTCGGTGTGGCTGGGATCGGCGTAGTAGGTGACGCCGACCGCCTCCAGGCGGGCAACCATGGCGTCGAACTGCTCATCGGGCACGAGGAACGCGTAGTGCTGCGACTGGATCGGCGCGTCGGTCTTCTCGTAGTAGTCGAGCGTCACGCCGTTGCCGAGATCGACGGGCAGGAACGGCCCGAACGGCGCACCGACCTTCAGCCCCAGGATCACGGCGATGAACTCGGCCGACAACCGTCGGTCCCGGGCGTAGACGGCGGTGTGGTTCAGCTGGACGCTGGTCGTCGCCGACAGCTCGGAGGTGTGCGGGTGCTGCGGGGGGTAGGACATGAGAGGTGTTTCTCCGGTCTTTGGATCTGCTGGGAGAGAGCGCCCGCGCGGGGGTGCCGCGCGCGGGCGCCGGAAGCAAAGACAAGGAGAAGGGGGCGGGCCTCTCGCCCGCCTCGGACTCACGCCGAGGCCGGGAGCCCCACTCGTGCATGGCCCATGGCCGACCCGGCAGTCACCCGGCCGACTTTAGACGCGAGTGATCGGCTGGCGCAACGCCGTTTCGTCACTGTGGGCAACCGCAAACGGGGAAGCGGACGGGGAGATGCTCGTGGGCGGCCTGCTCCGCTCCGCTGCGCGGGTTGGCGCTGTCGGAAGCGCAGGCGCCCGGCGCCGTGGGGCCTCGCGATGCTCCCGCAGCACAATTCCCCACCCCGGTCCGGGCAAAAGGGACCCTGCGCGAAGGTATGCGCTGCCGGAAGAGATCCGGTGGGCTACCCCAGGAGCCATTTTCTGGTCAGCTCCAGCACCTCCGCCCGGCTGCGGCCGCCGTGGTCGGCGGCGATGTAGTGGTTGCCGATCCGCAGGGAGAAGGCGATCAGGCAGCGGGCCTCGACCTCGGCCTCGTCGTCGCAGAAGGAGGCGAAGAGGGCGCGCATGTACTCCATCCGCCGGTTGTCGACGCGGCGCAGGCGCTCCGCGACCGCCTCGTCGTGCCGAGCCCAGTCGCGGATCGCGAGTTCGGCGACCGTGCTCGTCATCGGGCTGTCGCCGGCCCCCGCGATCGTGAACAGCCGCACCAGCTTGGCCCTGGCGTCTCCGCCGCCGCTCTCGACCCGCTCGATCACCGCCTCGGTGACCTCGCGCTCCCACGTGTCGAGTATTTCCGTGAGCAACGTGCCCCGGTTGCGGAAGTACCCGTAGAAGCCGCCCTTGCTGACGCCGAGCGCCTGCGCCAGCGACTCGATCCGTACGGCCTCCGGGCCGCCGGCGGAGAGTGCCCGAAGCCCCTCCTCGATCCACTTGCCGCGAGGCGTGCGGGCAGTGGCCATGATGTGCCTCCCGTCACGTCTTCTCCATCTATACGGGGTCGTATAGATGGGGCTAGTTTTTTCTATACGGCATCGTATAGATAGGGGCCCGTTCATGAGACTCCCCAGAACCGCACACACCTCCCGTCCCTGGCGTATCCACGAGATCGCCGGCGACTTCCACGTAGAGGACGTATGGGCGCTGCCGACACCGGGCGGCCCCGACGACCTCGCGCACCTCGTGCGCCAGATCGCGAACGGTCCGGGCGACAAGACCACCATCTCCTCGCCCGCGTACCGCATGCTCTTCGGCCTCCGCTGGAAGCTCGGGAAGCTGCTCGGCTGGGACAAGTCCGGCACCGGCCTCGGTGCCCGGGTGCGGACGCTGCGCGACCGGTTGCCGGCGGACCTCCGCGAGGCCCCCCGGGGGCCCGACCCCCGTTCGGCCCCGTTCGCCTCCGTCTACCAGCTGCACGACGAGTGGGCGGCCGAGTTGGCCAACAAGACCGTGCACGCGGTGATGCACATCGGCTGGGTCCCGGACGGCGCCGGTGGCTACCGCGGCCAGATGGCCGTCCTGGTGAAGCCGAACGGCCTGTTCGGCGCCCTCTACATGGCGGGCATCAAGCCCTTTCGCTACGTGGGGGTGTACCCGGCGCTGTTTCGGGCGATGGGTCGCCAGTGGCAGGCCAATGCCGGCGAAAGGAGCACGGGCTAGCCGGCTCCGCCGCCCCTTTCCGCCCGGAATGAGAGTCGGACGGATAGATGCGAGACTGAGACGGCGGAGGTGGTGTCATGGTCGACAGGTGCGACCGGGCGGTCACCACCGGGGCGGACGAGGAGACGTTGGAACGGCTGCTCGCCGAGGCCAACGCGATCGTCCCCTACCGGTTGCCCGGACTGGTGAACCGGTGCGCCCGGGCACTCGGCCTGGACAGCGCCACGATCTACCTCGTCGACCTCCAGCAGCATCTGCTCATCCCCCTCGACGACCAGACCGACCCGCTGCAGGTGGACTCCAGCGAGGGAGGCTGGGCCTACCGCACCCTGTGATGTGTATAAGAGACAGATGGTGGACGGCGCGGAGCGGCTCGGCGTGCTGGGCGTACGGGCCGGGGTGCTGGACGGGGCGCGGCTGCGGCGGTGCCGGATGCTGGCGCGGGTTCTGTCGCTGGTGGTCACCTCCAAGCGCACCTACAGCGACTGGTTCGTCGCCCGCATCCGCACGCAGGGCATGGACTTGCCGACGGAGATGCTGCGTGCGTTCCTGCCACCACGCAGTGTCGGCCGCACCGGCGTGATCTCCACCGCCGTGCTGGAACCCGCCTACGAACTCGGCGGTGACGCCTTCGACCACTCGGTGTCCAAGAACATCCTCCACGCCAGCATCTTCGACGGGATGGGCCACGACCTCGCCTCGGGACTGACCACCTCCGTGGTGATGGCCGGCTGCCGCAACGGCCGCCGCTCCGGCGCCGATCTGCCGAGCATGATCGAGGCGGTGGATCAGACGCTCGCCGAGTGGCTCCCCGACCAGTTCTGTACGGGCGTGGTGTGCCAGCTGGACGTGGACACCGGCGTGCTGCGGTGGTGCAACTGCGGTCACCCGCCGCCCCTGCTGATCCGCAACGAAGGCGTGCTGCCGCATGCCCTGGACAGCCCCCCGCAGCCGCCCATGGGGCTGCCGTTCCAGCTCGAACCCATCCGCCGCGAGGCGCACAACACGACGCTGGAACCCGGTGACAGAGTGCTGCTGTACACCGACGGCGTCACCGAGGCCCGCGGCAAGGACGGCGAGGCGTTCGGCCTGGACCGATTCACCGACTTCATCATCCGCTCCTCCGCCGCCGGCCAGCAGCCCTCGGAGGTCCTACGGCTGCTCATCCACGCGATCCTGGAGTACCAGGGCAACGCCCTCAGCGACGATGCGACCATTCTGCTGCTGGAGTGGCATCCCGAGCTGATCGAGTGGCACTACGGGGGCGGCTCCACCGAGGCCGCCCATGCGTAGCGTTTTCCGCGCCCCGTCAGAGCAGGTGGTCGGCCTTGCCGGCTTTAATGTCGTGAATGAGGGCGCGGAGCGCATCGTGGGTGTCGGTGAGGTAGTTGTCTTCCGCCCCGGCGACCGCTATGTACGCATTGCCCTCGTCGTCGGTGCCGATACGGAAGCAGGCGCTTGCCTCCGCACAGTACGGTTCTTCCCACGAGATGTTCGGCATCGAGAGATCTCCTCAGAGCTGTCGAAGGATGTCCTGAATGAACACGCGTGAGTCCTTCGGATCCAACGACAGCCGTTCCATCCATTCCAACTGAGTACGGTACTTGGACAACTGTGCGTCCCCATGCAGGAATTCCGGCCCATGGGTGCTGTCCGTCTGCACCGTGTCAAGCTGCGGCACCGGCCCCTCGGCGTACACAAGCGTCTGACCTGCGCCCGGGAAGGCCCCGCTGACTACAGGCACCACTCGCAGGGTTACGTGAGTCAGCTCGGACATGCTCAGCAGGTGCTCCAGCTGGGCACGCACGATGGATCGGCCCCCGAACTGCATCCGAAGCGCCGCCTCGTGAACGATGCCGTAGTACTCCGGAGAATCGTCCTGCAATAGAAGTCGCTGACGTTCCCTGCGATGGACCATTCTCAGTTCGAACTCTCGCTTAGGGAGCGTTGGAACCGCTGACTCGAAGATCACGCGGGCGTGATCGGGTGTTTGGAGCAGGCCGGGGATGTGGACGATGTGCGCGCCCCGCAGCCGTGCGGCGTGGGCTTCCATCTCCGCGATGTCGAGAAGGCCCCCGGGAAGAAGCCCGCGGTAGCGCTCCCACCAGCCGCGGCTGCTGCTCGGCTGGGCCATCTCCGCCAGCGCGTTGATGTAGGCCTCGTCTGCACAAGCGCAGTGGCACGCCCAGCTACGGAGCCGTTCGGCGCTGATGGGCCGCAAGCCTCGCTCGATGTTCGAGATCTTGCTCCGGTCCACGCCCAGCAGCGAAGCGACGGCTTCCGCGCTGACTTCGGCAGCCACCCGCATTCTGTGCAGCTCGGAGCCGAGTCGCCGCTGACGCACGGTGGGTGAGGTTCTCTGTGCCATGGCTTCCCTTTCCGCATGCGGACGCTAGCAGTCTGCCGTCCTGGAACAGTCGCCATCCACTCGGGAGGGCTAACTTTCCCCGCGGGAGGGTCAAATGGCCCCGCCGCGCGCTAGCTTCGGTAGCGCACCGCCAACGCCAAGCGCGTAGCCGGAAGCGCATCGCGCGAGCATGCCCAGAAGTCTCCTCCCCTGGGAGGGGTGTGTCCGCGTCAGGGAGACAGGCCACCGGCATCGGCCGCAGCGTGCGAACTCCGAGAACTCCGAGACGTCATCACACCCCACACCGGGAGCTGCCGCATGTCATCCGTCAGCCTCTGCCCCATGGTCACCCCGACCTTCGCCGCCCCCTCCGACCACGTCACGCACTATCCCACCCCGCACCGCGAACCGTCCGCCCTCGCGTACAGCTACGCCATCCCCGGCGAACCCCACGCCGCCGCCATCGCCCGCACCAGCGTGCTCACCGCCCTCCGGGCGCACGGGCTCAACGACCTCGTGCCACCCGCACTGCAAGCGGCAGGCGAACTCATGGCGTGCGCCGCACTGTTCGAGCCCGGCAAGGTGCTGTACCTGTCACTGGGCTGGCGGCAGCAGCCGGACGGCGGCGACGGGGTCAGGATCGTGGCGTGGGACCCGCACACCAACCATGCCGACCCGGACAGTGCGGCGCAGTGCGCCGCCCGGCGCAACAAGATGTTGTACCTGCTGGCCTGCGTCGTGCACGAGTGCAAGGGGCAATGGGGCGTCATCCGCCCCGCCCCCGCCCGCGAGGGCACCAAGGTGTGGGCGCACCTGCCCCGCGACGGCGCCGCCGAATACGCGGCAGCGCTCTGCTGAAACGCGCGGGGCGGGACGGGGGCGGATACGGCAAGGG
>KL569413.1:14402-22550 GCA_000715685.1 Streptomyces lilacinus
CTCGGACACCGAGCGGTGTCCGAGCCCCGAATCAGCCTGGTTCAGCGAAGCCGAAGGCTTAGCGACCCCACGGCTTGGAGGCGTTCTCGTCGGCCGCGATGCACTGGTTGAGCCGGCGCTGGAGGGCGTCGGCCTGGGCCAGGGTCCGGTTCGCGGCCTCGCGCTCGCCGAGGTTGCGGAGCTGGGCGGCCTTCCGCTTCAGGTTGGCGATGTCCTGGCGCATCTTGCCGGTGTCGCAGGTGACGGTGTGGCCGGACGCCTGGGCGGGGACGGCGGTGATCACCGCGCCGCCGGCGAGGGCGGCGACTATGGCGAGAGCGGAAATACTGCGACGCATGGGTCTCCTTCTCGAGTTACCGATCAGTATCAGCCACTCGGGGTGGCTGGTACTGATCGGTAACGGTATATGAGAGGCGGGATTCCGCGTTGATCGGCCCCCTCCGACAAGCACTCATGAAGACTGCTGCCCAAGTGAGTTGGGCTTTGTCTCGTTCTGTCGCAACGCGGAGCGTGAGCCCCGCTCGCCGCTGCCGCATTAAACCGTAACGATGGGTTCCGGATCGCCGGAGTGTGCTGCCAGAAAGGCGAGCGTGCGCCGCCACGCGTCGGCCGACGCCTCGGCGAAGTCCGCCGTCCCGCCGTCGAAGAAGCCGTGCGGCGCACCCGGATAGGTGACGAACTCGTGCGCGCAGCCGGCGGCGGTCAGCGCGTCGTCGAAGGCGGACACCGTGGTGGCGGGGATGTCGGGATCGGCGCCGCCCCAGAAGGCGAGGAGGGGGGTGGTGAGTTCGGCGGCGAGCTGGGTGGGGCCCGGGGCGCCGAAGACGGTGTCGGGGTAACCGTAGAAGCCGACGGCCGCCGAGAGGCCGAACTTCGGGGCCGCGGCGCGGAAGGCCTGGCGGCCGCCGAAGCAGAAGCCCAGCGCGGCAACGGTTCGGCCGTACGCGGCGCGCAGATGGTCGAGGCCGGCGGTCAGGTCGGCGTCGAGGCCGGCGGCGGTGAGGCCGCCGAGGTGCCGCATGTGCTGCGGCATGTCGCCGAAGTCGGCGCCGCGGGTCCTGAGGTCGGGGCCGGCGGTGCGGCCGAAGTAGTCGATGGCGAGGGCGGGGTGGCCCTGTTCGGCGAGGCGGCGGGCCAGGTGTTCGTAGAAGCCTCTGAGGCCGCGGTTGTCGGGGAGTATCAGCACGCCCGGGCCGGTGGGCCGCGCGGGCTCGGCGAGGAACGCCGCGAACGCGGTGCCGTCGGCGGAGGTGAGCGTCAGCGGTTCGGCGGATCGAACGGCGGTGACGGCCGGGCCGTGGGGGATCGGCGGGATCGCGTCGGCGTCGTAACACATGCGGGGCTCCTCGTGCGGCGCGTGATGGGCGCGGTTGACGCAGGGGAGCGTAGCGGGAAAATCCACCTTTGGTTACTTACCGTAACATACCCAGGTAAATTCCAAAAGGGGGAATTCTCCCAAGAGTTCACCAAAATCCCGCGGGCGACCGCTCCCCAAGCGGTCGCGCCCGTGCCGCCCGCGCGGCAGGATGGGGCCGCCCGGAGCGGCTGGGGAGCGGTGAGGGAGGCGGGACATGAGGGGCGGGCTCGTCGTGGTGGCGACGGCGTTCGGTGTGTTCGTCGGGGCGGCGCCGAGGGCGGGGGCGGCGGACGGCCCCGAGGGCCCGGGCGCGTACCGAATGGCGCAAGGGGCGAACGCCGTGCGGGGAGCGGCCGACGTCACCGTCCCCGGGCCCGTGCTGAAGCCGGGCACCGGCACGTACACCGACAGCGTCAAGCCGGGCGAAACCAAGTACTACTCGGTGGAGTTGGACGCCCGGTCCAGCGCCTACGTGTCGGCCGTGGCCGTGCCGAGGCCCGGCGGTCAGATGGGCCTGCGGGACGGGATCGACGTCTCCCTGCAGGCGGCGGACGGCACCCCGTGCGGGACCGCGCGGCACCGGTCCTTCCTGTCGGCCGGAGGCCCGTACCCGGTGGCCGACTACGCGGAGCGCGTGGTGAAGCCCGGCGGGCCGTGCGCGGCGGCGGGCACGTACCGGTTCGTGGTGCAGCGCGGGGAGGCGATGGGCGGGGACGCCGCGGCCGTACCCGTCGAGCTGAAGTACACAGCGGAAACCCCGCACAAGACCGCCGAGCAGGAGGCGCAGTCCGCTGCCGGAAGCTGGAGTTCCCAGGCGCCGTCGAAGCTGCAGGGGGACGCGGAGGGCATCACGGGCGGCACGGGCTTCAACGACGCCGCCGAGATTCGCGCCGGCGTGTGGAAGGACGAGCTCCGGCCCGGCGAGACCCGCTTCTACCGCGTCTCCGTGGACGCCGGCGAACAGCTCTTCGCGGACGCCGAGTTCGGCGCGAGGTCGGGCTCGGGAGCCGGACCGTTCGTGATCAGCGGCGTGCGGCTCGGGCTCAGCAACGCCGCGCGCGGATACGTCATGAACAAGACCGGCGGCTACCAGGGCAGGCCCGCCACCGTCTCCCTGGCCACGCCCCCGGCCGCGTACGGCGCGGGCAACGGCGGGGAGGCCGCCCGGGGCATGCGCTTCGCGGGCTGGTACTACCTGCAGGTGAGCGTGAGCCCGAAGGTGCGGCGGGGCAAGGACGACGGGGCCGTGCCCGTCACCCTCAAGGTGGACGTGGCGGGCGCGCGCCGGGCCGAAGCGGCACCCGGGACGGCCCAGGCCGGCGGCGGGGGCGTCGGCGGGGAGCTCGTGGCGGCGGCCGGCGGCGGCCGGCCGCGCAACGAGGGGCTGCGGACGGTCGGCTACGTGGGCATCGGCACGGGGGTCGCGCTGCTGGTCGGCCTCGGCGCCTGGACGCTGGCCGCTCGTCGGCGTGACGGCTGAGGCAACTGTCCATTTACGCAGGGGAATCCGCTTACGTAATCCGTTTACGTAATCCGTTTACGCAGGGGAATCCGCCTGCGGCACGATCTCCACGCGCACGCCCGGCCGCATTCCCCATCCCGCCATCGCGCCGGCCGCCGACTCCAGCACCGTACGGGCCCGGAGCCGGGGCAGCCCGAGGCGGCCTGGGCGCATGGTGCGGAGGGAGATGACAGCGAAGTCCCCGTCGAGATAGGCGACGTCGATGGGGAAACGCATGCCGAAGGTGTGGACGCCGGCGGCGGGGCTGAGGAGCAGGGCGCCCTCGAGGGAGTCGCGGCCGAGGAGGCCGCGGGTGCGGGCGCGGCGGGAGGCGGCGATCTCGAGCGGGACGGTCACGCCGCTCGCGGCGACGCGGAGACGGGCGGTGCCGTCCTGTCGGGGGCCCGGGGGGACCAGGGGGGCCAGGGGGACCTGTCGGCGGGCCATGGGGAGAGGTTATCCACAGGCCCCGGCGAAGAGTGGCGATCGTCCGTAATCTCGGGGCATGGACTGGCTGTTGATCGTCGCTGCCGCGGTGTACGGGGCGCTGGTCGCCGTTCCCGCGGCGCGTGCGCGGTACCGGCTGGCCGTGGAGCCGGGGGAGGGATGGCGCTCCGCCGGCCCGTGCGGGCATCCGGTCGCCGGCTGGCTGGGGCCGGCGCGGTGCGCGGAGTGCGGAGGGAGGTACGGGCCGGGCGCGCTGTGGTCCGCGGGGGCGACGGCGCTCGTGTGCGCGGGCCTCGCCGCGGCGGCGGGCGCGCGGCCCGAGCTGGCCGTGTGGCTGCTCGCGGCCCCGGTGGGGGTGGTGCTGACCGGCGTCGACTGGTCGGTGCGCCGGCTGCCCGACGCCCTCACCCTGCCCCTGGCGGCGGGGCTGGTGGTCCTGCTGGGCGCGGCGGCGCTGATACCCGGCGCGTCCGGCTCCTGGCCGCGCGCGGTGCTGGGCGGGCTCGCGCTGGGCGGGGGGTATCTGACGCTGTTCCTGCTGCATCCCTCCGGGGTGGGCTTCGGCGACGTGAAGCTCGCGCTGGGCCTGGGCTGCGCCCTCGGCTGGTACGGCTGGGGCACGCTGCTGCTCGGCGCCTTCGCGGGCCTGCTCCTCGGGTCCCTCTACGGCAACGCGCTGCGGCTCACCCGCCGGGCCGGGCGGGGCGACGCGATCCCGCTGGGGCCCTTCATGATCCTGGGCGCGTGGGTGGGGGTGGTGATGGGGGCGGTGCGGTGAGGGGGAGGGGGGAGAGGGGAGGGACCCTCAAAATATTGGACCGAGTGATCCAAAACCTGTTACGGTCACCCCATGGCCCGACCGAGGAAGTTCGACGAGGAGCGGGCGGTCGACGCCGCGCTGGAGGCGTTCTGGACCGCCGGGTACGAGGCGACCTCGACCCAGGACCTGTGCGACGCCACCGGTCTCGGTCGCAGCAGCATCTACAACACCTTCCGCAGTAAGCACGACCTTTTTCGGCGCGCCCTCGCCCGCTACATGGAGCGCAAGGCCGAGGAGCTCGCCGAGCTCCTCGAGCAGGACCTCCCGGTCCGCGAGAAGATCGGCACGCTCCTGGACCGGATCGTCGCCGAGGAGTCGGGGGCGGCGGGCGACGGCGGTCGGGGGTGCTTCTTCGTCAACACCGCCGTCGAGCTGGCCGCCCGCGACGCCGAGGTGGCCGGGGCGCTGGAGCGCGACCACGCGCGCCGGCTCGACGTGCTCACCGCGGCCATCGAGGCGGGTCAGCGGGACGGCGACATCGACCGCGCCAAGGATGCCCGTACGCTCGCCGGTTTCGTGATCGCCACCGTCGGAGGCCTCCGGGTCTCGGCCCGCGCCGGGGCCGACGCCGCCGCGCTGGAAGGCGTCGCGCGCACCGCCCTCGCCGCGCTCTGACGCACCCACCCGCCGAGCCTCCTGGCAGGGCCCCCCGCCCCCTACCCAGGCCTTTCCCCGCCCGCATTTTGAACCGATCAATACAAAACTCGAACTCCACGACACGACGCGACACGACAGGACCGACTCAGACCATGCCCCGCGCTGTATATGTGCTGGCCCTCGGCATCTTCGCCATGGTGACCAGCGAGTTCGTCGTCGCCGGACTGATGCCCCAAATGGCGGACGGACTGGATGCCACGATTCCGGAAATCGGATATCTGATCACCGCGTTCGCCATGGCCATGGCTTTCGGCGGCCCGTTCCTCACCATGGCCGTCACGAAAGCGCGCCCCAAGCAGGCGCTGATGGTGCTCTTCGCGATCTTTCTCTTCGGCAACATCCTGGCCGCCACCGCCTCCGGATACGCGGTCATGGTGGTGGCGCGCGTCGTGACGGGTGTGGCCGCGCAGGCGATGTTCGGGGTCTCGATTTCCGTGTGCGCCCAGCTGACCCGCCCCGAGGTGCGCGGCCGCGCCGTGTCCGTCGTCCTGAACGGGCTCATGCTGGGCACCCTGCTGGGCCTGCCCCTGTCGACCCTGGTCGGCGAGCGCCTGGGCTGGCGCGCGGCCTTCTGGGTCATATATCCGCCCTCGCCGTCCTCGCCGCGCTGGCCACGCTCGTCGGGGTGCCGAACGTCGAGCGGGCCGAGGACGGCGGGAGCCTGCGGCAGGAGCTGGCGGTGTTCCGCCGGCCCGCCCTCTGGCGGGCGCTGTCCACCAGCACGTTCGTGATCGGCGCGACGTTCTGCGCCTTCAGCTACTTCAACCCGATCCTCACCGGTCTGACCGGCTTCGCCTCCGGCACCGTCCCGCTGCTGCTCATCGCCTACGGCGCGGCCACCGTGATCGGCAACAACATCGTGGGCCGGCTCGCCGACCGCCACGCCGTGCCCGTCCTCCTGGTCGGCCTGGTGCTCAATCTCGGCTTCCTCGTCGGGTTCGCCCTGCTCGCCCACCTCAAGGTGCCGACGGTGGTGTGCATGCTGGGCATCGGTCTGGTCGGCGTCACGATGAACCCCGCACTGGTGACCCGCGTCCAGCGGGCCGGCAACGCCCGGCCGCTGGTCAACACCATCCACTCGTCCTTCATCACATGCGGGATCATCATCGGCTCGTCCGTCGGCGGACTCGCGATCGACGCCTTCGGCCTGCGGTCCCCGCTGTGGCTCGGTGCCGCGATGGCCGCCCTCGGTGTCCTCACCCTGCTCCCCGACCTCGCGGGCCGGGCCGCCCACCGGCGCGCAGCGACGACGCCTTCCGCTGCCGGCGCCACCGCCCCCGCGACCTCCGCCCGTGTGACGTCGATGACGTCGGCGCCGTGATCAAGGCCGTGATCAAGTCCAGAATGCGGAATGGCGTCAAGCCGACGATGACTTCGCACGACATTTTCGGCAGCCCCGGCGGAGATCATTCCGGATGTGGACGCCATGGCTGGTTCTACGCTGTAGGTCCAGTGCTGAAGGGTTAGAGCGCCCTCGAAGCGACCGTCGATCAAGATGGTTTCAAGATCCAACCGAAGGTCACAAGTCAGCACACCACGGATTGTCACCCTCGTCGATGCGTGAAGCACGGCCTCGGACCGGTTATGGTGGAAACCCCCCCTCGGGCCGGTCCGTATCCCCCCCACGGACCGGCCCGTTTTCTTTCCCCCTGATCACTCTCCGTATCGGGATCGTGTCGCGCACCGTGCGCCCCACCCGTCGGCCGGGCGCCCCGACCGCCGGGTGACCCCCGCACCACCCCGGCCCGACACCCGAATGATCTAGGAATCGTTCCGAGCGGCCCAGATGTTCACGCCCTCCGTGCTCACCGCGAGGGCATCGATTTCGGCCAGCTCCGCCTTCTCCAGCGCCGGCGCGCCCAGAGCGGCCACGTTCGCCTCCAGCTGGGCCACGCTGGACGCGCCGATCAGCGCCGAGGTCATCCGCTCGTCCCGCAGCACCCAGGTCAGCGCCAGCTGCGCCAGCGACTGGCCCCGGCGCCGCGCGATCTCGTTCAGGCCGCGCAGCCGCCCCACGACCTCCTCGGTCAGCAGCGCCGGGTCCAGCGACGTCCCCCGCGAGGCCCGGGAGCCCTCCGGGACGCCCTGGAGGTACTTGTCGGTGAGCAGGCCCTGCGCCAGCGGCGCGAAGGCGATGCAGCCCATGCCCTCCTCCTCCAGCGTGTCGAGCAGGGCGTCGTCCTCCGTCCACCGGTTGATCATCGAGTAGGACGGCTGGTGGATCAGCGCCGGCACCCCCATCTCGCGCAGCAGCCGCGCCGCCTCCCGGGTCTGCTCGGAGCTGTACGACGAGACGCCCGCGTACAGCGCCTTGCCCTGCCGGACCGCGGACGCCAGCGCGCCCATCGTCTCCTCGAGCGGCGTGTGCGGGTCGAAACGGTGCGAATAGAAGATGTCGACGTAGTCGACCCCCATCCGGCGCAGCGAGGCGTCGAGCGACGACATCAGGTACTTCCGCGAGCCCCACTCCCCGTACGGGCCGGGGTGCATCAGGTAGCCGGCCTTCGTGGAGATGATGATTTCGTCCCGGTAGGGGCGGAAATCCTGGGCGAGGAGCATGCCGAAGTTGAGCTCGGCGGATCCCGGCGGAGGCCCGTAGTTGTTGGCCAGATCGAAGTGGGTGACGCCGAGGTCGAAGGCCCTGCGCAGGATGGCCCGCTGCGAGTCGAGGGTGCGGTCGTCGCCGAAGTTGTGCCACAGTCCCAGGGAGATGGCGGGCAGCTTGAGCCCGCTGCGGCCCGTACGCCGGTACTCCATGGAGTCGTAGCGCGTTTCGGCCGCGCGGTAGAGCGAGGGATCGGTCATGCGAACCTGACTATCACGGTCTTGTGACAGGCCTCGTTGGGTCCTCGCGACACGCTGGCAGTAGTGTGGCGCCCTCGGGCGACCGCCGTGGCATGGAGGGGCAGGAAGAGTGAAGTTGCGCGACCTGGTGTACAGGCTTTACGCACGCCGGGTGGAAGGCCGCCTCGACCACGACCAGGTGCCGAAGCACATCGGCGTCATCCTCGACGGCAACCGCCGCTGGGCGCGGGCCGACGGCCTCACCCTGGAGCAGGGTCACCAGGCGGGGGCGGACAAGATCTCGGAGCTGCTCGGCTGGTGCGCCGAGACCGACGTCGAGGTCGTCACGCTCTGGATGCTGTCGACGGACAACCTCGACCGGCCGGCCGACCAGCTGGGTCCGCTGCTGAACATCATCGAGAACACGGTCCGCGGCCTGGCCGCCGACGGCCGCTGGCGCGTCCACCACGTGGGCACCCTCGACCTGCTGCCCGCGCGGACGCAGTCGGTGCTCAAGGAGGCCGAGCAGGACACGCACGACGTCGACGGCATACTCGTCAACGTCGCCGTCGGCTACGGCGG
>KL569413.1:22828-24128 GCA_000715685.1 Streptomyces lilacinus
CGGGCGGCCGCCAGGAAATCGTCGACGCCGTCCGCTCGCTCGTCCTGGAGGCCGCGGAGCACGGCGACTCCTTCGAGGAGCTGGCCGAGAAGGTCGACATCGACCACATCACCAAGCACCTCTACACGCGCGGCCAGCCCGACCCGGACCTCATCATCCGCACCAGCGGCGAGCAGCGGCTGTCCGGCTTCATGCTCTGGCAGAGCGCCCACTCCGAGTACTACTTCTGCGAGGTCTTCTGGCCCGCGTTCCGCAAGGTGGACTTCCTGCGGGCGCTGCGGGACTACGCGGCGCGCCACCGCCGGTACGGGAACTGACGGAACGGAGGGGGACGCCGCCGTAGGAACGGCAGTACGAGCAACGGCGGATCGATCGTTCACCTGCTCGTCGCATATGCCGTTGCATGGTCAAGCGGTGGAGCGGGAATATCCCCTGCAGGCCGACGGTCGGAACTGGGACCGTCGCTCTGCCAGCGGGCGGCATGGGGCCGCCCGCCCGGGAGGCCCTTTGCACCAGGACGACGGCCGTGCGGACCGAGCGGACCCGAGGGTCCGCGCGGCCGACGCGGCGGGCCGGACGACCGGCCGCCCTGGGGGGCCGAGGACCCGGCCCGTTCCCCGCGACTTCGTCGCGCCCTTACCTCTGCACGAGGGGGTTCGTCCACCCGTGGTGACCAGCAAGAAGCGCCGTGACGGCGACCGGCGCACCTATGTCCTCGACACCAGCGTCCTGCTGGCCGATCCAGGAGCCATGTCCCGCTTCGAGGAGCACGAGGTCGTGCTGCCCGTGGTGGTGGTCACGGAGTTGGAGGCCAAGAGGCACCATCCTGAGCTCGGCTACTTCGCGCGCAAGGCTCTGCGCGTGCTCGACGAGTACCGGGTGCAGTACGGCCGGCTCGACGCGGCGATCCCGATCGGGGAGCTCGGCGGCACCCTGCGCGTGGAGCTCAACCACTCGGATCCGGGCATACTGCCCGCCGGCTTCCGCCTCGGCGACAACGACTCCCGCATCCTCGCGGTCGCGCGCAACCTGCAGGCCGAGGGGTACGACGTCACCGTCGTCTCCAAGGACCTGCCGCTGAGGATCAAGGCGTCCGCCGTCGGCCTGCTGGCCGAGGAGTACCGCGCCGAGCTGGCCATCACCGACTCCGGCTGGACCGGCATGGCCGAGCTCACCGTCACCGCCGAGCAGGTGGACGAACTCTTCGCCGCCGAGCGCGTGTACGTACCGGAGGCCGCCGAACTGCCCGTGCACACCGGACTGGTGCTGCAGTCGGGGCGCGGCAGGGCGCTGGGGCGGG
>KL569413.1:24322-29003 GCA_000715685.1 Streptomyces lilacinus
CACGCCTCCCTCGCGCCATCAGAGATGTGTATAAGAGACAGATCCACGGGCGCAGCGCCGAGCAGCGGGTGGCGCTGGACCTGCTGCTGGACCCGGAGATCGGGATCGTCTCCATGGGCGGCCGGGCCGGTACGGGCAAGTCGGCGCTGGCGCTGTGCGCCGGGCTGGAGGCCGTGCTGGAGCGCCGGCAGCACCGCAAGGTGATGGTCTTCCGGCCGCTGTACGCGGTGGGTGGCCAGGAGTTGGGCTATCTGCCGGGCAGCGAGGCGGAGAAGATGAGCCCGTGGGCGCAGGCCGTCTTCGACACTCTGTCGGCGGTGACGACGACGGAGGTGATCGAGGAGGTCGTCAGCCGCGGCATGCTCGAGGTGCTGCCGCTGACCCACATCCGCGGCCGCTCGCTGCACGACGCGTTCGTGATCGTCGACGAGGCCCAGTCGCTGGAGCGGAACGTTCTCCTGACCGTGCTGTCGCGGATCGGGGCCAACTCGCGTGTCGTTCTCACCCATGACGTGGCGCAGCGGGACAATCTGCGCGTCGGGCGGTACGACGGGGTGGTGGCCGTGGTGGAGAAGTTGAAGGGGCATCCCCTCTTCTCCCATGTGACGCTCACGCGTTCGGAGCGTTCGCCGATCGCGGCGCTGGTGACCGAAATGCTGGAGGACGGCCGCATCTGAGGTGATGCGTGCACCCGGGGCGCGCGGCGAAGCCGAGGAGCTTAGCCGCGCGCCGTGGTGTGCCGCCGCTGTTTCCGCGAACGCGCAGGGATAAACGGGGTGTGAGCTTTCCCACGTAACCAAGAATTGCCTCGGAGCGTGCCGTTCAGGCAGAGTCTGGGTCCTGTCAGGCCCCGCATACGGCACTTGGACCCCTCCGGGGGCGATGCGGAACACCACAACTGAACAGCGTCGCCGTATGCCGCCCGAGCACTGAGCGGACCTCCTTCCGGGAGGGCCCACCGGGTCAGTGCCTCCAGTGACCGGCCGGTCCCCTCGGGGTCCGGTGCCTACGGAGGCCAGCGCCAGGGGCACGATCGCGTCCGCGAGGTCACCTATGCGGGCGATGCTGGAAGGAAACCGTGTGAGCCGGATTTCGGTCCGGGGATTCGCCGTGGCTTCTGCCACCGCGGTCACCACCGTTGGCGCCGTTGTCGGTGTCGCCGCGGGCCATGACCAGGGTACGACCGACCGGGTCGAGGCCACCGCCGCGGACGCCACCCTCCTCGCGGGCATTCCCGCGGGCCAGAACGTTCAGGCGCAGTCCGCTTCTCTCACGCAGCAGGCGGAGACGCAGACCGAGGCCGCCGACGCCGCCGCCAAGAAGGACGCCGAGGAGGCCGCGCGCAAGCAGGCCGCCGAGGACGCCACCGCGAAGAAGGAAGCCGCGGAGGAGAAGGCGAAGAAGGAGGCCGAGGAGAAGGCCGCCAAGGAGCGCGCGGACAAGGAAGAGGTCGCGAGCCGCTCGGCGACGCGCGACGCCTCGTCCTTCGCGGTCAAGGGCTCCTACTCCGTCGCCGAGGTCAAGGCGATGGCCCGCCAGATGGTCCCGGGCGACCAGTTCCAGTGCTTCAGCAACATCGTGAACAACGAGAGCACCTGGGACTACACGGCCACCAACGCGTCCTCCGGTGCGTACGGTCTCGTCCAGGCGCTGCCCGGCACCAAGATGTCCTCCGCCGGCGACGACTGGCGCACCAACCCGGCCACCCAGATCAAGTGGGGCCTGAGCTACATGAACGAGCGCTACGGCAGCCCCTGCGGCGCCTGGTCGTTCTGGCAGGCCAACCAGTGGTACTAGGTCCTTCCGGACCCCGCTGAACATGACGCGGCCCCCGACCGAGACCGGTCGGGGGCCGCGTTGTCTTTCCGGCCAGGTAACGTCTCCCCACGGATGGCCACGGGGGAGTGGGGTAGAGGAAGAAGAATGTCCAGATTGCCACGATGGGTGGGCGGCGTGGGGGCGGGCCTGACGCGGCTCGCCGAGCGGCTCGAGGCCCGCGGCACGGAGGCCGGACGCGACGGCGCGCCCGAGTCCGGCCGGGCGCCGGCCCCCGCCTCCGCACCCGCGCCCGACTCCGGTCCGGCCACCGCGTCCGACCCCGTGTCCGACCCCGCGTCCCCGTCCGCGCCCGCCGCGTCCGCCGCACAGGCCGGGCCGCGGCCCGATCCCGTCGCCGCCGTGCCGTGGGGCGTGCGGGTCGCGGCCGAGGTGGGCTGGCGACTGCTCGTTCTCGCCGGCACCCTGTGGGTGCTGATGCGGGTGATCAGCGCGGTACGGCTGGTGGTGCTGGCGTTCGTCGCCGGCCTGCTCATCACGGCCCTGCTGCAGCCCACCGTCGCCCTGCTCAAGCGGCGCGGCGTGCCGCGCGGGCTGGCCACGGCCATGACCTTCGTGTCCGGCTTCGTCGTGATGGGGCTGGTCGGCTGGTTCGTGGTGTGGCAGGTCACGGAGAACGTCGACGACCTGTCCAAGCAGGTGCAGCACGGCATCACCGACCTGAAGCACTGGCTGCTCACCAGCCCGTTCCACGTCACCCAGGACCAGATCAACAACATCGCCGACAAGCTCAGCGAGGCGATCGGCACCAACACCAAGGACCTCACCTCGGCCGGCATAGAGGGCGTCCAAGTGATCATCGAGGTGCTGACGGGCATCCTGCTCTCGATGTTCAGCACGCTCTTCCTGCTCTACGACGGCCCCCGCATCTGGCAGTGGCTGCTGAAGCTGGTGCCGGCCGCGGCCCGCGAGGGCGTCGCGGGCGCGGGCCCGCGCGCGTGGGCGACGCTGACGGCGTACGTGCGCGGCACGGTGATAGTGGCCATGATCGACGCGATCTTCATCGGCATCGGGCTGTACTTCCTCAAGGTACCGATGTACGTGCCGCTGGCCGTCTTCATCTTCCTCTTCGCCTTCGTCCCGCTCGTCGGCGCCGTCGTCTCCGGCGCGCTCGCGGTCGTCGTGGCGCTGGTGACGCGTGACGTGTTCACGGCGGCGATGGTGCTGGCCGTGGTGCTCGCGGTGCAGCAGATCGAGGGCCATGTGCTGCAGCCCTTCATCCTCGGCCGCGCGGTGCGGGTCCACCCGCTGGCCGTGGTCCTCTCCGTCGCCGCCGGCTCGATGGTCGCCGGCATCGGCGGCGCGGTGGTCGCGGTCCCGCTGGTGGCGGTGACGAACACGGTCGTCGGCTATCTGCGCGCGTACGCGAAGGACGCCGCGGCCCGCGCGGTGCTCGACGTCTCCGCCGAGGAGGCCGCCGCGACGCCGCCCCGGCCGGTGGGCTGACCCTCCGGGCCGGACAACGCCGAAGGGGCCCGTGGACCGGATGGTCCACGGGCCCCTTCGGCGTTGCTGCTGTGTGCGTCAGCCGTTGAGCACGGCCTCGGCGTCCAGGGTGGCGCCGACGGCCTGGAGGACGGCGGCGATCTTGAAGGACTCCTGGATCGTCTCGCGGTCCACACCGGCCTTGCGGAGCACCTGCTCGTGCGAGTCGAGGCACATGCCGCAGCCGTTGATGGCCGAGACGGCCAGGGACCACAGCTCGAAGTCGACCTTCTCCACGCCGGGGTTGCCGATGACGTTCATCCGCAGGCCCGCGCGCATGGTGCCGTACTCCGGGTCCGACAGCAGGTGCCGGGTCCGGTAGTAGACGTTGTTCATCGCCATGATGGCGGCGGCGGACTTGGCGGCCGTGTACGCCTCGGGGGAGAGGTTGGCCTTGGCCTCCGGCTCCAGCTCGCGCAGGACGATCGGCGAACGGGTCGCGATCGCGCAGGCCAGGACGGTGCCCCACAGCTGCTGCTGCGGCAGGGTGGAGTTGCCGATGACCGAGCCGAGGTTCAGCTTCAGGTCCTTGGCGTAGTCCGGTATCGCGGACTTGAGCTCATTGAGGGCCATGGGAGATCAGCTCACTCGCCCGCGAGGAGCTTGACCGCGTCGAGGGTCTCCTCGCCCTTGTTCCAGTTGCAGGGGCACAGCTCGTCGGTCTGCAGGGCGTCGAGGACCCGCAGGACCTCCTTGGGGTTACGGCCCACGGAACCGGCGGTCACCATGACGAACTGGATCTCGTTGTTGGGGTCCACGACGAAGACGGCGCGCTGGGCGTAGCCGTCCTCACCCTCGACGCCGCAGGCGCGCATCAGCTCGTGCTTGGCGTCGGCCAGCATCGGGAAGGGCAGGTCGCGGAGGTCCTTGTGGTCCTTGCGCCAGGCGTGGTGGACGAACTCCGAGTCGCCGGAGACACCGAGGATCTGGGCGTCACGGTCGGCGAACTCGTCGTTCAGCTGGCCGAACGCGGCGATCTCGGTCGGGCAGACGAAGGTGAAGTCCTTCGGCCAGAAGAAGACGACCTTCCACTTGCCCTCGTAGGTCTTGTGGTCGATCTGCGCGAAAGCCTTGTCCGCGTCGAGGTCCACACAGGCGGTCAGGTCGAACTCGGGGAACTTGTCACCGACAGTGAGCACGCGCTCTCCTTGCAACGAAGGAAACCTCTGCTTCCGAGGTTTCCTGCGGGGTTGGACAGGAACCACAGTGCCACAGGAGTCATTGATAGGGGAAATAGGTAGACTGGTGAGTGTTGATTGGAGATGGTTATCAATGACGTGCCCCATACCCCTCGACCGGTCCCGCCAGCCCAGCATCGCGCAGCTGCGGGCCTTCGTCGCCGTCGCTGAGCACCTGCACT
>KL569413.1:29259-31265 GCA_000715685.1 Streptomyces lilacinus
GCCAGCCCAGCATCGCGCAGCTGCGGGCCTTCGTCGCCGTCGCTGAGCACCTGCACTTCCGCGACGCCGCGACCTCGATCGGCATGAGCCAGCCCGCGCTCTCGAGCGCCGTCTCGGCCCTGGAGGAGACGCTCGGCATTCAGCTTCTCGAGCGTACGACGAGAAAGGTCCTGCTCAGTCCCGAGGGTGAACGACTCGCCGCCCGCGCCCGCACGGTCCTCGACGCGGTCGGCTACTTCATCGAGGAGGCCGACGCCGTCCGCGCGCCCTTCACCGGTGTGCTGCGGCTCGGCGTCATCCCGACCGTGGCGCCCTACCTCCTGCCCACCGTCCTGCGCCTGGTCCACGACTCCTACCCCGACCTCGAGCTGCAGGTCCACGAGGAGCAGACCTCCTCGCTGCTCGACGGGCTCACCCAGGGCCGGCTCGACCTGCTGCTCCTCGCCGTGCCGCTGGGCATGCCCGGCGTGACCGAACTCCCGCTGTTCGACGAGGACTTCGTCCTCGTCACCCCGTGCGACCACTGGTTCGCCGGGCGCTGCGACATCCCCCGCGACGCCCTGCGCGAGCTGGACCTGCTGCTGCTGGACGAGGGCCACTGCCTGCGCGACCAGGCCCTCGAGGTCTGCCGCGAGGCCGGCCGCACGGACGGCCCGGCCACGACGACCAGCGCCGCCGGGCTCTCCACGCTCGTCCAGCTCGTCGGCGGCGGCCTCGGCGTCACCCTGCTGCCGCGCACGGCGCTCCGGGTGGAGACCGGGCGCAGCGACCACCTCGCCACCGGCTACTTCGCCGACCCCGTGCCCTCGCGACGCATCGCGCTGGCGATGCGGTCGTCCGCGGCGCGCCAGGGCGAGTACGAGGCGTTCGCGACCGCCCTGCGGAAGGAGCTGGTGGGGCTGCCGGTACGCATCGTGGAGTGACGCGGCGCTACGGGTGCTGCCGTACGCCTTGCCCCCCCGGACGGGCTGATCTCGGCCCGTCCGGCGTTTGTGCCCTACCCCTCCGCCTTCGGCGGTCGCCCCCGGCGGCGGATCGCGCCCACGTCGCCGGGGAGGCGACCGGCCTCCGCCAGCGCCTTGCGCAGCAAGAACTCGATCTGCGCGTTCGCGCTGCGCAGCTCGTCGTTCGCCCACCGCGTCAACGCGTCGTGCACCTGCGGATCCAGCCGCAGCAGCACCTGCTTGCGCTGCTGCGGCCGTCGGGCCCGGGGTGCCTCCTCCGTCACTGGTAGAGGGTGCCGGTGTTCAGGACGGGCTGGGCGGCCCGGTCACCGCACAGCACCACCATCAGATTGCTCACCATGGCCGCCTTTCGTTCGTCGTCCAGCTCCACGATGTCCTGCTCGGTGATCCGCTCCAAGGCCATTTCCACCATGCCGACCGCGCCTTCGACGATCATCTTGCGGGCCGCGACGACCGCGCCGGCCTGCTGGCGCTGCAGCATCGCCGAGGCGATCTCGGGGGCGTAGGCCAGGTGGGTGAAGCGCGACTCGATGATCCGTACGCCGGCCGCCTCGACCCGGGCGTGCAGCTCCAGCGCGAGCTTCTCGGTGATCTCCTCGGCGTTGCCGCGCAGGGAGAGGGCGTCCTCGTCGTGCGCGTCGTAGGGGTACTCGATGGCGATGTGCCGCACGGCCGCCTCGGTCTGGGTGGCGACGAACTCCTGGAAGTCCTCCACCTCGAACATCGCCTGCGCGGTGTCCTCGACCCGCCACACGACGACGGCCGCCAGCTCGATGGGGTTGCCGTAGGCGTCGTTGACCTTCAGGACGGCGGTCTCGTGGTTGCGGACCCGGGTGGAGATCTTCTCGCGGCTGGTGAAGGGGTTCACCCAGCGCAGTCCCTCGGTGCGGATGGTGCCGCGGTAGCGGCCGAAGAGCTGGACGACCTGGGCCTGGCCGGGGGCGACGGTGTTCAGCCCGGACATCGCGACGATGGCCGCGATGCCGACGAGGATGCCGCCGGCTATCAGCGCGACGGTCGCCCCCTTCGGCAGGTGGGAGC
>KL569413.1:31494-35987 GCA_000715685.1 Streptomyces lilacinus
GTGGGAGCCGGCGGCCGCGCCGACCGCGACGGCGCCCGCGCCGCCGAGCAGGCCGAGGAGGCCGAGCGTGAGGGCGAGGCCGCCGCCGATGTCGTGGGCGGGCGTCTCGTGGACCCGTGGTCGCGGGGCGACGGGCGGGATCTCGGCGGATTCGGCGGTGGTGACGGACATGGTGGAACCCCCGTTCTGCGGGCCGCGTCGACCGTCGGCCGCGCGGCATGGACGCTGCGATGCGCTGTCTAGCAAAGTGATAGCACATTATCGCCCTGTACGGTTTGCCGCGCGACTCCGCACCGGGTTCCCGCCATCCGGGGTGCTGTATGTCACGTCCGTTATTGCCGTGATCGATGGGCGTTTGGTGGCAGTTGCGGTGTTAGCTTCATGAGCTGGGTTGGGGGCGGACGGACTGGAGCCACGGGAGAGATGGGCCGAGCTGAAGCGCGACGGGCGCAGAAGAAGGGCAGCCGCCCTGCAGAAGGCGGCGGGAAGCCCAAGAAGACCGGCATACGCAGGTTCTTCACCTGGAAGATGCTGCTTGCCTATTTCGTGGCCGTGATCGGCCTGGGGGTCGGCTCGTTCTACGCGCTCTACCTCTACGTGGACGTGCCGGGCGACGGCAACGCGGCCGCGAAGGCGCAGAGCAACGTCTACAAGAACCAGAAGGGCGAGGTCATCGCCCGCCTCGGCGAGGTCAACCGTGAGGAGGTTCCGCTCACGAAGATCCCCGAGGACGTCCAGCACGCCGTCGTCGCGGCCGAGAACAAGAACTTCTGGACCGACCCCGGCGTCGACCTCAAGGGCACCGCCCGCGGCATCCTCAACACCGTCATGGGCCGTGGCAAGCAGGGTGGTTCGACGATCACCCAGCAGTACGTCAAGAACTACTACCTCGACCAGCGACAGACCGTCAGCCGCAAGGTCAAGGAACTCATCATCTCGCTGAAGGTCCAGGACAAGAAGGACAAGTCCGAGATCCTCGCGGGGTATCTGAACACCAGTTACTTCGGCCGCAACGCCTCCGGCATCCAGGCCGCCTCCCGCGCCTACTACGGCAAGGACGTCGACAAGCTCACCCTCGAGGAGGGCGCCTACCTGGCCGCGCTGCTCCAGGCGCCGAGCCAGTACGACTGGGACACGGCCACCGACGCGGGCAAGCGCAACGTCGAGGCGCGCTGGAACTACGTCCTCGACAAGATGGTCGAGAAGAAGTGGCTGGACGCGGACAAGCGCAAGGCCATGAAGTTCCAGCCGCCCGGCAAGCCCAAGCCGCCGGCCGGCCTCACCGGCCAGAACGGCTACCTCGTCCAGGCGGCCCGCCAGGAGATGATCCGCGACCTCAAGCGCCAGGGCCGCCCGGAGAGCGACTTCGCGGCCGGCGGTTGGACGATCACGCTGAGCATCGACCCGAAGAAGCAGGCCGCGCTCGAGAAGGCCATGAAGAGCCAGCTGCTGGACGACCTGGACGCCAAGGCCCGCGAGGTCGACGGCCACGTCCAGCCCGGCGCGGTCTCCGTGGACGTCAAGACCGGCCACGTGGTGGCCCTCTTCGGCGGCCAGGACTTCATGAAGCACCAGCTCAGCAACGCCACGCGCGGCGACTTCCAGCCGGCGTCGACGTTCAAGCCGCTGATCCTGGCCTCGGCGCTGCAGAACGAGTCGACGACGCAGGACAAGCAGCCGATCACGCCGTCCACGACCTACAACGGTGACAACAAGCGTCCCGTGGTCGACAAGGGCGCACCGGTCGGCTTCGCCCCGGAGAACGAGGACTACACGGACTACGGTCCGATCAACGTCCAGATGGCCATGAACAAGTCGGTCAACTCCGTCTTCGCGCAGATGGCCGTCGACGTCGGCCTCGCCAAGGTCAAGAAGACCGCCGTCGAGCTCGGCATGAAGAGCGACTTCGACGAGGTCCCGTCCATGTCGCTGGGTTCGATGGGCGCGAGCCCGCTGGAGATGGCCGGCGTCTACGCGACGCTCGACAACCACGGCAAGAAGATCACGCCCAGCATCATCAAGTCGGTGTCCTGGAAGGGCGAGGCCTACAAGCTGCCCAACCCGGTGAGCGACGAGCGCGTGGTCTCCCGCAACACCGCCGACGGCGTCACCTCCGTCATGACCGGCGTGGTCGACGACGGTACGGCGAGCGTCATCAGCACCGGTCGCTACCAGGTGGCCGGCAAGACCGGTACGTCCGACGACAACAAGTCGGCCTGGTTCACCGGCTACACCCCCGGCCTGGCCACCTCCGTCGGCCTCTTCGGCGAGGGCCCCGGCGGCAAGCAGGTCACCCTGCAGGGCACCGGCGGCGGTGGGCGTGTGGCCGGCGGTAGCTACCCGGCGAGGATCTGGAGCGCGTACACCTCGGCCGTCTTCGACGACGACGAGGACGACTCGAAGTTCAAGCTGGAGACCGAGGACAAGTACGTCCCGCCGGCGGCCCCCGCCGGCACCCCCTCGGCCGCCGCCTCGCCGGGTGCCTCGCGCAGCCCGTCGCCCTCGGCCTCGGCGCACTCCCCGTCGCCGTCGAGCTCGGCCTCGCGCAACACGCCGTCGCACGGACCGACGCCGCCCACCGGCCGGCCCACCCCGCCGACCGGCCGGCCCACCCCGCCCGTGCCGCCGTCGCCCAACCCCACGAGCGGCACGACCGGTGACACCGGCGGCGGCAACACCCGCCCCAACGGTGGCATCCAGCCGCAGACGCCGTAAGGCACGTACGGACAAGGGCCCGGCCGCCTTCCCACCACGGGAAGGCGGCCGGGCCTTCTTCGGCCGTCAGTCGCCGTTGACCCTCGTGGCGATCCGGTCACCCAGCTCCTTGTCGACATTGCGCCAGTACTGCAGCGCCCGCGCCAGCACCGGTGCGCTCACGCCGGCCCGGAGGTGGCCGGTCACGTTGTCGACCAGCCGGGCGCGCGCCGCGTCGTCCAGGACCTGGCGGACCATGGTGCCGGCCTGGCCCCAGTCGTCGTCCTCGCGGTGCCGGCGGTAGGCCTCGCGCACCATCTCGCCCGTCGCCGCCCAGCCGGCGATCCCGCCGAAGCGATCGGTGTCGGCCGCGGGGCCGCCGTAGGAGTTCGGGGCGTACGGGCGGGCCACGCGGGCCGGCTCGTAGCGCATGGGGCCGTCCTTGGCGTAGGAGGCGACCGGGGTGTGCGGGCGGTTGGGCGGCAGCTGGGCGTAGTTGGGGCCGATGCGGTAGCGGTGGGTGTCGGGGTACGAGAAGAGCCGGCCCAGCAGCATCTTGTCCGGGGACGGGCCGATGCCGGGCACGAGGCTGGAGGGCTCGAAGGCGGCCTGCTCGATGTGGACGAAGAAGTCGTCCGGGTTCCGGTCGAGCGTCATCCGGCCGACCTCGATCAGCGGGTAGTCGCCGTGCGGCCACACCTTGGTGAGGTCGAAGGGGTTGAAGCGGTAGTCCGCGGCGTCCTCGAACGGCATGACCTGGACGTACATCGTCCACGTCGGCGCGTCGCCGCCGGCGATCGCCGTGAACAGGTCGCGGCGGTGGTGGTCGCCGTCCTCGCCCGCGATCCGGTCCGCGTCGGCCTGGGTGAGGAAGTCGATGCCCTGGTCGGTCTTGATGTGGTACTTGATCCAGAACTTCTCGCCGGCGCCGTTGATCCACATGTAGGTGTGGGAGCCGTAGCCGTTCATGTGGCGCCAGGTGCGCGGGATGCCGCGGTCGCCCATCAGCCAGGTGACCATGTGGGCGGACTCGGGGGAGAGCGTCCAGAAGTCCCACTGCATGTCGTGGTCGCGCAGCCCGCTGTCGGGGCGGCGCTTCTGGGAGCGGATGAAGTCCTGGAACTTGATCGGGTCGCGCACGAAGAAGACCGGGGTGTTGTTGCCCACCAGGTCGTAGTTGCCCTGCTCCGTGTAGAACTTGAGCGCGAAGCCGCGCGGGTCGCGCCAGGTGTCGGGCGAACCCTGCTCGCCGGCCACGGTCGAGAAGCGGGCCAGCAGCCCCGTCCTCCTGCCGGGCTGGAAGAGGTGGGCCTTGGTGAACTGGCTGACGTCGTTGGTCACCCGGAAGGTGCCGTAGGCGCCACCGCCCTTGGCGTGGACCACGCGCTCGGGGACCCGTTCGCGGTTGAACTGGGCCATCTTCTCGATGAGGTAGTGGTCCTGCAGCAGGATGGGGCCGGTGTCCCCGATGGTGAGCGAGTGCTCGTCGCTCTCCACGGGGATGCCGGCGTTGTCCGTGGTGTACGGGGCGCTGTGCGCCGGGTCGTTCGCATCGGTCATGGGACGCCTCCCGGACGGCAACGACGAGGGCGGGCGGACGCGCGCCCTCCACCCGAGCCAGTGAACCCCCACCGACACGGCGTCGACAACCGCCGGTTGGACACTGTCCAGAATTGGGCCGCGTTCGCCCGGGACCGGTGTCCTCAGCGCGGGTGAGCCGGCAGCGCCAGCTCGAACCACACCACCTTCCCCGTGCTCAGCCGGGTCGCCCCCCATCGGCTGTCTCTTATACACATCTC
>KL569413.1:36298-36633 GCA_000715685.1 Streptomyces lilacinus
GCGCAGCACGTCCGTGCGCAGCAGCCGCAGGGTGATGGGACGTTCCGCGTACCGCACGGCGTTGGTGATCACCTCGCTGACCAGCAGCTCCACACTGTCCGTCAGCTCCTCCAGGCCCCAGCGCGTCAGCGCCCGGCGGGCCAGCCTGCGCGCCTGACGGGCGGTCTGCGGGCGCGGGTCGAGGAACCAGTACGCGACATCGCTCGGCGCGATGCCCTCGAAGCGGGCCGCGAGCAGGGCGATGTCGTCGTCCCGGTCGCCCGGACCGAGCATGCCCAGCACCTCGTCGCACAGCGGCTCGAGCGGCGGCGGGTTGGGGCCGGTGAGGCGGGCGG
>KL569413.1:36851-37534 GCA_000715685.1 Streptomyces lilacinus
GGGCGGTGTCGATCAGCCGCTCCCGCAGCTGCTCGATGCCCGTCCACACGTCCCGGATCCGCGACTCCACCAGCCCGTCCGTGTACAGCAGCAGGGTCGCGCCGGCGGGCGCGTCCAGCTCCACCGCCTCGAAGTCCACCCCGCCCACGCCGATCGGCGCGCCCGGCGGCACGCGCAGCACCTCCGCCCGACCGCCGCGGTGCAGCAGGACGGGCGGCGGGTGGCCGGCGTTGGCGATGACGATGCGGTGGGCGACCGGGTCGTACACCGCGTACAGGCACGTCGCCATGCGGTCGCTGCCGAGGCGCTGCGCCTGCTCGTCGAGGTGGTGCAGCACCTCCTGCGGCGGCAGGTCCAGACCCGCGAGGGTCTGCGCGGTGGTGCGCAGCTGGCCCATGATGGCGGCGGACGTCATGGAGTGGCCCATGACGTCGCCGACGACGAGGGCGACGCGATTGCCCGGCAGCGGGATCGCGTCGTACCAGTCGCCGCCGACGCGGGCGGTCTCGGCGGCCGGCAGGTAACGGCTCGCCAGCCGGACGCCGGTGGGTTGCGGCAGCGAATCGGGCAGCATGGTGCGCTGCAGCTCGTCGGCGATGTAGACCTCGCGGCCGTAGAGGACCGCCTTGTCCACGCCGAGGGCCGTGTGCGTCGCCAACTGGGCCGCGACGAGCAGGTCGTCG
>KL569413.1:37841-38337 GCA_000715685.1 Streptomyces lilacinus
CGCCGATCCCCCGCCGGCGGCCGCGCAGCGGCGCGAGGATCGTACGGTGCCGGTCCGGCACGTGCCGGCCTTCGCCGAGGAGCTCCGGCAGGGCCGCTCGCGCGGCTGAGGAGTCCCCGAAGACGGGCCGGACACCCCGCAGCACCTCCGCGAGCGGCCCGCCTATGCGCACCTCGCAGCGCTCCGCGGCCGCCTCGGCCAACTCCGGCCCGGGGTCGGGCCGCTCCTGCGCGCTGTCGGGCAGCCGGTCGGTGCGGCGCAGCCGCAGCACGACGGGGCCGACGGGGCGCTCGTCGCCGACGGGCAGGGGGTCGCGCAGATAGACGAGGATCGCGTCCGCGAACGTCGGCACGGTGGCGCGGCACAGGCCCAGCACGATCTCGTCGAGATCGATGCCGCGCGCGATCCGCCGCGTCGCGGCCCCCACGAAGCGCAGCCGCTCCCCGCCCCCGGACGCCCCGGCGGCGGCGCGCGCCACGTCGGCGGTCCCGGGCCC
>KL569413.1:38580-38824 GCA_000715685.1 Streptomyces lilacinus
GTGTATAAGAGACAGGTCCTGCCCTCGGCCTCCGGCGCCGCTGCCGTGTCCGACGGATGCCCGCACGTCGGCGCTCTGCGCGGTGGCCTGCGGGCCGCTCGGGGGGAGCCGTGCTCGTCCCGCGCCGCGGTGGCCGCGGCCTCGCCACCGCGGCGCCGCACGCCCCGCCGGCGCGCTGCGGGCGGGGCCGGCGAGCCGGCGGCGATGGCCGCAGCATCGATGTCGGACTGCCGGCGGCCGGCGC
>KL569413.1:38969-39401 GCA_000715685.1 Streptomyces lilacinus
CCGGCGGCCGGCGTCGCCGTCCACTGCGGCGGTGATCTGTGCGTTGCCGTCGCCCGCCGCTGCGACGGCGGCTTCGCCGCCCCCGGCCGCGCCACGCCGGCGCTGCGCGCCCCCTTGCCGGGGGACACGCCGTCCTCGCCCGGCTCGGCCGGGCTCGCCGGCCACGACGGCATCGGGGCCGTCGCCACCCGTGGTCTCCCTCTCGGGGTGCCGGGTGCCCTGGCGGGGGACGCGGCGGCGGCCCGGCTCGTCGGCCGCGGCGGAGCCGTGCGCGTCGCTCTGGCCGGCCGGTGCGGTCGCGGCATCGCTTTCGGTCCGCCGGCGGGCACGGGGCGTGCCGCCGTCGTCCGCACCGGACTTGGCGGCCGTGCCCTGCCCACGGCCACGGCTCTGCGCCCCGTCCCGCCGGGCCCGCTCGGGCCGGCCCGGATC
>KL569413.1:39684-40164 GCA_000715685.1 Streptomyces lilacinus
GTCGGCCGCCGCGCCGGCGCGGGATACGGGGCCCTGGCTGTCGCCGGCGTGGTCCGGGTGGCCCGACGGGCCGTCGGCCACGTGGACACCGGCCGTGGAGGAGCGGTCCACGCGGGGGCAGGGCTCGGCTCCTGGGGCGGCGGGTATGGAGCCCTGGCGGCTGTCGACGTGGCCCGGGTGGGCCGGGGCGTCGCCCGGCACGACGGCGGCCGGGGTCGGCGCGGTACGCGTGCCTGCTGCTCGGGCGCCCGCTGTGCCGGTGCCGGGTACGGAGCTGTCGCGGCCGTCGGCCGCGGCGGTGGCTGTCGGAGCGCCGGTCGTGGAGGCGGCCACAGGACGGCTGGCAGCGGCGTCCCGGTGGGCGCCAGGGCGCGCCGACGGGCCGCCCGGCATGCCGGCGTTCGTGCTCGCGGCCCCGTGGCCGGTCGCCCCGCCGGGGCCGGGTATGGAGCCGTCGCGGCCGTCGACGTGGTCCGGGTC
>KL569413.1:40441-42942 GCA_000715685.1 Streptomyces lilacinus
ATGTGTATAAGAGACAGGTTGGCGGGGGACGCGGGCGGCGGCGGGTGCGTCCGGGGCCTCCGGGGCGGGGGCGGGCCGTGGTCTTCCGTGGGAGTGGGGATGCTCCGTCACGCGTGGGGTTCCATCCGTCGGGGCGTGTGCCGGCAGGGGCGCACGGGGGTCAGGCGCGGCGCAGGTCGAGGAAGAGCTGGATCTCGGGTGGGACGTCCGTACTGGCCGGGGCGTACGCCAGCGAGCTCTCGCCGGCGATCTCGAATCCCGCGTCGCGTACGACCTGGCGCAAGTCGTCCCGCAGGTAACCCGATACCCGGATCGTGCTGCCGAGGAACGGCAAGGCGTAGTCGTCCACGTCGGCCTCGACCATGGAGAGCGCCATCAGGCCCCCGGGTCTGAGCAGGCCGTGCAGCATCCGCAGGGCGTACGGGATCTCCGGGCGCGGCAGCATCAGCAGGGAGAAGAACGCGGCGACGCCGTCGAACGTGCCGAGGCTCCCGTCGCGCAGCGCGGCGAGGTCGCCCAGGTGGAAGGCGGCGCCCGGCACGTTGGCGCGGGCGAGGTCGAGCATGCCGGGGGAGAGGTCGACGCCGACCACCTCGTGCCCGGCGTCGACGAGCTGACGGGCCGTCGGCAGGCCGGTGCCGCAGCCGACGTCCAGGACGCGGGAGCCGGCCGGCAGCGACGCGGCGAGCCAGGCGCCCGAGGCGAGTTGGCCCTCCTTGTGGGGAAAGGCCTCGTCGTAGCGGTCGCCGATGGCGTCGAACGCCTCGGCCTGGCCGCTGCGGTCCAGCCCTAACCGGGCGTAGCCGTCGTAGTCCCGCTGGTCGTCACCGCTCACGGCTCCCGCCCCTTCTGTGACCTGACCGTCCGTCCGATGTGTCGTGTCGTCCTGCTGTGCCCTGCCGTGCCCTGCCGTGCCCCGCCCGTGTTCCGATCGTGTTCCGCCGGGCGAAGCATCGTGGAGGCCGATCCTACGGTTGCCGCGCGGGGAGTAAGCAAGCGGTTCCGGCGCCGATTCACACCGAGGTCCACACCCTGATCACGCACCGACGCGTGCCGGCGTGCGGTCCCAGTCGCCCGGGAGGCCCGGGACCGGCCAGGACGGGTCGGGCCGCCAGCGCTCCCAGTCGGCGGCGAACGGCGGGCCCCAGGACTCGATCAGCTCGACCGCGGCGTGCCCGGCCTCCCGCACCCGGGCGGCCTGGGCGGCGGTCATCAGGCCCGCCTGCTGCGCCTGCGCGAACTCGTCCTCGTCCTTCCACTCCCACCTGCGGTCGGGGTAGACGGCGATGTCGAGGAAGTGGTCCTCGGAGTCGACGCCGCCCGCCCAGCGGGCGAGGGGCTCCTCGAGGTTCACGTACCAGTTGCGGAAGCGCCAGTCGGCGTCCCAGAAGAGCCAGACCGACCAGGGCTCCCCGGGCCGGGCGAGCTTGAGCACGCCCGGCCCGAACCAGCGGGTCACGGAGGTGGTGCGCGGCTTGGTGTAGCGCGTGGCGAGGGGCTCGCGGTGGATGGGGGTGCCGTCGGCGAGCAACGGTTTGACGCAGTCGGTGCCGGGGGCCATCCAGACGGCGAGCAGCTCGGCGGTGTCCTCCACCACGGTGACGGGACGACAGATGTGGAATCTGCCCGTGCCGTTGTCGCGGTACCGCCAGAGGATCTGGTCGCCGGGCGCCCAGAAGGCGCCGCCTGCCGTGCCCGTCGTGTCCGTGGTCTCCGCTGCCATGCGCAGATCTTAGGTGCCCCGGCCACCAATGTGCCGTGACCTGCGCCGCAAAGGTACAGGCCAAAGGTGCGGGCCGGCGGCCCCCGGGCGGCTCACGGGCGGCCCCCGGGCGGCTCAGGGGTGCGTCATGCGCAGCACGTCCAGCGCCTCGTCCAGCTGTTCCCGCGTCAACAGTCCGCGGTCCACGTAGCCCGACTCGAGGACGACGTCGCGGATCGTCTTGCGCTCGGCAAGGGACTTCTTGGCCACCTTCGCCGCCTCCTCGTAGCCGATGTATCGGTTCAGCGGGGTGACCACGGACGGCGAGGACTCGGCGTACTCGCGCGCCCGCTCCACGTTGGCGGTGATCCCGTCGACCGTGCGGTCGGCCAGCAGTCGGGAGGCGTTGGCGAGCAGGCGCACGGACTCCAGGAGGTTCTTGGCCATCACCGGGAGCATCACGTTGAGCTCGAAGTTCCCGGCGGCGCCGGCCGTCGCGACGGCCGCGTCGTTGCCCATGACCTGCGCGGCCACCATCAGGACGGCCTCGCAGACGACGGGGTTGACCTTGCCCGGCATGATCGAGGAGCCGGGCTGCAGGTCGGGCAGGTTGATCTCGGCCAGTCCGGTGCGGGGGCCGGAGCCCATCCAGCGCAGATCGTTGGCGATCTTCGTCAGGCCCACGGCGATCGTGCGCAGCTGCCCGCTGGTCTCCACCAGCCCGTCGCGCGCGCCCTGCGCCTCGAAGTGGTCCCGGGCCTCGGTCAGCGGCAGCCCGGTCGTCCGGGACACCTCGGCG